>JALHQU010000007.1 GCA_022841795.1 Fimbriiglobus sp.
AGTTCCTTCATCGTGAACGTCCGCCGGTCGCCCCGCAGGTTGGCGAGGATCACCGTCGCGTCCGGGGCGAACTCCCACAGCAGTTGGCGGCACGCCCCGCACGGCGGGGTGAGGTCGGCGGTGTCGGCCACCACCGCCACGCACCGGAACCGGGTGTGCCCGTCGCTCACCCCTTTCACCAGTGCCACCCGCTCAGCGCAAATCGTTAGCCCGTAACTGGCGCTCTCCACGTTGCACCCGGTGATGACGGTGCCGTCGTCGGCCTCGAGCGCCGCCCCGACCAGGAAATTGGAGTACGGGGCGAACGCCCGTAGCCGGGCGGCGGTGGCGGTGGCGACGAGCGAATCCGGTGTCATTGCAACACCTCCAGGATCAGCGGCTTCTCCGGCGGCGATTCGTCGCTGATGCGGAAGCACCCGCGGAGCAGGTCGGTCGCCTCCCGCACGCCGGTGTCGCCGCGGTGATGCACCTCGAACACCGGCTCGCCCGCCTTCACCGCCTCGCCCCGCTTCGCCCGCACGATCACCCCGACCGCCGGGTCGATGTCGTCCGTCGCCGTCTGCCGCCCGCCGCCGAGCGCGAGAACCGCAACGCCCACCGCATACGGGTCGATGTCGGCGACGAACCCACTCTGCGGGGCCGGAATCGGCGTGACGTTCGGCGCGGTCGGCAGCAGCGAGTAATCGTCCACCACCCGCGGGTCGCCGCCCTGCTGCTCGACCATCTGGCGGAACTTGTCGAGCACCGCCTCGCCGTCGAGCACGGCTCGCACCTGCGCCGCCGCGTCCGGGATGCCGGCCAACTCGACCATCAGTTCCGCCTGCCGCACGCACAACGCGGTCAGGTCCTCCGGGCCGTTCCCCTTCAGGGTCTCGATCGCCTCGATTACTTCGAGCGAGTGCCCGACGGCCCGGCCGAGCGGGGTGTCCATGTCCGTGATGAGCGTCCGCACGGTCAACCCGTTCGCCGTGCCCACCCGCTGGATCGACTCGGCCAGTGCCTTCGCTTCGGGTAGCGTCTTCATGAACGCCCCGCGGCCGCACTTCACGTCCATCACCAGCGCGGAGATGCCCTCGGCCAGCTTCTTGCTCAGGATGCTGGCGGTGATGAGCGGGATGCTCTCGACGGTGCCGGTCACGTCCCGCAGGGCGTACAGTTTCTTGTCCGCCGGGGCCACCTCCGCCGTCTGCCCGAGCATCCCGCAGCCGAGCGTCCGCAGCGCGGCTCGCAGTTCGGCCTCGCTCAGGTTGACGCGGAAGCCGGGGATCGCTTCCAGTTTGTCGAGCGTGCCGCCGGTGTGCCCCAGCCCGCGGCCGGACATCATCGGCACCGTTACCCCGCACGCCGCCGCCAGCGGGGCGAGGACCAGCGACACCTTGTCGCCCACCCCGCCGGTGCTGTGCTTGTCTACCTTCACGCCGGGCAGGTCGGACAGGTCGAGCACCTTCCCCGAGTCGGCCATCGCCCGCGTCAGGACGGCGGTTTCTGCGGCGGTCATCCCCTTCAGGAAGATCGCCATGAGCAGGGCGGACAGTTGGTAGTCCGGCCACGCCCCGGTGGCGGCGGCGGACACGAACGCCCGGATCTGCTCCGGGGCGAGTTCCTGGCCGTCCCGCTTGGCGCGGATCACGTCCACCGCTCGCATGGGCGGCCTCGGTAGGTTGAAAAGAAAACCCGGTCGGCCGCGAGGCGACACCTCGCGGCCGGCCGGGTCAGTTTACCACACCGTCAACCGCGCCATCAGCCGCCGGCCGGGTCCTTGCCGTCCACCCACGGGCCGGCCAGCTTCATGTACTCCGGCGGCACCAGCTTGCTGCCGGCGTCCCCGCCTTGCCAGCCGATGATCTGGTTCGGCTTGCCCCGCTCCTTGCTCCGCTTCTCCCAGTTCTTGCTGAACGTGCCGTCCGCCTTCACCGGCTTGCGGGCTTCCTTGTCCCAGTACAACACCTCATCGTTCCGGTGGGACAGCACGCCCATGTTCACGGTGGTGAACGCAGCGGCGCCGAGTTCCGGGGTGCTGAGCGTGCCCTGCTCGCCCTTCTTCACGCAGTCCAGGTAGTTGACCCACAGGTTGTAGGTCAGGTCGGTCTTCGGGTCCATGTCCACGGTCACGATCTCACCCTTCTCGTTCCCGCCGTCGCCCGGCCCGCGGGCGCCCTGGCCGACCTTCTGCGGCAGCACCTCGAACCCCTTCATCAGGTCGCCGGACTGGGGCAGGAACTTGATGGTGCCGAGCTTGCCGCGGATGCACTCGTCGATCGGGTAGTCGTTGCACATGCTGGCGGTGACGAACATCTGGCAGCCCTCGTCGTAGTCCGCGCACACCATGGCCACGTCCGGCACGTCCCGCCCGTCGTACTCCATGTAGATGCCGCCGCCGCCCACCACCCGCTTCGGGTACCGCACGCCCATGGCCGCGATCAGGTGCGTCACCTGGTGGACGAACAGGTCGGTGAACATGCCGCCGCCGAACGGCCAGTAGCACCGCCACTGGTGGAACACCGCCCGGTCGAACGGCTGCTCCTGCGGGGTCGGCCCGAGCTTCACCCCGTTCACGTCGAACTTGTGCCCGAGGAACATGTCCCAGTCCACGGTGGTCGGGTTCATGTCCTTGGTGAGCGAGTAGTACCGCCACTGCCCGCCGTCGTAGTTGCGGTAGTACCGCGTCTGGGCCTGGAGCACGTGCCCGATCTTGCCCGCCTTGATGTAATCGTACGCCTTGCCCCAGATCGGGTCGGCCATGCTCTGCACGCCCACGCTCATCACCTTCTTCGTCGTCCGCCACGCGTCCACCACCGCCTGCCCCTCGGCGATGGTGCGGGTCATCGGCTTCTCGCAGTACACGTGCTTGCCGGCGTTCATGGCGTCGATCGTCTGCCGGGCGTGCCAGTGGTCCGGGGTGGCGATGGTCACCACGTCGATGTCCTTCTGCTCCAGCAGCACCCGGTAGTCCTTGGCCACGTGCTTCTTGTCGGCCTCGTCCACCCCCATCCGCTTGGCCGACGGGTACAGCCCGGCGCCCTTGCCGCTGCTCTTCTTCGGGTCGCCGTCCCACACGTCGCACGCGCCGACCGGGACGACCCCCTTCCCCTCCTTCTGCATCTTCAGGATGACGTCGATGTGCTGCTGGCACCGCCCGCCGACGCCGATGAACGCCACCCGCAGGTTGCCGTTCGCGCCGGGCACCTGGGCGTAGCTCTTGGCCGACAGGGTGAGGGCGGTGCCGGCGACGGCCGCCGTGCCGAAGAACCCGCGGCGGGACTGCTTCTTCTTCTGGGTCATGAGAGAGACTCCGGAGGGGAAAGAAAAAACCGACGGGTGGCTACCCGTCGGCGTTCCAATCACTTCTTCTTCTGCTTCAGCATCCAGGCGAACAGGTCCGGGCTGGCGTAGGCGGCGTCCCAACTGTTGTGGCCGACGTGTTCCAGCTCGGTGTACAGCGGCTTCGCCCCGAGCTTCTTCATCGCCTCGATCAGCTCGCGGGACTTCTCCACCTTCACCGACCCGTCCTGGTCGCCGTGCCAGCACCAGCACGGCAGGTCCTTCACCTTCTCGGCGGTGCCCGACACCTGATCGGCGGTGCGGACGCCCCCACAGATGGGCACGAAGCACGCCCAGCGGTCGGCGTAGGCGGCGGCGTGGCTCCAGGTGCCGTACCCGCCCATGCTCAGCCCGGTCAGGTACTGGCGGCTGGCGTCGATCTTGTACTCCTTCATCGTGGCGTCCAGCATGGCCATCGCCCGCTTGCCGTTCGGCCCGTCCGCCTCCCACCCGCGGGTCTCGGCCTGCGGGATGACCACGAACGCCGGGAACGTCTTCTCGTTCCGCTTGACGTGCGGGCCGATGCCCTGCTCCACCGGCATCTTCTGCCCGCCCTTCGTCTCCCCGGCCCCGTGCAGGAACAGGATGACCGGGAACTCCTTCGACCCGTCGTAGGCGTGCGGGACGAACAGGACGTATTTGGACTCGTTGCCGTCGGCGTTCTTGAACACCTTGTCCACGAACCCGGTCTTGGTGTCGGCCGCGGGTGCGAGCGATGCGAACAGAATCATGCAGACGGGGAGGCACCGGCGGAACATGGGAGCGGCTCCGGGGCGGGGGCAGAGGAGAGCATATCCGGAACCGGGCCGAGGTGCCACGGTCTGCCGCGGAAGTGTGAGGGCGAACGGCCGGCGGTCACTTCCGTTTCGCCGCCGGCTTCTTCTTGGCCGGCGCCTTGCTCGCCGATTTCGCCTTCGGCTTGCCGGCCACCTTCGCCTTCACCGCCGTCGCCGTTTTTGTCGCCGCCTTCGTCACCGTCTTCGTCGCGCGGGTCAGGGTGGCCTTCACCTTGCGTTGCACGGCCGGCTTGGCCGCTTCGGTGCCGGCCACCGCCCCGGCCACCCCGCCGATCACCGCCCCGGCCGCCGCCCCGAGTGGGCCGAGCAGTGACCCGGCCGCCGCCCCCGTCGCCACCCCGGCCACCGTGCCCATCGCCCGGCTGGTCGTGCTGTTCACCGCCGGGGTCTGAGGTTTCGCCTTCGCCATCGCTCGCCCTCGTGAGGAATCGGAACGTGTGACGTGGTGGCAACTTGTGTGCCGGGGTCGGTTCCGCGGCGGTGCCGCGGCACGGCGGTTGCGGACGGCCACCTTCCGGGAGGAGAACTGCCTGCCCGCGGGCAGCCGAGCGCCGGTTCGTCGTATTCTGACCCTGTTCCCGAGGGTGTGCCCATGACCCAGCGCGGCCGCACCGTCCCGCTCACCGTGCCGCGGCGGGCCGTGTGCGACCTGCTGCACTTCGCCCGCCGCATCCCCACCGTGCCCGTCCAGCGGGTGATCGACGTGTCGCGGCTGATCGAGGTCCGTCGCCGGTTGCCGGAGCGGGTCAGCTGGTGCGCCGTGTTCACCAAGGCGTTCGCCCTCGTCTGCCGCGACGTGCCGGAGTTGCGGCGGGCGTATGTGCGGTGGCCGTGGGAGCGGCTGTACGAACACCCGGTGAGCGTGGCGTCGATCGCCGTCGAGCGGCGGTTCGAGGGCGAGCCGGGAGTGTTCTTCGCCAACGTGCCGCGGCCGGAGGAGATGACACTTCCCGAACTCGACGCGGTCATCCGTGACTTCCGCACCCGCCCGGTGGAGGAGGCGTTCCGGATGAGCCTGCGGTTCTTCCGCCTGCCGAAGGTCGTCCGCCGCACCCTGTGGTGGTACCTGCTGAACCTGCGGGGTAGCCGGAAGGCCGAGTACCTGGGCACGTTCGGGGTGTCGTCGTACTCGGCGCTCGGGGCCGAGTCGCTGCACCCACTGTCCCCGCTCACCTGCCTGCTGACATACGGTGTGATCGGGGCGGACGGGCGGGTGCCGGTACGAGTGGTGTACGACCACCGGGTGTTCGACGGGGCGACGGTGGCCCGGGCGCTCGCCCGGCTGGATGAAGTGCTGGGCGCGGACATTTTGAACGAACTGACCCGACTGACCACACCGGCCGGCGGCGCCGCGTGAGCAATGGAAGGTGCAGTAGACGAACCCGCCGCGTGTATGTGTCAGGTCGGCTGAGCCGGCTCTGGCACCGGTACCACCGGGTCGGGCAGGCCAGGCGGGGGCGGGTCGAGGATCGGCGGGCCGGGCAGGTACCGCGGGTCGCGGATGCCGGGCGCCGGCTCATCCGCCGGTCGGGGGTCGGCGGCGTCGTGCGGGTTGAGTACGTCGGCCGGGGTGGCCGCCGGCGGGGGCGGATCGACGGGTTCGTCCGGTATCATGGTTGGCTCCCGGTTGAGAGGCGACCGGACGGGTGCAACCGGCGTACCAGCGGAAGGGGAGGGATTCGAACCCTCGAACGGTTTGACCCGTTGACCGCTTTCAAGGCGGTTGCGATCGACCACTCTGCCACCCTTCCGTCGGCGGCAATTCTACTCGCCGCGGCGGCGACGTTCTACACTGCCATCGCCTACCCCAATCCCTTTCCGAGACCCCGGCCGATGCTTCCCTCCTGCCTCATCCTATCCGCCCTGCTCGTTCCGTCGGCCGACGCGAAGGCCGGCGACTGGCCGCAGTTCCGCGGCCCGAACCGCGACGGCGCGTCGAAGGAGACCGGCCTGCTCCAGGAGTGGCCGAAGGGCGGGCCGCCGAAGGTGTGGACGGTGAGCGGGATCGGCGGCGGGTACAGCACGGTGGCCGTGGCCGGCGGGTTCATCTACGGGTCGGGCAAGAAGGACGGCAAGGACTGCGTGTGGTGCCTGAAGGAAGCGGACGGCAAGGAGGTGTGGAGCACCCCGTTCGCCCCCGCCCAGAAGGTGGGGTACGACGAGGGCACCAAGAGCACGCCGACGGTGGCCGACGGGCGGGTGTACTGCGTGTCGCCCGGCGGGGAACTGGTGTGCCTGTCGGCGAAGGACGGCAAGGAGGTGTGGAAGAAGAGCTACACGAAGGAATTCGGCGGGGGCGTGCAGGCGTGGGGGTACAGCGAGAGCGTGCTGGTGGACGGGGACAAGGTGATCTGTACGCCGTGCAGCAACAAGGCGGCGGTGGTAGCGTTGGAGGCGAAGACCGGCAAGACGCTGTGGAAGACGGAGGTGGCGAACGCCGGCGGGGCCGGCGGGTACTCGTCCGCCGCCAAGATGACCGTGGGCAAGACCGACCTGTACGTGACGCTGTTGGGTAAGGCCGGCGGGGTGGTCGGGGTGGACGCCAAGACCGGCGAGCTGCTGTGGCAGTACACGCGGATCATGAACGGCACCGCCAACATCCCCACCCCGGTGGTGAAGGGCGACCTGGTGTGGTGCAGCACCGGGTATGGGGACGGCGGGTCGGCCCTGCTGCACGTCAAGGAGAGCGGCGGCAAGTTCACCGCCGAGGAGTTGAAGTACTACAAGTCGGGCGAGTTGCAGAACCACCACGGCGGGATGGTGCTGGTCGGCGACCACGTGTACTTCGGGCACGCGCACAACAACGGGTACCCGGCGTGCGTCGAGGTGAAGACCGGCGAGATCAAGTGGAAGGAGAGCAAGGGGGCCGGCGGCGGCAGCGGGTCCGGGTGCGTGGTGTACGCCGACGGCATGCTGTACTTCCGCTATCAAAACGGGAAGATGGCACTGGTGAAGGCCAGCCCGGACAAGTTCGAGCTGACCGGGGCGTTCGACATCCCGGAGCCGAGCGGCAAACCGAGCTGGCAGTACCCGGTGGTGGCGAACGGCAAGCTGTACGTCCGCGACCAGGACAAGCTGCACTGCTTCGACGTGAAGAAGGGCGGGTGAGCCGGGAATTGGCGAGCCGGGAGCGGGTTTGGCGAGCCGGGAGCGTGAGCGACCGGAGTGGTTGAATCCTCCGGTCGCTCACGCTCCCGGCTCGCCAAACCCGCTCCCGGCTCGCCCCGTCAACTCACACCTTGATCGTCTGCCACCGCCCGCCGGCGAACCGCCACACGAACAGCGCCCCGCGAACATACAAGTCCGCCACCATCGCCACCCACGCCCCCTGCAACCCCAGGCCGAGCGACGGGCGGGTGAGCAAGAACGCCAGCGGGATCCGCACGCCGACGAACCCCACCCAGGTGATGACCACCGGGAAGCGGGTGTCGCCGGCCGCCCGCAGGGCGGCGGTGAAGATGATCCACGCGGCCACCGCCGGCATGGCGAACGCGATCAGCCGCAGGGCGTCCACCGCCATGTCCGCCACGTGCGGGTTGTCCGGACTCATCCACCCGCACATCGGCCCGGCCAGGGCGAAGAACACCACCCCCATCGCGGTCATCACCCCGCACGCCATGCCGAACGCCGCCCACCCGCCGCGGGCGGCGCGGTCCGGCCGCTTCTGCCCCAGGCTCTGGCTGACCACCGCCATCGCCGTCGGCGCGAACGCCCCGCCGGCCAGGTAGCCGAGTGCCTCCCACCGGATGGCGATGCCGTGCGCCGCCCCCTCCTCGATCCCCAGCCCGTTCACGATCCCGAGGAAGAGCAACTGGCAGCACGCCACCGACAGGGCGTCGAACCCGGCCGGCACGCTCACCCGCAGCAAGCGGTACAGCAGGTCGCGGTCCGGCCACAGCCGCGGGAGGGTCAGCGTTAACCCGGCCCGCCCGCGGAACATCACCACCAGCACCGCCACCCCGCCGGCCGCGTGGCTGAGCGCCGTGCCCAGCGCGATGCCGGTGAACCCGAAACCCTTGCCCGGCTCGCCGCCGCCGGACAGCAGCCACGCCGCCGGCACGTTCACCGCCGCCACCCCGGCCAGCACCCACAGCCCGATCTTCGTGTCCCCGGCGCCGATCAGGCACGCGATGCCGCCGGTCTGCACCATCTGAATGGTGAGCGCCAGCATGAGCGGGGTGAGGTACCGCACGGCGATGTCCGGCGACCCGCCCTGGAGCTGGATGCCGTTCATGAGCGCCGGCAGCCCGAGCAGCGCGACCAGCGTACCGAGCAGCCCGAACCCGACCGCCAGCAACATCGCCTGGGCCGCCGCCCGATTCGCCAGCGGCCAGTCGGTCGCCCCGACGAACCGGCCGACCAGGGCCGTCGCCCCGGCACTGACGACGACCGAGTAGCTGGACACGAACCAGTACAGGTAGTTGGCGGTGGTGAGCGCCGCCTGGTGCTCGGGGGAGAAGTGCCGGGCCAGGTGCTGGTCGTACTGCTGGATGAAGAACAGCAGCCCCTGCTGGACGAGGGTGGGCAGCGCGAGCGTCAGCACCCGCTTCCAGATCGGCGGGTCGGCGGGAACGGAGGGCGGCAGGGCCGTCATCACGACATGATAGGGTGTGGAACTCGGGACGAACGGAACGGTTGCCCTCGCCCGGCGGATCGGGTATCGTCAACTCACACGTCTCACCTGTTCAGAAGGCGAACATGTCGGACGACCGGGAACCGCGGCGGTGGACGCCGAGCATGAAACGGCGGCTGGTCGGCGGGCTTGCGCTGGCGGTGGTCGCCGCCGGCATTTACTGGTGGGTGTTCTCCGACGGAATGCCGGTGTGGTTCGGGCCGTCCGCGTCGGCCGCTGAGGTCGCCGCCGGCCGCGAGCTGTTCGAGCACGAGTGGACGGCGAACGACCCGCTCGCCTCCGGCGACGGCCTCGGCCCGGTGTTCAACGGCCGGTCGTGCGCGTTCTGCCACTTCCAGGGCGGGGTCGGCGGCGGCGGCGAGGTCGGGCACAACGCCGTCCACTTCGAGGTGCTGCCGCAGCCGGGCCGGAACGAGTACCTGACCGGGGTGATCCACGCCGACAGCACGAGCAAGGCGGACCGCGAGTCGGAGAAGCTGCTGCGGACGCGGTTCCCGGTGATCACGTTCCCGACCCCACCGCCACCGCCCCCACCTCCGCCCCCGCGGCCCGGCGAACACTGCGACTACGCACCGCCGGCCGGCGGGTATCGCCCGCCGCCGAAGCCGCCGTTCGACCCGGTCCGCACTCAGAGCGTGCAGACCACGGCGCTGTTCGGCATCGGCTGGATCGACCGCATCTCGCCGAAGGCGATCGTGGCGAACGCCCAGCGGCGGGGAACGAGAACGGCGCTGGCCGAGATCATCGGCGACTTCAGCGGGGTGCCGGTCGGGCGGGTGCCGCGGACGGCCGACGGGCGAATCGGCAAGTTCGGGTGGAAGGGGAAGTTCGCCACCGTCGAGGAGTTCGTGGCCGCGGCGTGCGCAAACGAACTCGGCCTCGGCACGCCGATCAGTCAGCAGGCTCAGCCGCTGCACAAGTCGTCGTCCGCCGACGTGCCGCCGGACCTGACGAAGCAGCAGTTCCGCAATCTGGTGGCGTTCGTGGACACGCTGCCGAAGCCGGTCGAGGTGAGCAGCCCGACCGCCGACCGCGGGAAGGCGGTGTTCAAGTCGGTCGGGTGTGCCGCCTGCCATGTGCCGGACATGGGCGGGGTGAAGGGCGTGTACTCCGACTTCCTGATGTACACGCTGGACGACCCGTCGGCGGCCGGCGGGTTCCCGGATTACGGCCCCGAGCCGCCGCCGGAGAACGCCCGGCCGGGCCACGTCCCGCCGCCGCAGGAGTGGAAGACCCCGCCGCTGTGGGGCGTGGCCGACTCGGGGCCGTACCTGCACGACGGCTCCGCCCCGACGCTGAAGGACGCGATCAGCCAGCACCGGGGGGACGCGAAGAGTGTGACGACGGCGTACCAGAAGTTGCCGGCCGACGACCGGGCGGCGGTGATCGCCTTCCTGGGGTCGCTGAAAGCCCCGCCGGACGCCCCGCCGGTGCAGGTGCGGAAGCTGGTGGGGAAGAAGAAATAGCCGCGACCCAATGGGGAGCGCGTTCGGCCGCACCGGATCGCTTGTCTTGAGCCGCGGAGCGGCGATTGCCCGTAGCCTGGGGTGACGGAGCGTCGAAGACGCGACCGAACCCCAGGAACACGAGTGAAACGCCCAAGCCCCGGAGGGGTGCCTGACCTCAGGCGCCCCTCCGGGGCTTGGGCGTTGGGTCCAGGGTCCAGGGGTTGCGCTCGCCTACGGCTCGCTCCACCCCTGGCTACGGGCACCCGCCCCTCCGGGGCGAAAACATCGGACACTGCGTCACCGCTCGTCTCCGACCCGCGGCTACATCCTCATTTCTTCTCCTTCGGGGTGGTCGTGTCCGCCCCGTACTCGCCCCAGCTCTTGTGGTAGTTCCGCACGTCCTTCGCCCCCATCAACTCCAGCCCGAACGCCATCACCGCCGCCCGCCCGCCGCCCTGGCAGTACGTCACACACGGCTTGCCCAGATCGACCTTCCTCTCGTCGAACAGCTTCATCAGGGCCGGGGCCGGCTTGAACTTCTTCGTCGTCTCGTCGAGCAGTTCGGTCCACTCCAGCACCTGCGCCCCCGGCACCTTCCCGCCGGCCACCTCGGTCGCGCTGCGGGTATCCACCACACAGGCGTCCTTCGCGCCCGCCAGCTTCACCACGTCGGCCAGCACCGCCAGCCGCGGTTCCGCCTTCCACTTCTGGGCCGACGCCTGCGGCGGACTCACCGCGTCCTTGCTCACGTCCAGTTTGGCCGTTGTGTAGGCGTCCCACCCGCCGTTCAGCAGGCGGGCGTCCGGCACCCCGGCCAGCTTGAGCAGCCACCACCCGCGGGCGGCATCCCGCAGGTCGTCCGAGTACACCAGCACCGGCTTCTCCGGCGTGATGCCGAGGTTCGCCAGCTCCTTGCTCCAGAACGCGGCGTCCGCCTTGCCGTCGTTCACCGCCTTCGCCCACGGGCCGACGGCCACGCTCACCGCCCCCGGAACGTGCCCGTCGGCGTACTTGTCCTTCGTGCGGGTGTCGAGGACGGTGAACTTGTCCGCCTTCGCGTCCGCCGGCTCGACCAGCAGGTCCGGCTTAGCGTATTTGGCCGGCTCCGCGGCCGGGGCGAGCAGCGAAGCCGACAGAAGCAGCGTGAACATCGGGGGAACTCCGGGTACAACAGGGGCAGCGGAATTGTAGCCGCCACGAGGACCGCCGATGCCCGACCTCACCCGCCGTTCGCTGTTCGCCGCCGGGGCCGCCGTCACCGTCGCCGCGGTGGCCAAGGCGCACGACCAGAAGCCGGCCCCCAAGCCCGGCTTCTGCCTGAACACGTCCACCATCCGCATCGGCCAGGGAGACTGGGGTAAGCCGCGGCCGATCACCGAGAGCATCGACGTGGCGGCGAAGGCCGGGTACACCGCCATCGAGCCGTGGATTCAGGAGCTGGACGAGTACACGAAGGGCGGCGGCACGCTGAAGGATTTGAAGAAGCGGTTCGCCGACGCGGGGCTGGCGGTGCCGGACGCCATCGGGTTCGCCGAATGGCTGGTGAACGACGACGACCGCCGCAAGAAGGGGCTGGAGACGGCCAAGCGGGACATGGACAAGGTGCTCCAGGTGGGCGGCACGCGGATCGCCGCCCCGCCGGTCGGGGCCACCGGCGGGGGTAGCCGCCGCGACGACCCGAAGTTCACCGACACGGTGCCGCCGGCCGTCGCCGCCGAGCGGTACGGGGTGCTGCTGGAGCTGGGCAAGTCGATGGGCGTCACCCCGCTGGTGGAGGTGTGGGGGCACAGCAAAAGCCTTGGCAAGCTCGGCGAGACGCTGCTGGCGGCGATGGACTGCGGGAAGGACGGCGGGGCGGTGCTGCCGGACGTGTACCACCTGTACAAGGGCGGGAGCGAGTTCGGCGGGCTGAAGCTGGTGAGCGCCGCCGCCATCGGCATCTTCCACGTGAACGACTACCCGAAGATCGAGCGGGGGAAGATCGTGGATCAAGACCGGGTGTACCCCGGCGACGGCGTGGCCCCGCTGAAGGAGGTGTTCGCCACCCTGAGGGCGATCGGGTACGCCGGCTATCTGAGCCTGGAATTGTTCAACCGCGAGTATTGGAAGCAGGACCCGCTGGATGTGGCGAAGACCGGGCTGGCGAAGCTACAGGCGGCGGCGGGGTAATCATCCGCTCTGTCGCCGCAACTCGGTCGAACTGACGTTCGCCCGGAACTCGCCCTCCGGGATGGCGTCGAACAGTTCGCGGTACGCCGGCCGCAGGTCGTGCCACACGCGGAACACGCCGGCCGCGTCCACCCGCCCGCCGACCAGCACCCGGCACCCGCGGTCGAGCAGCGTTCGTAGCGCCGCATCCCGCTCCCCTTCCCCGCCATAGTATTTCGGGTCGATCAGCCGCATCGCCGTGTCGAACCCGAGGACGAACACCGCCCCGGGGAACACGTCCGCCTTCGCCGCGAACGTCGCCGTCCGCGTCACCCACACCGGGGCCACCCCGACGAACTGCATCAACCGTCGGGTCAACTCGTCGTCGCCCAGGTCCGGCTTGTCCACGTTCGACACGCTCAGCTCGAAATGCACCGGCGAGCCGAGCCGACGTTCGGCGACCTCGGCCAGTAGCCGGTGCCCGTGGTGCAGCGGGTTGAACGAGCCGGGTAGTACAGCGATAGGCCGCGGAACCACGTCGGGTGTCGTGCCGTCGGACAGTTGGCACCCGACACCGCCGCACATCCGGACACGCTCGATGAGAACCGTCTCACGTTCCATCGTCGTCCGCTTCATTCCCGACCGCAACGGGAGTACAGTGGCCGGGCGTGTTCCGCTACCCTCGAACGCCCGGCGAGGTGGTTGACGTGCGTTTTCTATTCGTCGGCGACATCGTCGGCCCGCCCGGGCTGACGGCGGTGAAGCAGATCGTGCCCGCCCTCCGCAAGTCGGAGGGGCTGGCGTTCGTGGTGGCCAACGCCGAGAACGCCACCAACGGGTCCGGGCTGACGCCCCGGGACTACCGCCAACTCCGCGCCGCCGGCATCGACGCCGTCACCCTCGGCGACCACATCTACAAGAAGTACGACATCGCCGACGTGCTACGGACCGAGACCGAGCCGGTGTGTAAGCCGGCCAACTACCCAGCCGCCGCACCCGGCCGTGACTGCGTGCTGTTCACGGTGGGTGAAACGCGGGTGGCGGTGTTCACCGTACTCGGGCGGACGTACATGCGGGCGGTGGACTGCCCGTTCGCCGCCGCCGACCGGGTGATCGAATCGCTGACGGGCAAGGCCGACGTGCTGATCGTGGACGCGCACGCCGAGGCGACGGCGGACAAGTACCTGCTGTTCCACCACCTGAAGGGGCGGGTGGCGGCGGTGCTGGGCACGCACACACACGTGCAGACGGCGGACGAACACGTCCGCGACGGCACCGCGTTCATCTGCGACGCCGGCATGTCCGGCCCGTTCGACAGCATCCTCGGCCGGCGGGTGGACCGGGTGCTGACCACGGCGGTCACGTTCGTGCCGCAGCCGTTCGACGTGGCCACCGGGGACGTGCGGCTGGCCGGGGTGATCGTGGACATCGACCCGGCCGGCGGCAAGGCGACCGCCATCAAGCGGGTGATGGCGCCCATGCCGTAGGAATGGCCGGGCAGCCGTTGCGAGGTGCGAACGAGCCGGGTGTTGTGAACTCGGATGGCCCGCCCAAGCCAACCGCTGGTGTCCAACCTGCTCCGCGTCCGCGAAGCGTTGGAGCGTATGATTGCTCGACTCCAAGCTGGGGCGGCGGTGTCGGCAACGGACGAACAGAGGTTGCGTCGCGGCCGGCGGGTCTTGCGGAAGATCAACCACGAGTACCTGCCGTGGGCGAGGTCGCCGGCCCTCACGACCGTAAAAGTGGCGGAGATCACCCTCCACATCAACCTGGCGTGGAAGCAACTGTCCTTGGCACAGTTCGAGGGCTGACCGATGGGGCTGTTTCTTGTTGACGGGGTCGGCGAGTTGATCTCACGTCACCGCAAGGCGGCGGGTCTCACCGTTGAGCAGGCGGCGCGGAAGGTCGGGGTGAGCGCTCGCCGATTTGCCATGTACGAATCGAACAAGGCGGACATGCCCGACGACCGGCTACTGGCGTTCGCGCTGGCAGTCGGGGTGAACCCGGCCGAATTGTCACTGGAGTGCCTGTTCCACTCCCAGCCGGAACTTCAGAAAAAGCCCATCGGCCGGGAACTCCGCGACCTGGCGGAGTGGGTCAAATCGCTGCCGCCTGAACCGCCGAAGAAGCCAGCCGGCAAGAAGTTGCCCGCCCGGTCGGCTACTCGAACTCCACCTCGCCGCCGCGTTTCACGTTGAAGTACTTGGCGTTCGGGTGGTGGAACACGATCGCCGTCGTGCTCTGCTCCGGTTCGAGCAGGAACTGCTCCGTCAGGGTGATGCCCACCTGCGTCGGGTCGATCAGTTGGAACAGTCCGGTCTGGTCTTCCAGCCGCGGGCACGCCGGGTAGCCGAACGCGAACCGCCGCCCGCGGTAGTGCCCCTTGAACAGCTTCTGGATCACCGGGCTGTCCTTGCCGCCGATGCCCCACTCCGCCCGCAGGTGCTTGTGGAAGTGTTCGGCGAACGCCTCCGCCGATTCCACCCCCAGCCCGTGCAGGAACAGGTAGTCCTGGTACCTGTTCGCGTCGCGGAGCTGGTTGCACCGCCGCGTCACCTCGTGCCCGACGGTCACGGCCATCATGCCGATGTAGTCCACCGGCTTCCCGTCCTTCAGCGGCTCGACGTAGTCGCTCAGGCACATGAAGTCGCCGAAATCCTGCCGCGGGAACTTGAACTGCTGGAGGACTGTGGTGCGGTCCGCGGCGTACACGCTCAGCGTCTGCCCGGCGGCGGCGGCGGGGAAGAAGCCGTAGGTGGCGGCCGGTTGCAGCACGTTCTCGGACAGGCAGAACGCCTTCAGCCGGTCGAGCGCCGGGCGGGCGGTGCCGTCGATCTGCTCCTTGTACTTCTTCGGGTCCACCCCGCCCTTCTCGAACCCCCACTGCGTGCTGAACAGGGTGAGCTCGTTCAGGTACGGGAACACGTCCTCCATCTTGGCGGTGAACGTGCGGGTGCCGAGGAACGGCGGGGTCGGAATGTCGCTGGCCCGCGGCAGGTTCGGGGCACGGGCCGGCAGCGGGGCTGAGTACGCGGCCGGGGGAGCGTGGTGGGTGGCCACGTCGATGCTGTCGAGCGTGGCGGTCGCCTTCGATTCGCTCCCACGGGCGGTCGCCGCCAGCGCCGGGCTGGATCGCGCGATCTTCTTCTTCAACATCAACTCGTCCATGATCCGCAGGCCGTCGAACGCATCCGCCCCGTAGAACACCCGCCCCTTATAGATGCGGGTGAGGTCGTCCTCGACGTACTTGCGGTTGAGCGCCGCCCCGCCGAGGATCACCGGCGGGTTCACCCCGCGGTCGTTCAGCGTCACCAAATCTTCCTTCATGATGACGGTGGACTTCACCAGCAGGCCGCTCATGCCGATGGCGTCGGCCCCGGTCTTCTGGTACTCGGCGATCATGGCATCGACGGGCTGTTTGATGCCCAGGTTGTACACCTTGTACCCGTTGTTCGTGAGGATGATGTCCACCAGGTTCTTGCCGATGTCGTGGACATCCCCCTTCACCGTGGCCAGCACGATCTTCCCCTTTTCCTGGCCTTCCACCTTCTCCATGAACTTTTCCAGGTGGGCCACCGCCGCCTTCATCACCTCGGCGGATTGCAGCACGAACGGTAGTTGCATTTGTCCACTTCCGAACAGGTCGCCGACCACCTTCATGCCGTCGAGCAGCACGTTGTTGATGATGTCGATGGGGGAATACTTCAGCATCGCCCCGTCCAGGTCGGCGATGAGCGTCTCGCGGCGGCCCTGGATGACCGCCTGCTTCAGCCGCGTCTCGATGGTGTCGCCGAGCGACTGCCCCTTTTTCGACTCCGTCTTCTTGTCGGCGTAGTGTTCGATGAGCAACTGCAGCGGGTCTTCGGTGCAGTTCCCGGCGGCGTCGAACACCCGCTCGTCGAACAGCAGCCGGCGGGCGAGTTCCTTGCCCGTCTCGTCGATGCTGGCCAGCGGCATGATCTTGCTGGCATGCAAGATCGCGGAGTCCAGGCCGTACTCGATGGCGTAGTGCAGGTAGACGCTGTTCACCACCTGCCGGGTGTACGGGTTCAGCCCGAAGCTACAGTTGCTCAGCCCGACGTGCGTGAGGCACCCCGGCAGCTTCTGCTTGATGAGCCGGATGGCCTCGAACGTGGCGATCGCGCTCTTCCGCGTCTGCTCCTGGCCGGTGCTCACCGGGAACACGAGCGGGTCGAACATCAGGTCGCTCGGCGGGATGCCGTACTCGTGAACCACGATGTCGTAGATCCGCTTCGCCACCTCGAACTTCCACTCGGCGGTGTCGGCCTGACCCTTCTCGTCGATGGTGAGCGCCACCAGCCCGGCGCCGTACTTCTTCGCCAGTTTCGTCTTCGGGTCGAGCGTCTTGCGGCCGTCTTCCAGGTTGATGCTGTTCAGGATCGTCTTCCCGCTGCACAGTTTCAGCGCCGCCTCGATCACCGGCGTCTCGGTGCTGTCGAGCATCATCGGCTTGCTCAGCACCGCGTTGTACCGCTTGATGACCTCCCTCATGTCCCGCACGCCGTCGCGGCCGACGTAATCCACGCACACGTCGAGCAGGTGAACGCCTTCGCGTTCCTGTTCCTGGGCCATTTCCACCAAGCCGTGCCAGTCTTCCTTTTCGAGCAGTTGCTTGAACTTGCGGGAGCCGTTCGTGTTCGTCCGCTCGCCCACCAGTAGGGGCTTCTGGTCCACCACCAGTTCCTGCGACGTTTGCAGGCTGCTCACCATCGGCAGGTAGACCGGGTTCCGCGTTGCCGGCCGCTTGCCGCCGATGCGGTCGGCCACCACCTTCAGGTGGTCGGCCGTGGTGCCACAGCACCCGCCGATGATGTTCACCCCGAACTCGGTGACGAACCGCTCGTGCCAGTCGGCCAGCCCCTGCGGGTCGAGCGGGAAGTACGTCTCGCCGTTGCGGTTCTCGGGTAGGCCGGCGTTCGGCAGCACGCTGATCCGCTTACGGCAGTGCCGGCTCAGGTGCTTGATGTCGTCGAGCATCAGGTCCGGGCCGACCCCGCAGTTCATGCCGATCACGTCGATCTCGTCGATCGGGTCGAGGGCCACCAGCCCGGCCGGGATGTCGGTTCCGGGCAGCATCTTCTTGTTCGCGTCGATGATGGTGAGCTGCACCATGAGCGGCAGCCGCACCCCCATCTGCTTCATCAGTTCGATGGCGGTGATCGCCACGCACTTGGCTTGCAGGATGTCGAAGCAGGTTTCGATGAGGATGGCGTCCACCCGCTCCTCAATCATGACCCGGAGTTGCGCTCGGTACGCCTCGGCCAGGGTGTCGAAATCGACGTAGATGGCCGGGTCGGTGAGCGACGGCATCTTGGTGCCCGGCCCGACGCTGCCGACGACGAACCGCGGGCGGTCCTTCGTGCTGAACTTCGCGGCCACCTCTTTCGCCAGCCGGATGTTCTGGCGGTTGATTTCCTCCACCTTGTCGGCCAGGCCGAATTCGCCCAGCCCGATCGTGTTCGCGTTGAACGTGTTCGTCTCGACGGCGTCGCACCCGGCCTCGAAGTACCCGGCGTGGATCTCCCGAATCCAATCCGGCTTCGTGTACACCAGCGCGTCGCTCAAGTTCATCAGCGACTTGCCGTTCGGCGCGTACCCCCAGTCCTTCTCCGCCGGCTTGTAGCGGTGCAAACTGGTGCCCATGCCGCCGTCGAGAATCACGACACGTTCGTCGGCCAACTTCAGGAACGGGTGGTCGCAGGTCGGCATGGGTCACACTCGGCGGGCGGGGCGGGCAAATACGTCAGTGAAAAGATACGGGTGCTGAACAAGGGAATCTAGAACGGAACCGCGGGTTCGGGCCGCGCGTAACGTGAGAGGGAAAATGCTCCCGCCCCGCTCCTTCCTTGGAGCGGGGCGGGAGCGGCGGGGCGTCCGTGCCCCGCCTCACGACTGGCGTTGGAGTGACGCACACCCCGTGAGCCGAGGGCAGCGGGGGAAGCGCTCCCGCTGCGCGACTCAGGTCACGTCCGTGCTAGCCCGCGTCATGCGGGCGGGGTGTGAAGGTCGGCCAGCGTCGTGATGGCTTGAGGTGAGGGTGCGGGCCGGAACCGGCCGGCAGCCCTCGGCGAGATCGAATCAGATGGTGGTCGGTTCAGGAGGTCGGCCGCGGGCGAAGTCGCCCGGCGAGGGAGTCGGCCCGATGGCGAGAACATCGGGGGTCGTGCGGGTGGTGGCGGCGGTGCGATCGGTGAGGATCGTCGCTTTCATCCCTGCATCCTCGGGGTGACGGGCCGGGGGTCGTTGGCTGGGCGATAACTTAGCGATTGTGCCGGCCCGTGCAACCCAAATTTTGTGACACGCCTCTGTCACACCCCACACGCCGTTCAGCCTGATAATCCAGGGGTTTCGCGGCGTTTCCGCCGGTGAGACTCTTCCCCGTGTCGGACGGGGGGCGGACATTTTTGCGGGGGTGGCGGTTCGCGCCGGGCGACGGAAGTTGTTGCGACGTGTGGGGCTTCCGGCCGCCGCCCGGACCGCCCGTGAAGGAATCCTCAAAAAAAGAAAAACCTCCACCTGTGCCGTTCCAGACGCGATTGGGAACCCGCAGTTGAGCTGGGAGCCTCACACCCGCCTTTCGGATCCCACTACAGTCCCGCCGAAGCGGGGATGGGCTTGCGAGCCGCGAGTGTATTTGAGAAGGCCCCCGTGCGGATTTTGTAGGTTCGCCAAATAGATGTCTGGCTCTCGAACACCGCAGAGGCACCCCAATGGTAGACCACACCAGGTGTCCGTACAAGGTGTTCCGCCGGTAACGCTCGCGGCCCGGCCGGAACCGCCGGCGCGTTCCCGCAACTCGCCCACAACTCCCGCCCCCGCGCAGCCGATACAGACGATACGCGAACCCGGCGAATTGGATGAGTTGTCATGACCTGGACGTTCTCGCGGCGGGGGTTGTTGCAGACGGCGGCGGCGGTTGGGGCGGCGGCCGTCACCCCGGCGAGCACCCCGGCCGGCCCGCTCCGGCCACACAAGATGAGCGGGGCGAAGGCCATCGCCAGTTCGCTCTTGGCCCACGGCGTCGGGTGCGTGTTCGGCATTCCGGGTGCGCAAGAGAACGAGTTGTGGGACGAGTTCAAGGCGGTCGGCCTGCCGTACCTGCTCTGCACCCACGAGTTCAGCGCCGCGTGCATGGCCGACGGGTACGCCCGCGCCACCGGCCGGCCGGGGGTGGTGTGCGTGGTGCCCGGCCCCGGCGTGACCAACACCCTCACCGGGCTGGGCGAAGCGCTGCTCGACTCGGTGCCGGTGGTGGCCGTCGTCGGCGACGTGGCGAACGGCGACAAGTACCGCCCGTTCCAGGTGCATTCGCTCGACACCGTCGCCCTGCTGAAGCCTGTGACCAAGTGCGTGCTGGCCGTGTCCGACGTGCGGCAGATCCCGGACGCCATCCGCCGCGCGTTCGCCACCGCCCAGGCCGGTGAGCCGGGGCCGGTGGCGGTGGTGGTGCCGTTCAACCTGCTCATCGAGATGACCGACGCGGGGGTGGCCGCTCCGGACGCCGTGGCCGTGCCGTTCGACGACGCGGCGTTCGCCAAGGCCATCGCCCTGCTGGCCGACCCGAAGCAGCGGGTGGGCATCTACGCCGGCTACGGGTGCATGGACTTCGCCGACTCGCTCGCCGCCGTCGCCGATCTGCTGCAAGCCCCGGTGGCCACCAGCGTGAGCGGCAAGGGGGTTATCCCCGAATGCCACCCGCTGGCGGTGGGGTGGGGGTACGGCCCGCACGCCTCCGAGGTGGCTGAGAAGGCGTTCGCCCTCGACCCGCTGCACCCGCTGCGGTCCGGGGTGACGACGCTGCTGGCCATCGGGGTGAAGTTCAGCGAGGTGAGCACCGGGTTCTACGGCAACCCGGCGGTGCGGCACGTCGTCCACGTGGATGCGAACGCGAACAACCTGGGCAAGGTGGTGCCGGCCGACGTGTGCGTCCACGCCGACGCCGGCCTCTTCCTGTCGAAGTTGCTGGCGTGCGCGGACCGCCTCCGCCGCCCAGCCAACGGCCACCTCGTCGCCCGCATCAAGAAGCTGAAGTGCGACGCGGACAAGGCGGCCGACGCCGTCCCGCCGACGAAGTGCGGCATCGACCCGCTGCACCTGATCCGCACCCTGCGGCGGCACCTGCCGGACGACGCCCGGCTGTTCACCGACGTGACCGCCAGCGAACACCTGGCGGCCGAACACTACCGGGTGACCAAGCCGCGGACGTACTTCAACCCGGTGGACAACCAGAGCATGGGGTGGAGCGTGCCGGCCGCGATCGGCGCCCTGCGGGCGTGCCCGGGGTCCACCGTGGCCACGCTCACCGGCGACGGCTGCCTGATGATGAGCCTGGTGGAGTTGAGTACGGCGGCGCGGGAGTGCCTGCCGGTGAAGGTGTTCGTGCTGGACGACCGGGCGTACCACTACATGCAGATGCTCCAGGAGCCGGCGTACCGCCGCACCACCGCCACCCACCTGGCGAAGCTGGACTATCAGTCACTATCACACGGGCTGGGGCTGGCGTTCACCGAGGCGACCAAGCCGGACCACCTGGACGGCGTGGTCCGCGGGGCGCTGGCCCACACCGGGCCGGTGCTGGTGCGGATCGCCACCGACTACGGTGACCGCAAGATCCGCTGGATCGAGGCGGTGCGGGATCGGTTCACGAAGGAGCTGACGCCGGCGCAGAAGGCCCGGTTCCTGGCCCGCATCGCCGCCCGCGAGGTGGGTCTGCGGCACCGCGAGAGCGATTGAGTTGACCCGCCCCGCCGCACCGGGTACCGTCAGGGTATGACTCACTCAGTACCCACAGAAGCCGATGCGGTTCTGGCCGGCTTCGCCACAGGGCCAGTGCCACCACCGGCCGCAGACGACGGGAAGTACACGCTGGAGCGGGCACTCCGCATCCTCCGGGACGGGGCGGGACCTGACGATCGGTTACCGATCACCGCCGAGGTGCGGCGGATCGTGGCTATCCACGAGCAGTACTTCACCGAACGGCTGGGGGGCACGCCGCCGGCCGCGAGTTACATGCATAACATTTGGGTCGAACAGACCCTCGCCGCCCACCTGCCGGGCCAGCACGTCGTGTACGTCCATGACGACCAGGGGGTGGCGGTGCTGACCGTCGGGCTAGACGCGATGTCCGAACTGTTCAGAGTGATGCCCGTCGGGCGAAAGCCGCCCGTCTCCGTCACCTACGTCGAGCCGGCGCCCGCCGCCGATGCCTTCCTGATGGCCCGTTGATGCCCACCATCACACTCCCGATCCGCCTCGTCACCGACCTCGGCGCGCCGCCGGAACCGATCCGCCGAATTCACCACGCACGGACTGCCCTGTGGCTGCAAAACGACCGCGGCGACTTCGCCGAGTGCAAACGTGCCGTCATCGACACGGGTTCCAGCTACACCCAGATCAGCGCCACCCTCGCCCGTTCGCTGAACATCCCGTTCCCGGCCGAGAACTCGGTTCTGAACCAGACGACGGCTGCCGGCGGGCGGGCGGTCCGCGTACACGACGGCGAGCTGCGGGTGCGGTTCCCGCCACTGCCGGATCACACCTTCCGCCTGTACTGCTTGTTCGTCGAAGAACTGCCGCCGAGCGTGCCCGTCCTGATCGGGTTGCATGACACGCTCGAACTGTTCCGGCTCACGTTCGACGGCCGACCCGCCCCCGCCGCGCCGGTCGGCCAGATCACTCTGGAAACCGTGTGAGGCCGGCGGTGCGGGCTACTCCTTCTTCCGGGTGGCGGTGATCTTGTGCGACCGCGGGGTCTCGTCGAACGCGGTCGGGCGGGGGTCCTTGCTGCCGGCGGCGATGTTCACCGTCAGCGTGCCGTTCTCGATGCTGAACACGCCCAACTGCCACGTCTGCCCCTCGTCGTCCGACCAGTCGAGCGTCTTCGGGCTGGCCGTCGGGTCGATGCGGTACAGCCCGCGGCGGCTCGGGTTCTTCAGGTCGCCGCCGCCGGCGGTGCCGTCCTCCTTGAACCACCAAATGCGGGCCTTCTGTTCCGGTTCGAGCCACTCGCCTACCAGTTCCTCCGTATCCCGGTTCTTCTTCACCCCCTTCGGCACCGGGGCGGCGACTACCCCCACGGCCGTGAGGGATGCGAGCGTGATCCAGGCGGAGCGGGTCATGGCGGGCCTCCGGGTGTCTGCTATTTAGTCTAACTGCAATCGGTCCGACGGGGGCGACAGAAAATGCCGGAACCGGCCGAATCCCCCGGTGGACTCGGACCCGTCCGGTCCGGTATGTTGATATCGGACGACCGAGAGGTGCGATCATGACTCACACGATTGACGCCAGCGGACTGACACCGGAAGCAGTGCAACTGGTGGAATCGCTCGTGCAGATGCTCCAGGTGAAGACCCCGTCACCGACGCCAAACCAGCTCGACCCGAACGGTTGGTCGGACAGGTTCGATGCCTGGGTGGACAGCCAGCCGAGCACGCCCGCCCACTTGGACGACAGCCGCGAATCCATTTACGAAGGGCGCGGTTCATGATCGCGCCAGGCACCTCCCCGCAACCGTTCGATACCCCAAACCTGCCCGGCTCTCCGCTCCGTAACCGCCACCCGAGGTTTTCATGCTCTGCCTGTTGATCGCCGCGGCGCTCGCCCCGGCCGCCAACCCCGCCGACGCGCTCCCGAGCTGGAAGGAGTTCCGCGGGCCGGACGGGGTCGGGCACTACACCGGCCCGTCCGTGCCGACCAAGTGGGGCACCGACACGAACGTGGCGTGGAAGACGGACCTCCCCGGCCTCGGCTGGTCGTCACCCATCCTGATGAGCGGCAAGCTGTACCTGACCACCGCCGTGCCGAAGGGCGACGACCACGAGCTGCGGGCGTTATGCGTGGACGCCAAGACCGGGGCGATCGAATGGGACAAGCTGGTGTTCACCGAGGACGGCAAGGCCACCCCGCAGCCGCACAAGAAGAACAGCCACGCCAGCCCGACGCCGGTGACGGACGGCGAACGCATCTTCGTCCACTTCGGGCACATGGGCACCGCCTGCTACGACCCGAAGGGCACCCAACTGTGGGCCACCCAGGAGTACGCCTACAAGCCGGTCCACGGGAACGGCGGGTCGCCCATCCTGGTCGGCGACAAGCTGGTGTTCAGCTGCGACGGCGGGGACGAGCAGTTCGTCGTCGCCCTGGACGCCAAGACCGGCAGCCGCAAGTGGAAGACCGACCGGAAGAGCAAGGCGGGGATGAAGTTCTCGTTCACCACCGCCCAGCTCATCGACCACAACGGCACCAAGCTGATCGTCAGCCCGGCGAGCGACTTCGTCGCCGCCTACGACCCGGACAGCGGGGCCGAGGTGTGGCGGGCGAACTACCCGGCCGCCGGCTGGTCGCTCATCTGCCGGCCGGTGTACGCCGCCGGGCTGGTGGTCGTCTCCACCGGGTACATGACCCAGCACCTGATCGCCGTGGACCCGTCCGGCAAGGGGGATGTGACCGCCACTCACGTGAAGTGGACGTACAAGAAGCACGCCCCGAACACCCCCACCCCGCTGGCCGTCGGCGACGAACTGTACGCCGTGTCGGACAAGGGGACGATGGCCTGCCTGGACCCCAAGACCGGCAAGGTCCACTGGGAGGAGCGGCTGAAGGGCGGGGCGTACTCGGCCTCCCCGCTGCTGCTCAACGGCAAGATTTTCGTCACCAGCGAGTCCGGGGTCGGGCTGGTGATCGAGCCGGGCACGAAGGGGCTGAGCGTGATCGCGGAGAACGACCTGAAGGAGAAGACGTTCGCCACGTTCGTGCCGGCCGGCGGGGCGCTGTTCGTGCGGACCGAGTCGAAGCTGTACAAGTTTGCGGAGGGGAAATAGCCCGGAGGAACGCCCATGCTCGGCTGGCTGTTCGGCGGCTGCCCGGTGGACCCGGCGGCGAAGGGGTGGATCGAGGAGCGGCTGCTCTGGCTCCGCGACGAGTTCGGGGCCGACGACCTGTACGCCGACAACACCGTGCTGCCGACGCCCGAGTTCTTCCCCGATCGGTTCGACGGCACCCGCGAGAGCGTGCGAGTGCTGTACCGCCGGGTGTGCGAATACATGGGGGTGGACGAGGACAAGGTGCGGCTGAAGTTCTTCCGCGGGGCGTCCGGCGGCTTCCACCTGGTGGACGAGAGCGGCCAGGTGGTGCCGACCACCCCGGCCGGCACCTACACCCCCGATGTCATCCGCCTGAACCTGGACGAGGTCGCCGACCCGATGAGCCTGGTCGGCACCCTGGCGCACGAGCTGGCCCACGAGCGGCTGCTCGGCGAGGACCGGGTCATGGGCGAGGTGTACGACAACGAGCTGCTCACCGACCTGACCGTCTGTTTCAAGGGGCTGGGCGTGTTCCTGGCGAACGTGCCGCGGAACTACGCCTCGCAGGACACCCGGTGGCCGGGCACGGACCTGCGGAAGCCGGAGTACATGACCCCGCCCATGTTCGGGTACGCTCTCGGCCTGCTCGCCTGGGTGCGGGGCGTGCCGAACCCGCCGTGGCTGAGCCACCTGAAGTACGGGGTGCGGGGCGAGTTCAAGCAGGCCGTGCGGTTCCTGAGCAAGGGCGGGAACACCCCGCTCAAGCCGATCCGCCGGCGGTAGGAGTGCCCGTGTCCGCTCACACCACCATCCACATCGACGGCGGGTCGCGGGGGAACCCAGGACCGGCGTCGTTCGCCTACGTCATCCAGCGGCCGGGCGAGCCGGCGGTCGAACACGCCGAGACCATCGGCAAGACCACCAACAACGTGGCCGAGTACACCGCGCTGGTGGCCGCCCTCGGCCGCGCCGCCGAACTCGGGCTGAAATCGTTCCAGGTGTTGAGCGACAGCGAACTGCTGGTGAAGCAGATGAACGGCGAGTACCGGGTGAAGAGCGCGGACCTGCAAGACCTGTTCCTGGAGGCCCAGCACCTGCGGAAGCAGTTCGACCGGGTGACGCTGACGCACGTGCGGCGGGAGCAGAACAAGCGGGCGGACGAGCTGTGCAACCTGGTCATGGACGGCAAGCCGCTCGACGGCACGCCGTCACTGACGAAGCCGGCCGGCAAGCCCGCCCCGGCGAAACCGAAGCAGCCGGTGTCGGACGCGGCGGTGCGGGAAGACGTGCTGGCGTGCCTGAGTGCGGCGGCGAACTCGTGGGCCGCCCGCGGGCCGGCGAACCCGCCGCCGGCGGCCGTGTGGGAGCAGATCTGGTCGATCCTGGAAGACGGGAACGTGCTGCGGAAGAAGTGACGCATGATCCTCGTGCTGCCGTTTGCCGACGTGCCGCCGGAGTCCGTCGCGCTGGTCGGCGGGAAGGGGCTGAGCCTGGCGACGGCAGCGCGGGCCGGGCTGCCGGTACCGCCGGGGTTCGTCGTCACCACCGAGGCGTTTCAGAACCCGGCCGCGACCGCCGCCATTGCCGAAGCATATCGGCAACTCGGCGGCGGGCCGGTGGCGGTGCGGTCGAGCGCGACGGCGGAAGACGGCGCCGAGACCAGTTTTGCCGGTCAGCAGGAGACGGTCCTCGGGGTGGTCGGCGAGGCCGACGTGCTGGCGGCGGTCGAGCGGTGCTGGAACTCACTGTTCGCCGAGCGGGCGGTGGCGTACCGGCGGGAGCAGGGCATCGCCGACGACGCGGCGAAGATGGCGGTCGTGGTGCAGCAACTGGTGTCGGCGGACGTGGCCGGGGTGCTGTTCACCCGCGACCAGACTGGCAAGCGGATGTGGATCGAAGCGGCGTGGGGGCTGGGCGAGGCGGTGGTGTCCGGCCGGGTCATGCCGGATCGGTTCGAGGTGGACTTCGACACCGGCGAGGTGCTGAGCCGGGCGGCGGGACGGAAGGAAGTGGAGATCACGCCGACCGGCGAGCGCCAGGTGCCGGCCGAGCGGCAAACCCAACTCTGCCTCACTGACACCCAGTTGTCGCAGCTCGCCGATCTCGGCCAGCAGGTCGAGCGGTTCTACGGCGGGCCACGGGATGTGGAGTGGGCCGTCGCCGACGGCCGCGTGTACCTGCTGCAAGCCCGGCCGATCACCGCCGGCAACGAGCGGGAAGCCGTCCGCCGCGAGGTGATCGCCGCGACCGCCGCCCTCGGCGGCACCGCCTGGGTGCGGTACAACCTGAGCGAGTCGCTGCCCGAGCCGACGCCGATGACGTGGGCGGTCGTCCGCCGCATGCTCGCCGCCGACGGCGGGTTCGGGGCGCTCTACCGCGACCTGGGGTGCGACCCCGACCCGACGCTCGGCCCGGACGGGGCGTTCGACCTGATCGCCGGCCGGCCGATGGCGAACCTGGCGCGGATGCCCCGCCTCCAGTTCCGCCGCCCGCCGATCGAGTACCCGGTGGCCGAGTACAAGGCAGACCCGGCGAAGGCGCTCGACCCGAAGTCGGTACTCGCCCCGCACCGCGTCGGCCTGCTCCGCCTGCCGGCGGTGATGTGGCAGTTGAGCCGGATCGGGCGCACAACGCGGAAGCTGGCCGACACGTTCGCCGAGCGGTACACCCGCGACATCGCCCCGCCGTTCGTCGCCGCCGCGAAAGCCGCCCTCGCCCAGGACTGGGCGAAACTCGACCCGCCGCAACTCGTCACCGACTTCCGCCGCTGGGTGGACCGCACGTTCGTCGAGTTCGCCCGCGATGCCCTGAAACCGACCGCCCTCGCCGCATTCCTGTGGGAGCAGTTGGGGAACGCCGCCGACGCCGGCCGCGGGGCCAAGCCGCCGGAGGAGAAGTCGCTCGCCGCCGGGGTGAGCGCACTTGCCGCCGGTACTCTCAGCCGGGCCGAGTTCCTGGACCGTTTCGGCCACCGCTGCGGGAACGAACTGGAACTGGCCCAACCGCGGTGGAGCGAAGACCCGGTGGCGGTTGATGCGCTCGCCAAGCCATCCCCGTCCCCTGTCGATGCAACCGCACCCGCACCGGGAAAAGCCGCCGAGCAACTCCGCACTTACCTCGGGCTACGGGAGGCGGCCAAGCACGACCTGCTCCGCGGGGTGGCCGTCGTCCGCCGGGCACTGGTCGAACTCGATACCCGCTTCCGGCTGAACGGCGGCGTGTTCTTCCTCACCCCGGACGAGTTACCGGCCCTGATCGCCGGGCGGGAATTCGCTCCGACCATCGCCCAACGGCGGAAGCGGCGGCGGCTGGAACTGTCGCTCGAACTGCCGGCGGTGCTGTTCGCCGACGACCTGGAGGCGATCGGCCGCCCACTGCCGCCACCGGCCGACGCCACCACCCTGACCGGCGTGCCGGTGTCCGCCGGCGTCGCGGAAGCGCCGGCCCTAGTGCTGACGCACCCTGCCCCACCCCCCTCCGAGCCGTTCATCCTCGTGTGCCCGAGTACCGACCCCGGCTGGGTGCCGCTGTTCGCCCGCGCCAAGGCGGTGGTGATGGAGACCGGCGGGGTGCTGTCGCACGGGGCGATCGTGGCCCGCGAGTTCGGCCTGCCGGCGGTGAGTGGGGTGGCGGACGCGGTGCGGCGGATCGGCACCGGCCGGCGGGTGCGGGTGGACGGCACCGCCGGCACCGTTTCGATCCTCGACTGAGGGCGGACATGGGAACGCGGCTGTTCGTGTACGGCACGCTAAAGCGGGGCGAGCGGAACCACCGGCTGCTCGCCGACCAGCGGTTCGTCGGCCCGGCCGTCACCGCCCCGCGGTACCGGGTGATCGACCTCGGCCCGCACCCCGGTCTGGTGATGGATGCGGTTCACGGGTTGGCAGTGGTCGGCGAAGTGTGGGACGTGTCCGACTGTGCGCTCGCCGAACTGGACGACTTCGAGGGCATCCCCGACCCGTTCGCCCGCCAGCCGATTGAGTTGAACGACGGTTCTGCGGAGGCGTACTTCTGGGTCCGCTCGATCCCGCGCGCCGCCCGTACCGGCGATCGCTGGCCGCTCGGGTGACATCACATTTCTTGAATAACTTCGACGCGCCGGGCCGGTCGCGGGATTATTCCCCCAACCCAACGCGAGGCCGCTGATGGCACCCTCCGGGCTGACCGGGCTCCTCACCCGCGTCCGCGATGCGCTCGCGGCCGACGCCCACACCGACGCCGAGTTGGTCCGCGAGTACGCCGCCGGCCGGTCCGAGCCGGCGTTCGCCGAACGCGCTCGGCAGTAGCGAACCGGGTCACTCATGGGGGGTGAACTGGCGGGATATCACCCACCAATCATTCCATCGAGGCGAGCCTGAAAATCCGCGGAGTGATCGTACGAACTGCGCACAGTTTTCCAGAGCCCGGAGAACAGATCGGTTTTCATACACCGCTCAAGCTGCTTAAACCACATGTCGAAAATCTCGCCCGGGATCAGGTGGACGCTGTGCAGGTAGAACTCCTCGCTGCACATGTTGAAGTAGCGGATGACAGCGTGCTGAACAGACTCGGAAAACTCGGCCTTCTTGTCCCGCATTTTCTTGTCGAGGGGCGTCCCTTCTCGCATCTCCAGCGGGAAGTCGCGAGCGATGCTGTCGAATCGCCGGGTGTACTCCAGGAACACTTGCAGTTGCTGCGGGTTCATAATGGGCACTCTCGTTAGGGCTTGCGGCCGATGACCAGGAACATCTCCCCGTGTCGGCGGGGGTAAAGTTTGTGCAGCACCAAGTCGGCATGCACGATGATCTGGATGTCACTCTGCTCCAGTTGGGCAACTCCTAAGTCGTAGAACACGGACTGGGGTAGTAGAGCGAAGGGGACGACCTTGACTTGCTCGAAGCCTGTTTTCTGCATCAGTTCTTTCATATCGCTCTGTGTCCGGGCGTGCTTGTTGAACGTGACTCGCTGCGCCTCATCGTACATACTGAGGTACGCCAAGTGTGGGCACTCGACATCCCAAATCGATATCACACATCGGCCTCCCGTTCGAAGTGCAGTGTACATGTGCTTCAACACGACAACTTGTTCGTTCGGCTTGAGGTGTTCGAAAGTGCCCATCATGCACGTCAACAGGTGGA
Source organism: Fimbriiglobus sp. (assembly GCA_022841795.1). Taxonomy (GTDB): domain Bacteria; phylum Planctomycetota; class Planctomycetia; order Gemmatales; family Gemmataceae; genus JALHQU01. Next base: position 29,287 of record JALHQU010000007.1, read on the forward strand.
AATCTCCGATCGGCAACTCCTTCCGATGACCGTCCAGTTGGCGCGCGTCACCGCAAACATACCGGGGGAAATCCCCCCCACCGGCCAACTCCTTCTTCTTGTTTGCGTACTTCACCGCTTTCTCTTCCACGTCGAGTCCGTACGACTCGAACCTACGGCCCCGCAGGAGGGTCGGATAACGGCCGGTCGCCGAACCGATATCGAGCGACTTCAACATCGATTTTTCCTTCGCCAAGTCTGTCACCAGTTCGTCGAAGATGGGAGCCGCGTTGACCGTCTCGAGGAACTTCTTGATCTCGTCTTCGGGCAGTCCGAAGTCGTAGCGCAGGAACCCCTGTTCGCTGTAGGCGAGCGCCCCGTAGTCGCGACGGACGCCGGCGCTAAACGCCTCGTCTTCGAAGAGCCGCCTGGCCGTCTCGCTTCGAGCGGTCTGGTCGTGGCCGGTGTACCCCCGCTCCCGCTGCCGGGCCGTCCGCACTTCGGCCAGAACGTTATCGACCGCCCTGATCACGTCATCGGAGGTCAGGCTGACAGTCACTCCGGTGGTGTTGATCCGAGGTGCCCGGTTAGTATGGTTGTTGGTTACCTGCCGCAGCCCTTCCCACACCCGCCGGTGGTCCTTGTCGCGGGCTACGATCATCTCGAACACTTTGGCCGCGTTCGCCCACTGGCCCTCATCTTCGTAGCTGCGGCCGATCATAAACAGGGTGTGATAGGCCTCGGCGTCGAGGTGCAGGTTACGGGACTGTCGCCAAGCCGAACTGGCCGCTGTCTGGTGACTCTCCTTCTCGAAGCACGATGCGAGCCGCCGTTGGGCAAGTGACCGCAGAGTGTCGTCCGCGGAGGCGTGCTGATAGTGGCCGATGGCAGCTTGGGAGTCGCCCTGCTGGAACAGCACCTCCGCAAGTCGAAAATGGACGTAGGGGGTTGCGGCATCGGATCGGATGCATCCCTCCAGAAACTCCTTGAGTACACGCGCACGGTCTTGGAACTTCAACCCCTCCGCCGTCTCGATCTGCCGACACCCGTACTCCAGTAACCCGTACCGACGGTACAGTGACAGGCAGTACTGCATGGCTGCGGAGTTGTCGGCCGCCAGTGTCGGCTCGGCATGGTGCATTTCTTGGCGGGCCGCGTTGTCACAGTTATTCCGCAACAGGGTAACGGTGTGGTCCCCGCTTCCGACACAGATGAGGGAACCGCTCGACGAGATGGCGGTCGACCAGATCTCCCCCCTGGACTGCCAGTCCCACAACACCTTCCCGGCCCGGTCGGTCAAGTACAGTTTTCCGCCCGACGAACCGCTAGCGGTCAGCCACCCGCCCTCGGACGTGGCGACGCCATAGATCGGCCTGTCCGAGAACGTGGACACGTCCGCATCTGTGGGCGGGATGAACTCGCCGTTGCGATTCCATCTCAGTCGGAGTACCCCTCCCGAGCGGGTTCCGACCACGACCTCTTCCGGAGAGTGACCGATGGCGACGTTGTATAGTCCGTCCTTCATCTCGCACCACGAAGATATCTCCTCGGCGTGCAGATTGAGCAGGTACACGCCGTGGTCGTAGCTAACCACCGAGCAGAACCGGCCGTCGCGGGTGACTTTGGCTCCGTAGAGGCCGTGGCCCCCGTCAACCGTGAACACCGCGGCCCGCTCGTACGTCCCCTTCTTGGGTTTGAACTGGTAGGAGTACAGCAAGTTTCCCCATGTGGCAGCTACCAGCCATTGGCCGTCGCCTGAGAAACCCACGCTCCAGACGGGCGTCTCCACATGATCGCAGTACATCTGGTTGAGATCGTGGTCGAACACATACACCCTGCCCTTGGCGGGGTTCTTGTGGGCCGTACCGACCGCCACACGGGAGGCGTCGTCCGTAATCGCCGTGGCCCACGCTTCGCCATCGAGTTCAGATTTCTTTTTCAGGGCAATCGAGGCCCCGGTCGACCGTTGCCGGCCGTCGATGAGGTAGAGAGTCCGCCCGGTCGTACACGCGCAGATGGTCGAAAAATTGGCGGTGGCGGCGACGGAAATGACATCGCTGTCGAGTTGGTGGACGGCTTCGACGGCGAACGGCTTCATGGTTGGGCATCCGGCAGTGGGTCGGTTAAAACACTTCGACGCCGAGAGCCACAGTACGCTCAGGCGTCAGGAACACCGTCTCCCCGTCGGGACCGGGTACCCCCAAAACGAGCACCTCTGACACCTCCGGACCCATCTTCTTGGTGCCGAAGTTGACAACCGCTACAACCTGACGGCCGACGAGAAACTCCTTCGGATAGCCGCGGTATGCCCCGCATGACCGTTTGACCCCGACATCCGCTCCGAAGTCGATGGTGAGTCGATAGGTGGGCTTTTTCGTGGCTGCATCCTCAACTGCCAGAATCGACCCGACACGAACGTCAAGTGCCGCGAACGAAGAATAGTCCGCCAGGTTTTTTGCGGGCATTTTTTCTCGTTAATCTGCAAGGCGGTAGATGGATGCCAAGTGCGGCATCCATGCGGAGTCGAGCGGCTGTGACATTTTTAGCCGCTTTTTTTAATCTTATCACGCTGACATTCTCACGGCAAGCCGGATAGTCATCGGAGAGCGTCAAGACATCCCCACCCCGGCTGGTTCGGCCGCAGGAAGTAAGTGCCGAGGATCATCCCACCCTCCTCCGCCACGAACGCCGCCGCCGGCGGGTCGAACCACAGCTTGCGGGCTGTCTCCTCGGTGGTGGTCTCGTCGTAGGCGAACACGTCGCCGGCGGCGCACACCGTCTGGAAGAGTGCCCAGATCGCGGGCCAGTCGGCGTTGGTCGCTTCGCGGATGGTCATTGCGGACGCGGGCGGTCGGGGGTACGCTGACGGCACACCCACCGGGGGATGCGATGCGCCGACTCCTCGTCATCTTAGCCGCGGTGGGCGCGGCCGGCGGGCTGCCCGCCGCCGACCCGGCCAAACCGGGAGGACTGCCCGTGGCCGCCGACGCCGACGCCTGGAAGCAACTGCCCCGCAAGACCCCGCCGCTGCCGATGTGGGCGCGAACGCTGGTCGGCCCTTTGCCCAAGACCACGGCCGCCATGCTCGAACTCGACCGCCTACACCGGGACGGCAACCCGCTCGGGGCGGTGCTGGCGGCCAAGCTGCGGTGGGCGGCGGCCGACGCCATCGGGTGCGAGTACGCCCGCAAGTCCGCCGAGTTCGACCTGAAACGGGCGAAGGTGCCACCGCCGGATGTCGAGGCGTTCGTCGCCGGTACGGACAAGCCGACGGACGACGAGCGGCGGCTGCTCAAGCTGGCCCGCAAGCTGACCACGGCGGCGTACAAGATCACCGACGCCGAGTTCGCCGCCGTGCTGGCCGACCTCGGGCCGGAGAAGACGATGGCCGTCGTCCACACCGTTGCGTACTGCAACTTCCACTATCGCATCCTGCTCGCCCTCGGGGCGGAGGTCGAAGCGAACGGCCCGCTCCCCCCGCCGGACGTGGCGTTCGACACCGACCCGAAGGGCAAGACCCCCGCCCCGCCGCGGGTCGAGTGGGCAGCACTGAAGGACAAGCCGCAGCCGACGGTGCCCGAGAAGTTCGCCTGGCCCGGCGACGGCGGGACGCTGGACGTGACCGCCAGCGTGGAGGCGCAGAAGGAGCGGACGAGCCGCATCCCGTTCCCGGAGAAGTGGCGGCTGGACCGGCTGACCGGGGACGCCAGGCGGATGGCCGACGCCATCCTGTGGAACACCTACAGCGCCGCATACCAGCCGGAGTTGACGAACGCCTGGTTCGTCTGCCTGCGGGCGTTCCAGGCCGAGGCGAAGCTGGACCGGGTGGCGGGGAACTCGCTGTTCTGGGTGGTCACCCGGAGCAACGAGTGCTTCTATTGAATGGGGCACAGCCAAATGCTGCTCGCGGTCGCGGGCCTCAAAGACGACGAAGTGAAGGCGCGGGTGAAAGTGCTGGCGGGCGAGGACTGGAGTTCGTTCCCGGCCTACGAACGGCAGGCGCTGCGGTTCTCCGCCAAGCTGAGCCGGACGCCGGGCGAGGTGAAGCCGGCGGACGTGGCAGAGTTGGTGACGACGTTCGGCCCGGAGCGGACGGCCGACATCATCTGGTACATCGGGTGGTGCAACTACATGACCCGTATCGCCGACGCCTTCCAGCTGCCGCTGGAGAAGGAGAACCCGTTCGTCGACCCGCCGCCGTCAGAGAAGAAGGACAAATGAGCCGCGACGGGAAGGGTTGGGCCGGGGCGGAAAGCAGTGGAGCAATTTTCGCGTGGTGTAGGAATCGCCCTCCTTCCAGGTGACAGATTTCGGATGCGCCGCCACGCCGGGTGAACTAGGTTTTCGCGCGGCACGAAGTTCGGCCCGGAAGGCCGGCCGGCCGCGGGGTGTATTCCGGAACACCCCCGATCCCGGCGACGGTAGTTCCCGCTCATGCCCCCTGCCCCGTTGCCCACGAACGAAGCCGACCGGCTGGACGCCCTCCGCCGGCTGGGCGTGCTCGACACCCCGCCGGAATCCGACTACGACGACCTGACCAAGTTGGCCGCCACCATCTGCGGCACCCCGATCTCGCTGGTCAGCCTGATCGACGCCGACCGTCAGTGGTTCAAATCCCGGCGCGGGATCGACGCCGCCGAGACGCCCCGTGACCAGGCGTTCTGCGCCCACGCCATCCACCGCCCCGAGTTGTTCGTCATACCGGACGCAACCGCCGACGAGCGGTTCGCCGACAACCCGCTGGTGACGGGCGACCCCCGCATCCGGTTCTACGCCGGCATGCCGCTGGCTACCCCGGACGGGTTCCCGCTCGGCACCCTGTGCGTCATCGACCGCACCCCCCGCACCCTGACCGCCGAGCAGCAGGACGCCCTGCGGGTGCTCGCCCGGCAGGTGGTGGCGAACCTGCTGTTGCGGAAGCAGGTGGCCGACCTGGAGCGGGCGGAGGTCGCCCGGCGGGCGAGCGACGAGCGGTTCCGGGCCATCTTCGACTCGACGTTCCAGTACATCGGCCTGCTCGCCCCGGACGGCACCATCCTGGAAGCGAACCGCACCGCCCTGACGTCCGCCGGCGTCACCCTGGCCGATGTGGTCGGGGTGCCGTTCGAGGAGGCGGTGTGGTGGAGCCACAACCCGGACCTGCAGGCGCTGCTGAAGCACGGCATCGCGCAGGCGGCCCGCGGCGAGTTCGTGCGGTTCGAAGCCACCCACCCGCTGGCCGACGGCACCCTGGCCACCATCGACTTCTCCCTCACCCCCATCCGGGACGCGAGCGGGGCGGTGGTGCTGCTGGTGCCCGAAGGGCGGGACGTGACCGACCGCAAGCGGGCGGAGGATCGGCTGCGGGCGAGCGAGGAGCGGTTCCGGGCGGTGGTCGAGCAGGCGGCCGACGCGGTGTTCCTGCACGACGCGAGCGGGGTGGTGGCGGACGTGAACCGGCGGGCGTGCGACAGCCTGGGGTACACGCGGGACGAGCTGATGGGCATGTCGTTCCGCGGGTTCGACCCGTTCCTGTCGGCCGCCGACCACGCCCGGCTGACCGCCGAACTGGGTACCGACCCGCACGCCGGCCGGTCCGTCCACTTCCAGTCCCGGCACCGGCGGAAGGACGGGGCGGTGTTCCCGGTGGAGGTGCGGATGGGACTGGTCGAGCTGAACGGCCGCCCGCACCGCCTGTCCATCGCCCGCGACACGTCCGAGCAGGTGGCGTACCAGGAGCGACTGCTCATGTACCAGCAGGAGCTGGAGCGGGCGAACGCCCGGCTGTGGGCGCAGGCCACCACCGACCGGCTGACCGGGGTGAAGAACCGGGCGGCGTTCAACGACAAGCTGGGCGAGGAGTTCGACCGGGCGGTGCGGTACGGCCACCCGCTGAGCGTGGTGCTGCTGGACGTGGACCACTTCAAGCCGTTCAACGACACGTTCGGCCACCCGGCCGGGGACGACGTGCTGCGGCGGGTGGCCGGGCTGCTCCAGCACACCGTGCGGGCCACCGACACCGTCGCCCGGTACGGCGGGGAGGAGTTCGTCATCCTGCTGCCGGACACCGACTACGCCGGGGCGATGGTGCTGGCCGAGCGGTGCCGGCGGGCGGTGTCCGGGGCCAGCTGGGACAAGCGGCCGGTCACCATCAGCGTCGGGGTGAGTACGCTCAGCCCGACCACCGCCGCCGCCGCCGCCCTGGTGAAAGAAGCCGACGACGCCCTGTACTGCTCCAAGCACGCCGGCCGCAACCGGGTGAGCTACGGCAGCGGCACCCTGCCCATGCCCGCCCTGCGGACGTGAGCCGGCGTTTCCCCTTCCGCCACCGCCCCCGCCGACTACACTGACAGTTGCTACCGCCGGCCCGACCTCGGGCCGGTTCGCATTTCGGGTACCCCGCACGATGGCCGCCAAGAGCAAGCCGAAGTCGAAAAGCCTGCCGCTCACCAGCGAGGTCGCCGCCCCCGCCGGCAAGGGCAGCTACGCCTTCATCAGCCTCGGCTGTCCGAAGAACCTCGTCGATTCCGAGCGGATGCTCGGCAAACTGGCCCAGGACGGGTACGCCCTACAACCCGACGCCGACGGGGCGGACGTGGTGGTGGTGAACACCTGCGGGTTCATCGAGCCGGCCCGGCAGGAGTCGCTCGGCGTCATCCGCGAGATGCTGGCGCTGAAGAAGGCCGGGCGGGTCGGGTCGGTCGTCGTCGCCGGGTGTATGGCCGAACGGCAGCGGGAAGTGCTGCTGGAGCAGGTGCCGGAGGTGGACCAGATCGTCGGCGTGTTCGGGCGGGAAGAGATCACCGAGGTGGTGGACCGGGCGGTGGCGCACATCACCGAGCAGCGGAGCGTGTTCCGCCCGGCCCCGGTGCGGGCGCTCGAGGACACCGCCCGCCTGCGGATCACCCCGCGGCACTACGCCTACCTGAAGATCAGCGAGGGGTGCGACCGGCTGTGTACCTACTGTGCCATCCCAAAGATGCGGGGCAAGCACGTCACCAAGCCGATTGAAGAGGTGTTGAAGGAGGCCCGCGAGCTGGCCGCCGACGGGGTGCGGGAGCTCATCATCGTCGCCCAGGACACGACGTACTACGGGATGGACCTGTACGGCAAGGTGCGGCTGGCCGAGCTGCTCCGCGAGATGGACCAACTCGACGGCATCGAGTGGATTCGCATCCTGTACGCCTACCCGGAACACATCGGCGACGACCTGTTGGAGACATTGGGCGGCGCCAAGAAGATTATCCCGTACCTGGACATGCCGCTCCAGCACATCAACGACCGGATGCTGCGGCGGATGATCCGCCGGGTGGACCGGGCCGCGACCGAGACGCTGCTGGCGAAGCTGCGGGCGGCGTGGCCGAACCTGGCCATGCGGACGACGTTCATCGTCGGCTTCCCCGGCGAGACGGAGGCCGAGTACGAGGAGCTGAAGCAGTTCGTGGCCGACCAGAAGTTCGAGCGGGTGGGCGTGTTCCCGTACTCACTCGAACCCGGCACCCCGGCCGAGAAGATGGACGGCCACCTGCCCGAAGAGGTGAAGCAGGCCCGCGTCGCCGGAATCATGGAGGTGCAGCAGCGGATCGCGTTCGACTTCGCCCAGCGGCAGATCGGCACCGAGCAGACGGTACTGATCGACGGCCCGGACCCGGAGTTCGTCAACCACTCCCGCGGGCGGACCACCGCCGACAGCCCGGACATTGACTGCGAGGTGCGGGTGAAGGGGAAGAACCTGAAGTCCGGCGACTTCGTGACCGCCAAGATCACCGCCGCCGACGGGTACGACCTGGTGGGCAAGGCGATCGGGTCGGCGTGGTAGAATGCGGGGTAGGTGCCGCCAGCCGAGCGGCACCCGTGGAGGTGACGCGATGGAACTCCCGGTACTGATAGAGCGAGTGGGGGCAAACGGGTTTTTGGCCCGCGACCCGTTCGGCCGATCCGCCACCGGCCCGACGGCCGGTGACGCGGTTGCGGCATTGCGAGCGGTGGTGGCGACCGGCGGAGAGGTGCTGCCGCTGCTCGCGCCGGCGGTGAACCCGCTGATGAAGTGGGCGGGCACCTGGGAGAACGACCCGCACCTGGATGACTTCCGGAAGGCGGTGGAACAATACCGACTCGACCGAGATGCCGATCCGGACGCCCTGTGATGCCGCTGCACGCCCTCGACACCGACACCCTCACGCACTTCCGCGCCAACCACCCGAAGGTGGTAGCGCGGGTGGCCGCCACACCACCGCAAGACATCGCGTCCACCGTCATCTCGCTCGAAGAGCAATTGAGCGGGTGGTACGCGCTCACCAAAGTAGCCAAGACGCCGGCTCAACTCGAACACGCCTACCGGAAGCTGGCGGAGGTGGTGGAGTTCTTCCAGGACATGCCGCTCTTGCCGTTCACCGTGACGGCCATTACCCGATACCAGGGGTTGGTCAAACTGAACCTGAACGTGCGGAAGAACGACCTCCGCATCGCGGCCATCGCCCTGGAACACACCGCGAAGGTGGTGACGGCGAACGTTCGAGACTTCAGCCGGGTGCCGGGGTTGAGCGTGGAAGACTGGACGGTGTGAACCACTCCCCCACCTGTCGTAGCACCTCGTCGGTCTGGGCGAAGAACAGGAAGTGTGTGCCGATCGGATCGCGGTGGACGGTAACGTCCGCCCCGGCGGATCGCAGCGCTTCAACCCCCTTCCCCACGCTCGCCGGGGTGACGTGCCGGTCCTTCTCGCCCTGGATCACCAGCACCCGCCGACCGGCGAACGCCTCGCCCGCCAGCACCGTCGGCTCCATCGTGGCGGACAGGAAGATCAGGCCGGCGAACGTGTCGGGCATGACCACCGCCGCCCGCTCCACGCCGGCCCCGCCCTGACTCAGCCCGGCCAGGTACACCCGCCGCGGGTCGATTTCAGCGAAGTGTTCGACGGCGTAGTTCACCACGCGTTCCACGCACCGCGGCGAGTCCGGGTGTTCCCAGTTGCCGTACCCGAAGCTGGGGCAGACGACGACCAGCCGGTGGGCGTCGGCGAACTCGCGGAGCAGGTGCGGGAACAGCAGCGAGTTGCCGCCGTGCCCGTGCAGGAACACGAGTAACCCGCACTTTTCCTGTGGTACTTGTGGCACCGGCGGCCCGCCGGTGTTCGGTCTGTACACGAGCAGGTGGCCGTGGTCCGGGCGGAACACCTTACCCCAGACGGCGAGCGGCCACGCCGGCGGAATGTCGCGGAAGTCCGGCGCCTCCCTCAACTCTTCGAGCAGAATGCCCGCCCGCTCGCGGATTGCTCGCGCTTCCTTCCGTGATATGCGGAAGTCGAGCCGCGTGCCGAGTTGCACCGCGAGCCGCAGCCAGTCCTGCTCGTCGAGGACCGCCATCTGCCAGCGGAACAGGTACGTCGGCCCGAGGAAGATCGAACGCACCCCGGCGGTGTCCGAGCGGTACGCGGGGAGAGACAGGATCAGGAACAGCACCGCGATTGTGGCCCACAGGCAAGCGAACGGGAGCAACAGCAGCGACAGGAGGAACGCCCACTCGAAAGGCCAACGCGGCAGGCCGAGTGGCGGCGGTGGCTCAGGCGGCACGCCGGGGCCGACTACGACCACCGCGGTCGTGAACGTTAGGTCCATGACCGCGAGTGACGCTGTAGCCACAAAGGCGGACAGCAGGAAAACGCCTACCGCCCGCGCGCGCCACGTCCGGGCGAACAACAGCAGCAGCGGGGCGGCCAGCACCACCGCCAGCCGCAGGCCCCACACGGCGACGACATCGAGGAAGCGGATCATCCGGTCCACTTCCCGCTCGGCCACGTTCGGTTCCGCACCGAGGCCAGAACCGCTTGCACATCAGCGAGCAACAGCGGGTCGATCGGCGTGGTCACCGCTCGCAGGTTGGTGTTCAACTCATCCATCGTCGCGGCACCAGTGATTGTGGACGGAATCCGCGGCTCACCCAGACAGAACTGCATCCCCAGGAAGCTGATGTCCGCCCCGCGGGTGCGGCAGAGTTCTGCTGCAAAGCCGCAAGCGGCTTTGATGTCAGCCCCACCGGGGTGCCACGGTTGCGGCCCCTGGTTCGTGAGCAGGCCCATCCCCAGCGGGCTGGCGTTCAGCACCCCCACGCCGTGCGTCTCGGCGGTCGGCAGCAACTCCGTCAGCAGCGTCTGGTCTTGCAGGTTGAAGTGGCAGTACGAGATGACCACGTCCAGGTTGCACCGCTCGATCGCCCGCCGCAGCAGCCCGAGCGGGTAGCACGACATGCCGACGAACCGCGCCTTGCCCTCCTTCTTCAGCTGGTGCAGCACGTCGGCGGTGTCGGTGAACACCCGCTCGAAGTCGTCGGCGTACTCGATGTCGTGGGCGAGCAGAATTTCGACGTGATCGGTGCGAAGCCGCTTCAGTGACTGCTCGAAGCACGCCCGCATCCCGGCCGGGGTGAAGTCGAACACATCCCGGTCCAGCCGCCCGGCCTTCGTGCAGATAGCAACTTTGTCTCGCCACCCGCCACTCAGCACCTCGCCGAGGATCGTCTCGGACGTACCGCGACCGTAGAAGGCGGACGTGTCGATCAGGTTCACCCCGGCGTCGATGGCGGCGTGAACCACGCTCGCGGCCTGGGCCACGCTCACCGGGCCGTACTGCTGGCCGAACTGGGCGCCGCCGAGCGACAGGGCCGACACGGACAGCCCGGTGCGGCCGAGGGGGTTCGTGTTCATGGCGTGAGTGTATCGCACGCCGGAAGGGAAAGCACGGCCCGGTCGGGTCTACCACCCGACCGGGCCGGACCGACACCGCGCTGGGCGAAACGCGGGGCCGGTCAGCCGTCCGGGGGCCGGGGCGTTGGCCCTCACCGGACTCCTGCTCGTGCGTCGAGACGAAGAATCTACGCGAACACCGGAGGTGTTTTGCGCGGCCGTTCGAGCTATTGAGGCGGGGCTTGGCCGACGGGCGGGTCGAACTCGTCACCGTGCCTGACGGAGAATCCTACAACACGATGCACAGACTTCTCACCGCCGGCCGGCGGTTTTTTCGGATTCGGCACCGGCCCGAAAAAGCAAAGAAGGGCACGGCGGCCGCCGTGCCCTTCTGATATGGAATCGGCCGAAGGAGCGGCCGGTTCAACGGTCGGCGTCCGGGTCGGCGGGGGACGAGCGGTCGTCGCTCGGCCCGGCCCCGGAGGTCAGCTTGTAGTCCTCGCCCAGCCACCGGCCGAGGTCGATGGTGCGGCACCGCTTCCCGCAGAACGGGTACTCCGGGTACTCGCTCCAGTCGCCCGGCATGGCGGCGTCGCAGATCGGACAACGCACACTAGTCATCGGTTCGCCCCGCCCCAAACTTCGGGCTTTTTCCCACCTACCTTACTTGCCGCCCTTCTTCCCCTTACCGCCCCCGCCGGCCTTCTTGCCCGTATCCGCGGCCGGGGTTTCGGTGGCCGCGGGTGTAGTCGTCTCGGCCGGCTTCGTCTCGGCGGGTTTGGCGGCATCGGTGTCGGCCTTCGCCTTCTCCTGGTAGTCGGTCCCGCGGTTGTAGTCCGTCTCGTAGAACCCGGACCCCTTGAACACGATGGCCGCGCCGGTGCCGATCAGCCGCCGCAGCTTCTTCTTCTTGCACTTCGGGCAGGTGGTCAGGTGGTCGTCGTGGAACGACTGCCACTGCTCGAAGGCGTGGTCGCAGGCATCGCAGACGTAGTCGTAGGTGGGCATGGCTGCTTCCGTAGGGTGGGCACCGCCCACCGTGAATCAAAGACGGTGGGCGGTGCCCACCCTACAAGAGCCTCAACCCTCGGCCGCGACGATCACCGTCGCCGGGCGGAGTACGCGGTCGTGCAGGGTGAACCCCTGTTGCAGCACGGCCAGGACCGAGCCGGGCGGGTGGTCGGCGGTCGGCTGCTGCATGACGGCCATGTGCAGGTTCGGGTCGAACGGGGTGCCGGCGGCCACCTCGATGCGGTTCACCGCGTGCCGCTTGAGCATGTCCAGGGCGGCGGCGATGGTGGCGGTCACACCGTCCAGCAGCACGCCGGACTCGCCCGCCTTCTTCCCTGCCTCGGTCGCCCGCTCCAGGTTGTCGAGCAGGCCGAGCACGTCCTTCGCCAGCGGCTCGGCGAAGTATTTTTTCTGCCGGGCGGCGTCCTCGTTCAGCCGGCGGGCGCTGGTCTGCATGTCGGCCAGCAGCAGCTTGTAGTCGTGTACCTGCGCCTCCAACTTGTCCACCTTCGCCTGCGCGAGCAGGTCGGGGCTGGGGGCGGCGGTCGGTTCAACGGGCGGCGTGTCGGGGGTGTTTTCGGTGGTCATTTCTCTTCCGTTCCGAACAAATCCTTCAGCTTGCTGAAAAAGCTCTTCTTGCCCGGCGACGACACCTGCGTGTGTTCCAGCTCGGCCATGCGGCGGAACAGTTGCTCCTGCTCCGGGTTGAGGGTCTGCGGGGTGTCCACGATCACCTGCACCAGCAGGTCGCCGCGGCCGCCGCCGCGACGGCCGGGCATGCCCGACCCGGCCAGCCGCAGCACCTCGTGCGTCTGGATGCCCCGCGGCAGGTCGTACTTCACCTTCTCGCCGATGAGCGTGGTGATCTCGATCGGCCCGCCGAGCGCCGCCTGGGCGAACGTGATCGGCCACTGGCAGATCAGGTTCTGCCCGTCCCGCTGGTAGAACTTGTGCTCCTTCACCCGGATAGCGAACTCCAGGTTCCCCCGCGGGGCGCCGGCGTCCCCGGCGTCTCCCATGCCCGAGTACCGGATGCGGTCGCCGGTGTCCACGCCCGGCGTCACCTTCACCTCCACCTCGTGCCGGCCGACCACCTTGCCCGCCCCGCGGCACCCGCCGCACGGGTCGGTGATCACCTGCCCGGTGCCGTTGCACGCCCGGCACGCCTGCTGCATGCGGATGAACATCTGCTGGACGATCACCACCCCCTGCCCGCCGCACCGCTTGCACGGGGTCGGCTTGGTGCCGCCCTTTGACCCGCTGCCGCCGCAGGTGCCGCAGTGGTCTTCCCGCTCCACCTTCACCTTCTTCGTCACCCCGCGGGCGGCCTCGGCCAGCTCGATGTCCAGGATGATCTGCACGTCCCGGCCGGGTTGCGGGCCGCTCCGCCGCCCGCCGCCCCCGCTACCGAAGAACCCGCCGAACAGGTCGCCGAGCAGGTCGCTCAGGTCCACCGACACCCCGCCCGACCCGTTCCCCATGCCCTGCAACCCGTCGTGCCCGTACCTGTCGTACCGCTGCCGCTTGGCGTCGTCGGACAGCACCTCGAACGCCTCGGTCGCCTCCTTGAACCGGGCCTCGGCGTCGGCGTCGCCGGGGTTGCGGTCCGGGTGGAACTTCATCGCCAGCCGACGGTAGGCGACCTTCAACTCGTCGCCGGTGACGGTCTTCGTCACCTGGAGGATTTCGTAGTAGTCCCGTTTCGCCATGATTGCGATGACCAGTGGTCAGGCCGGTGGCCGGAAAACGGAGGAAATACCCATGATACGCGGCCGGCTCAACGCCCCTTCGGTGCTTCGCCGCGGAGCGGCCGTCGGATGTAGCCCAGGGCGGAAGCCCTGGGACACCTTACCCAAACCAGACCGCCCCGGAGGGGCCGGCGAACGCTTGGCCCGCCGGCCCCTCCGGGGCGGAACACCGCTTCCCGTCCGGACCCAGGGCTTCCGCCCTGGGCTACATCCGACGGCCGCTCCGCGGCGAAGACACGGCCGACATTGCTTGCGTCCCGGAGGGACCGCCGGGCGTAGCCCAGGGCGGAAGCCCTGGGAATTCTGCAGCGTCAGGCGACGGCCCCGGCCACCTTGTTGCTCTTCTCGTCCTCTTCCTCCACCTTGGTGATCATCACCTCGGTGGTGAGCATCAGGCCGGCGATGCTGCTGGCGTTGGTGAGGGCGGACTTGGTCACCACGGCCGGATCGACGATCCCGGCCTTGAACATGTCCACGTACTCGCCGGTGTTGGCGTTGTACCCGATGGCCGCGTTCTTCTCCCCGCGGGTGGTCACCTCGTCGGCCACCACCGCCCCGTCGGTGCCGCAGTTCTCGGCGATGGTGCGGACCGGCTTGGCCAGCGCGCGGGCGACGATCTCGGCGCCGATCTTCTCGTCGCCTTTCAGCTTGTCGGCCAGAGCCTCGGCCACCGGGATGCACCGCAGCAGGGCGGTGCCGCCGCCGGCGACGATGCCCTCGGCCACCGCGTGTCGGGTGGCGTGCAGGGCGTCCTCGACGCGGCCCTTGGTCTGCTTCATCTCGGCTTCGGTGCGGGCGCCGACGCGGATGATCGCCACCCCGCCGACCAGCTTCGCCAGCCGCTCGGAGAACTTCTCCTTGTCGTAGCTGCTCTCGGTCGCTTCCATCTGGGTGCGGATCTGGTCCACCCGCTCCTGCACCTTCTTCGCCGTCTCCTTGTCCAGCTTCTCGCAGATGATGGTGCAGTTCTCCCGCTCGACCACCACCTGGTCGGCGGTACCCAGGTGTTCGAGTTCGACGTTCTCCAGGCTGACGCCCAGGTCCTCGCTGACGAACGTGCCGCCGGTCAGGGTGGCGATGTCGCCGAGCATGGCTTTGCGGCGGTCGCCGAACCCGGGGGCCTTCACCGCGCACACGTCGATCAGCCCGCGGAGCTTGTTCACCACCAGCATCTGCAGGGCTTCCGCTTCCACGTCCTCGGCGATGATGAGCAGCGGCTTGTTCGCCCGCGCCACCTTCTCCAGCAGCGGCAGGAACTCGCGGACGTTGCTCAGCTTCTTCTCGTACAGCAGGATGAGCGGCTTGGCCGCTTCCCACTTCAGCTCGGGGGTGTTCACCACGAAGTACGGGCTGATGTACCCCTTGTCGAACTGCATGCCCTCGACGAACTCGAGCTGCGTTTCGGCCGTCTTCCCCTCTTCAATCGTGATGACCCCGTCCTTGCCCACCTTGTCCATGGCGTCGGCCATCAGCTTGCCGATGGCCGGGTCGTTGTTCGCCGAGATGGACGCCACCTGCTCCATCTCCTCCTTCTTCGACAGCTTCTTGGTCAGGTCCGTTTCGATGAACTCGACGCACTTCGCCACCGCCTTCTCGATCCCCTTCTTCACCGCCATCGGGTTGGCCCCGGCGGTGATGTTCCGCAGCCCCTCCTGGTAGATGGCCAGGGCGAGGACGGTGGCGGTGGTGGTGCCGTCGCCGGCGGTGTCGCTCGTCTTCTGGGCGACCGCGTTCACCAGCTTCGCGCCCATGTTCTCGAACGGGTCGCTCAGCTCGATCTCCTTCGACACGGTGACGCCGTCCTTGGTGACGGTCGGCCCGCCGAACGACTTGTCGATGATCACGTTCCGGCCGGTCGGCCCGAGGGTGATGCCGACCGCCTTCGCCAGCTTCTCGGCGCCGGTGAACAGCTTCTTCCGGGCGTCGTCGGTGTACAGCAGTTGTTTCGCCATTGTGAGTTTCTTGGTTTGGTGTCTTCGCCGCGGAGCGGCGGGGGCATGTAGCCAGGGGTGAAACCCCTGGTAGTGGGTCGGTATCAATAAGCCCCGGAGGGGCGGCGGAACCGGCCTCTGTCGCCCCTCCGGGGCTTGACGAGGCGGGTGCGTTCCAGGGGTTCCGTCGCTCCGCTCCGTCACCCCTGGCTACGGGCCGCCGCCGCTCCGCGGCGAAGAAAGTCCTGCCGGTTCACTTCGCGAGCTTGCCGAGCACGTCGGACTCGCGGAGGATCTTGTACTCGGTGCCGTTCACCTCCACGTCCGACCCGCTGTACTTGCCGTACAGCACCACGTCGCCGACCTTCACGGCCAGTGGGGCGCGGGTGCCGCTGTCCAGCATCTTGCCGGGGCCGACGGCGATCACCGTGCCCTGCTGCGGCTTCTGCTTGGCGCTATCCGGCAGCAGGATGCCGCCGGCCGTCTTCTCGGTGGCGTCGCTCGGCTCCACCACCAGGCGATCGTCGAGCGGCTTCAGGTTCGGGGCTTCGGACTTCTTCGCCATTTCTCAGTCCTCAGATCGTCAAGTCCTCACGTCGTCAGGTCGTGAAGACTGAATCGGGTGAAGGAACAGTTGGAAGTATTTCGGAGATCAGGTCCGCGAGCCGACGTGACGACTTGCGGACCTGATGACTTGACGACTCGGTTTACATCATCCCGCCCATGCCGCCCATCCCCATGCCGCCCATGCCACCCATCCCGCCGCCCCCGTGGTCGTGGTCGTGGTGGTCGCCCCCGGCCGCCTTCGGCTCGGGGATGTCGGCGATGGTGCATTCGCTGGTGAGCAGCAGGCAGGCGACGCTCGCCCCGTTCTGCAGGGCGCTGCGGGTCACCTTCACCGGGTCCACCACCCCGCCCTTGCGGAGGTCTTCGTACTCGTCCGAGTCGGCGTTGTACCCGTAGTTCTTGTCCTTGCCCTTCAGGATGTTGGCGACGATGACAGTGCCGTCCTTACCGGCGTTCTCGGCGATCAGCCGGCACGGCATCTCGAGCGCCTTGAACAGCACCTTCGCCCCGGCCGCTTCGTCCCCTTCCAGGCCGAGTTTGGTGAGCGCCTTGCGGGCGTGCAGCAGGGCCACCCCGCCGCCGGGCACGATGCCCTCTTCGATGGCCGCCTTGGTGGCGGCCAGGGCGTCCTCGTACAGCGCCTTCCGCTCCTTCATCTCGGTCTCGGTGGCGGCCCCGACCTTCAGCACGGCCACCCCGCCGGCCAGCTTCGCCTTCCGCTCCTGCAGCTTCTCGCGGTCGTACTCGCTGTCCGTCTTCTCCAGCTCCCGCTCGATCATCGCCACCCGCCCGGCGACCGCCTTCTTGTCGCCGCTGCCCTCGGTGATGGTGGTGTTCTCGGCGTCGATCTTGATCCGCTTGCAGGTGCCCAGGTCCTTCAGCTCGACCTTCTCAAGCTGGATACCCAGGTCCTTGAAGATGGCCTTCCCGCCGGTCAGGGTGGCGATGTCTTCGAGCATGGCCTTGCGGCGGTCGCCGTACCCCGGCGCCTTGATGGCGCACACCGTCAGCACGCCCTTCAGCTTGTTCAGCACCAGGGTGGCGAGGGCTTCCCCTTCCACGTCCTCGGCGATGATGACCAGCGGCTGCTTCTTCTGGCTCGCCTTTTCGAGCAGCGGCACCAGGTCCTTCACGCTGCTGATCTTGTCCTCGTAGATGAGGATGAGCGGCTTCTCGAACTCGCAGGTGACGGATTCCGGGGTGTTCACGAAGTGCGGCGACAGGTACCCGCGGTCGAACTGCATGCCCTGCACCACGGTGATGTCCGTCTCGGCCGACTTGCCCTCTTCGATGGTGATGACGCCGTTGTCGGCGCCCACCTTCTTCATCGCCTCGGCCAGCTTCGACCCGATCTCCTTGTCGTTGTTCGCGGAGATGGTGGCGACCTCGGCGATCGCCTTGTTGTCCTTCGGGTCGATCTCCTCGGCCAGCTTGTGCAGTTCCTCCACCACCCGCTCGACGCCCGCCTGGATGCCGCGGACCAGCCCCATCGGGTCGGCCCCGCCGGCCACCGCCTTCAGCCCCTCGCGGAAGATGAACTCGGCCAGCACGGTGGCGGTGGTGGTGCCGTCGCCGGCGATGTCGCTCGTCTTGCTGGCCGCCTCCTTCACCAGTTGGGCGCCCATGTTCTCGAACGGGTCGGTCAGTTCGATGTCCTCGGCCACCGTCACCCCGTCCTTGGTCACGTTCGGGGCGCCCCAGCCCTTGTCCAGGACGGCGTTGCGGCCCCGCGGCCCGAGGGTGGCGCGGACCGCCCGGGCCAACTTGGTGGCCCCGGCGAGCAGTTTGGAACGGGCGTCGTCGGCGAACGCGAGTTGCTTCGATGCCATACGGCGGAACTCCGGGGAAGAGATCAATCTCGGCTGGTGTGCCCGCCTATGCAAGACTCGTGCCGCCGGCTGACGGACGCTGTAACCCTTTGCGGCGCAAGGATCGGCCGAATGGCACCCGGCCGCCGGGTGTCAGTCTGGCAGACGCCGGCCGAGAGTTTCTGGCAGGGCCGACTTCCGCTCGACGGATTTCTGGGACACAATCGTCTGAACCATCAAGTAGCGGCGGAGGCGGTCATGAGACGGTTCATCGGGTTTGTAGTTCTGATGGTCGGCACCGTCGCGCCCGCCGCCGAGCCGAAGGCGGACCCGGCCCTGATCGCCCGGTTCGGCGACACCCGCCTGCGTCACACCGGCATCGTGAACGCCGTCGCCTTCCACCCGGACGGCAAGACCATCGCCGCCACCGCCGAGGGGGAGCCGCTCGTCCGTGTTTGGGACGTGGCCACCGGCAAAGAGGTGCGGCGGTACGCCGACCCGGCGTTCGTGCCCAGCGATGCTGCTGCCGACAAACGGGACGTGGACCGCGGGTGGTGCAAGGTGATCGGCTACACGCCGGACGCGAAGCGGCTGGTGATGAGCGTTCACGACGACCGGATCGTCGTGCTGAACACCGAGACCGGGGCGGTGGTGCTGAACGAGCGGGTGTTCGACGCCGTCGCCCCGGCGGTCGCCGTTTCGCCGATCGGGTCGCTGGTCGCCTGTCGAGACCTGGACGGGCAACTGGCGATCTGGGACGCGATCGACGGGAAGAAACTCCGCACCCTCGGCGAGGTGAAGCTCGCATCGGGCAACCACCCGAGCGTGCGGTACGGCTTGCGGGACCAGTTCAACGTGGTGTTCTCCCCGGACGGCAAGCGGGTGGCCGCGTCCGGACAGTTGGGCGAGTTCCACGTCGGTGCGGTGGACGGCGGCAAACCGCTCGTCACCCACCCCGTCAAGGCCGACGTGGTTTGGAACTTGAGTTGGCCGACCGCGACCCGGCTGGTGGCGTACATCGTGAAGGGGTACGGGGTGTACAACCCGGACACCGGCGCGGAGGTCCACGCGGACGCCAAACGGGGCCGGGGCCACTGGTTCGACCTGTCGATCCGCACGGAGGACGGCATGATCGCCCGGACGTGGGGCGGTTGGGAACTCGCGACAGTGGATCCGGACACCCTCCAGCTACAGCCCAGGTCGCCACTGCCGAAGCTGCCGTCCCATGGACCAATCGCTCAGATCCGCGTTCACCCGGCTGCCGTTGCCGTCACCCGCGGGTCGTTGGTCCACCTGATCGACCGGAAGTCGGGGAAGCCGGTCATCGACGACCTGGACCGGCAGCCCACCTCGCCCATCGGCTCCCCGGCCCTGTCCGCCGACGGGAAGCGGCTGCTCGTCGGGCACCCCGGCGACGACCGCTCGGTGCGGGTGTGGGACACCGCCACCGGCAAGATGCTGTCGCACATGTCCTGGCAGACGCTGTTCGATGCGTCGGAGCCGCTGCACGCCCGGCTGATCAGCCCGGACGGCCGCTGGGCGGTCGCCTTTGCACGGGCCAGCTACCAGTACACGTTCGTGTGGGACGCCGAGACGGGGAAGCCGGTGTACTCGTCGATCGACCGATCCAAACCGGACCGGCCCCCCGTTTCGCCGGTCGGGTTCGACCCCGACAACCGGCTGTGGGTGATCGAACTGGAATCCGGCCGACT
This sequence comes from Fimbriiglobus sp., assembly GCA_022841795.1. Lineage (GTDB taxonomy): Bacteria > Planctomycetota > Planctomycetia > Gemmatales > Gemmataceae > JALHQU01. Next base: position 48,703 of record JALHQU010000007.1, read on the forward strand.
CCGGCTGCTCGAATTTCCCGCGGGCAAAGTGGTCCGCACCATCGACGGGTTCAAGCGGACGATGGGCGCGGAGTTGTCGCCGGACGGGAAGCGGCTGGCGGTGACCGGGTGGGAGGGGGTGGCCGTCCGCTCGCTCGACGCGGACGGGAAGTGGCAGGTGGTCAAGGCCGTGCCGGAGAGTGCGTACAAGATGTACTCGCCGGGCGGTTGTGGGAACGCCATCGACGCGGCGCTGCAGCAGACATTCGTCATCCGGTTCATCGCCGACGGCGAACTCATCACCTCGCCGCGGCCGTCGCGGCTGGGCGACGACCCGAAGCCACGTCCGGCGAAGGCTCTCCGCCCAGCCCGGATCGACGTGCGGCCCGAACGATCGGTCAACACCGCGGACCAGCGGCAGTACAGCGCGGATGGCCGCCGGCAGTACCGACTTCTATTCCCCGACGGGTTCGCCCAGGGCGACTACTATGCGCGGTATCACCTGAGACGAAGCGAGAGCGCGGCCGGGGCCATGCTGGTGGTGACGGAGACGGCGACCGGCGGCGAACTCGGCCGTGTGCCACTACCCCACGCCGGCGGGTTCGTCCTGGCACCGGACGGGAAGAGGCTCTACACCACCGACGCCGACACCGCCATTTCCGTCTGGGACTGGCCGGCGCTGGAGAAGCGGCACCTGCCGTCGGTGAAGGTGGACGACCGCTGGGCGGCGCTGGCGGCGCCGGACCCCAAACTCGGGCTGAGCGCCGTCCGCGAGATCGCGGCGGATAAGGACGGCGTGGCGTGGCTCCGCGCGAAGTTCGCCCAGCCGATTCCCGACCCGGTCCCCGCCCTCATCGCCGAACTCGGCCACCGCGACTACCAGACCCGCGAGGCGGCGTCGAAGAAGTTGGTCGAGCTCGGGTACGAGGAGGCCGCGGCCCACCTCCGCGAGGCGGCCGAGAAGTCGCCAGTTCCCGTGGTGGCGGAACGGGCGAAACGAATCCTCGCCCGACTCCGACCGACGGACTACGCCGTCAAACTCCGTTCGCACGAAATCCCGGCGGTGCGGGCGGTGGAGGCGGCCGAGCGGATTGGGAAAGCGGAGGCGGTCGAGTTGCTCCGCGTGTGGGCGAAGCGGGACGACACCCCGCTCGGAACGGAAGCTGCCGCGGCCGTCGCCCGGCTGTCCGCCCGGAAGTGACCGCGTTCGTCCACCGAATCCGATTGATTCCGCGTCTCAAAAAGGCCGCCTCGTTCCGCAACCCGTTCGCCGCGAACGGGTTGCCCATTCCAACACTATTTCGTCGCACAGATTGAAATGAGTTCGCGCAGGGGTGGCGCAGCGCGAACGAAACGAATTGCGGGCGGTCACCGCCGGCGGACCACCTCCACCTGGCCGGTGCGGAACGCCTCCACGGTCAGCCCGCCCGGGTGACTGCGGACTGTCACCGTTCCGTTCGTGTGAGTGTCCCAGGTGGGAACGCCGGTGTCGGCGTCGGTCACGGTGTTCGAATACAGGTCGCCGCGGGACACGATCACCCACCGCGGCCGTGCCCAGGTCTTCAATGCAGTTGGAAACGCCGCCCGGCTGCCGTGGTGCGGGGCTTGCAGGATGTCCGCCGGCACCGCGGGCAGGCCCAGCACGCGGCTCGTGCCGGCTTTCTCCAGGTCGCCGGTGAGCAAAAGGGTGTGCCCGGCGTGCCGCACCGCCAGCACCAGGCTCCGCTCGTTCTCCACCCCCGGCGGGCCGTCGAGTGGCGGGTGCAGCACCTCGAACGTCACGTCCCCGGCGGCGAACGACTGCCCGGCATGGACAACCCGGATCGGGATGTCGGCCCTCTTCAGCACGGCGATGGTCTCGTCCACCTCGCGTGTCGGCCGCTCGGCGAACGACGGGGTGAACGTCACCCGGCCGACCGGGAACCGCTGCACCAGTTGGGCCAGCCCGTTGAAGTGGTCGGCGTCGGCGTGGGAGACGAACACCTCGTCGATGCGGCGGACGCCGCGGTGCCACAGGTACGGGGCGATGACGCGGCGGACGGCGTCCGGCCCGGCGGTGGTGCCGGCGTCGTACACCAGGCAGCGGCCGTCCGGCGTCTCCATCACCACACACTGGCCGTGTCCGACCGCCAGGAACGCCACCCGCAGCTCGTCCGTCGGGCGGTTGACGCTGGGAACGACGAGACCGATCAGCACCCACGCCAGCGCCGCCAGTTGGAACCGCCGCGAGTGCCGCCAGCCGAGCAGCACGACCGCGACCACACACAGGTAGAACCCGACCAGCCACCACGTCGGGATGCCCGGCAGGTACACCGACCCGCCGGGCATCTCGTCGGCGAAGTGAACGCACCGCTCGGAAAGCGCGAGCGACCAACGGGTAAGGGCGGCGAGAATGTCGGCGACCAGCGGCACCGGGGCGAGCAGCAGGAGCAGGAACCCGCACAACAGCGCGACGGACGTGAGCAGCACGAGCGGCGGGCCGACCAGCAGGCTCACCGGCGAGACGATGTTCTGTTCGGCGATCAGCAGCGGGGCGTTCACCGCGAACAGGGCGAAGGTGATGGCGTAGGCCATGAACACCACCCGAAACGCCCTGCGGATCAGCTTTTCCGGCAGCGATCGCGATTCCTCGATCAGCCGTTCCAGCGGCGAAAGCGGCTTCGGCACCACCCACCGGCCGACGCCCCACACCAGTGCGAATACGGTCAGAAACGACAGCTTGCACCCCAGGTCGAACGCATCTGCCGGGTTTGCCGCGACCACCGCCAGCCACGCCAGGGCGAAGCTGTTGGCCGCGAACACCGGCCGACGCAGGACGATCGCCCCGCACACCGCCGACACCATGACCGCCGCCCGCAGCGCCGACGGCCGCAGCCCGGTGAGTACTGCGTATCCGATCACCACCGCCGCCACCACCCACGCCGCCTTCCGCCGCGGCACGCCGACCGCCGCCAGCGCGACCCACACGAACGCCGCCAGCAGCACCAGGTGCTGCCCCGAGATCGCTAGCACGTGCACCACCCCGGTGCGGACGAAGGCGTCCCACTCGGTGCGGTCCATCGCCGTCCCATCGCCCAGCAGCAGCGCCCGGCCGATCGGGGCCTGCGACTCGCCGAGCAAGTCCGTCAGCGTGGCCGTCGAGCGGCTGCGAACCCATGTCAGCAGTCGGGTCAGGCTCCACCCACCGGCGTCCAGCCGCACCACTGCCGCAGTGGTGTCACTCACCCGCAGGTCGCCGCGGATGCGGCGGTCGAGGGAGTGGTCGAAGTAGTCCCGTTCGCCGGGGTTGCCGGGCGGCTGCGGCACGGCGAACCGGCCGACCGCCTGCACCATGTCGCCGGCCCGCAGGCCGTTCAACGGCGGGGAGGAGGCGGGCACGTCGCGGTCTACCCACAACCGCACCGTGCCAGACGCGGGCTGCCAGCCGGCGGGCGTTTCCACCCCGGTCACGTCCAGCGTGCAAACGTCCAGGTCGGTGCGGCGGGCCGGGGCCAGCGGGTCAGTGGTGTTGTGCTTGCGGGTGGTCGGCTCATCCGCCAACACGCCGCGGACTTTCAAGATGACCGGCTCGGGCCGCGCGAAGCGGGCAATATCGTCCGGCGGGAACTCGTGCCGGTGGGCGTGGTGGTACGCCGCCGCCAGCCCGGCGAACGCCACCCACAGCCACACGATGGCGAACGACTTCGCGCGGAAAACCGCCCAGCCGATCAGCCCGGCCGCGGCGACGGCGAACCCCGATAGCGTCGGCATGCCGACGTACCGATCGGCGATCAAGCCGAAGGTGACGGCGAGGGCGACGGGCACCAGCGGGGCCGCGGCGAACTCCCGCCACGGCACGGGCGGGTCCGGCGGCGGCGGGTCGGGATCGGGCGACAGGTCCATCGCGGCCGAGTGTACCAGACCGCTCACACGCGGGCCAATTCGGACGCGGCGGGCTTCCCGCCCGGCATCGGTGTCTGCGTCAGCGGCGGACTCGACTCCGGCGGGCGTGAGTTGAGGAAATGGACTTCGACGAACCTGTGGAACGCCCACCCGCACGCCAGCGACACCGCCGTACACACCGGGATGACGACGAACAGGATCGCCGTCGGCGTGGTCCACCCGAAGTGCATCAGCACGCGACTCGTCACGTACACCGCCGGGCCGTGGACCAGGTACAGGCTGTAGCACCGCACCCCGCACCAGCGGAGCGGGGCCAGCGCCCGCAGCTTCGCCGTCAGCCCGTCGTACTTCTCGCACAGCCCGATCAGCAGCGCCCCGGCGAACGCCGCCGTCAGGTGCGCCGGCACCGACTGCTTGAACTCCGCCCACCCCGACACCGACCGGGCGGCCCACACCAGCCCGGCCAACAACCCGAAGTCGATCAGCCGGGCGGTGAACCGGCTGGCGTAGTTCCGCCGGTGGTACACGAACACCCCGGCGGCGAACTCCAGCCACGACCCGTCGAAGAAGAATCCGTCGATGGCGAACGGCAGGCGGATCAGGTCGGCCAGGATGAGGAACACCACCACGCTCACCCCGCCGACCACCGCGAACAGCCGCCGCGGGGCGAACACCACCGCCAGCCCGGTGACGAAGTAGAACTGCTCCTCGTAGCACAGCGTCCACAGGTGCCACTGGAAGTAGTCGCGGGCCGGGCCGACGACGTGGCACCGCCACTCCTCGGTCAGCGTGACCGACCCGAGCCAGGAGGTGAGCGACACGTCGAACGGGTCGCGGTGCGAAATCGCCAGCGGCAACCCGGTGCCGGTTTGCACCCACTGAAACACGACGTGGATGAGCACGCACGCCGCCAGGTACGCCCACAACGGCGGGTAGATGCGGCGGAACCGGCGGGCGAAGAACGACCGCCCGCGGTGCGGGCGGCGGCGGGCGGAGTCGGCGGCGGCGGCGATGCAGTACCCGCTGATGACGAAGAACAGCGGCACCCCGACCCACAGCTTCGCCAGCACCGCCAGCAGCACACCGGGAAGTCCGGTTGCGGCCGGGTAGTCGGGCTGGCCGGCGGTACCGAGCCAGCCGTGGTGCAACACCACCACCAGGCAGGCCAGCCCCCGCCAGGCGTCGAGCGTTTCGTACCGCGGACAGCGGGGCAGAATCATGCCACAACTTAGGACACGTTTCGTCGCGTATCATCAGCCGGAGGGGCACCGATGACCGAAGCCGAGTGGCTGGTGTGTACCGATCCAGAGTTGATGCGGGAACATCTTCGGAGAAAGACCAGCGACCGGAAACTACGGTTGTTCGCCGCGGCCTGCTTTGCTCGTTTGGCAGTGCTATTACCCGATCCTCGGCAACGGCAAGGGATCGAGGCTTTGGAACATCTAGCAGAAGGCCGAATAACTAGGTCTGAGTGTCGTGGCATTGCCGCACGAGTCCGACAAGCTATTCCACGGGATGATTGGGTTTCTGGTTCGCCCCCGAAAGACCATCCGCACCTGGTTGCCTTGATGCTGTACCGCGAGTTCTGTTCCTCATGGATTGCACACCACGCGATCCACGCAGCTTCGGGTTTGGCGGATGGTGCCAGCGAACAATGCGAACAAGCCCGGCTCCTCCGCTGCATCGTCGGCAACCCGTTCGCCCCGGTCGCGTTCGATCCGGCGTGGCGGTCGGAGACCGCCGTCGCGCTCGCCACCGGCATCTACGCCGACCGCGCCTTCGACCGCCTGCCGATCCTGGCCGACGCGCTGGAGGAGGCGGGGTGTGATCACCCAGACGTTCTGGCTCACTGCCGCGGACCCGGCCCGCACGCCCGCGGCTGCTGGGTGGTGGACGGCGTATTGGACAAATCGTGATGTTGGCGAGCCGGGAGCGTGAGCGACCGGAGCATTTCAGATCTCCGGTCGCTCACGCTCCCGGCTCGCCGAAAATACGGCGGGGCTCCCCAGCCTGACGGCTGGCTCGGCCCGCCCTACCCTACCTGCATGCACACCGTTCGCGTCAACCTCGGACCGCGGGCCTACGACATCGCCGTCACGTCGAATGACCCCAGCGGCGTCGGGCCGTTCGCCTGTCGGTGTGTGCCCAAGTCCACCGCCGCCATCGTCATCGGCGACACGAACGTCGAGTCGCACGTTCAGCGGGTCCGCGAGCAACTGGCGGCGAACGGGTTCCGCACCGACACCAGCCTTGTGCCGGCCGGCGAGTCGTCGAAGAACCTGTTCTCCGCCGCCTTCCTGTTCGACAAACTGGCCGACATGACCGCCGACCGGCAAACCCTCGTGGTGGCCGTCGGCGGCGGGGTAGTGGGCGACCTCGCCGGGTTTGTGGCGGCGACGTACAACCGCGGGCTGCCGCTGCTCATGGTGCCGACGACGCTGCTGGCGATGGTGGATTCGAGCGTCGGCGGGAAGACCGGGGTGAACCACCCGAAGGGGAAGAACCTGATCGGCGCCTTCTACCAGCCGGCCGGCGTGTGGATCGACACCGCGTTCCTGACCACACTGCCCGACCGCGAGTACCGCAGCGGGCTGGCCGAGGTGGTGAAGTACGGGGTGATCCTCGATCACGAGTTGTTCGCGTTCCTGGAGGCGAACGTCGCCCCGATCCTGGCCCGCGACCCCACGGCGGTGCGGCACATCGTCGCCCGCAGTTGCCGGTTAAAGGCGGACGTGGTGGAGCAGGATGAACGCGAGGAGACCGGGCTGCGGGCGGTCCTGAACTACGGGCACACGTTCGCCCACGCCTTCGAGACGGTGGGCGGGTACGGGGCGTGGCTGCACGGGGAGGCGGTGGCCGCCGGCATGGTGTGTGCAGCGAAGCTGGCCGAGCGGCTCGGCCGGGTCGGGCCGGAGTTGGGGGACCGCCAGGCGAAGCTGCTGGAAGCATTCGGCCTGCCCACGACGGCGAAGCCGGAGTGGGGCGTTGACACCCTCCTTGATGTGATGCGGCGGGACAAGAAGGCCGAGGCCGGGAAGCTGCGGTTCGTGCTGCCGTCGCGGCTCGGGCACGTCGAACTGGTGGGCGACGTGCCCGAACGGGTCGTGCGGGAAGTGCTAGCGGAGTGTCAGCGGTGAGCAGAGTTTGACCAGCGAACGCGGCGGTTTCCTTGACCCTTCCGGTGCTTCACCCGAGAATTGAAGGGTATCCCACCCCGCCGTCCCGTCCCCGAGTGCCCTTTTCATGTCTGATCCTGCGCGACGTGTCGGTCTGTGGCTGGTCGGGGCATACGGCGGCGTCGGCGGCACCACCGCGCTCGGGCTGGCGGCGCTCGCCCGCGGGTTGCACACCCCGGTCGGGCTGGTGACGGCGCTGCCCGAGTTCGCCCACGTGCCGTTCGACGCCCCGGCCCGGTTCGTGGTCGGCGGGCACGACATCCGCGACTCGTCGTTCGCCGCCGCCGTCGGGGAGCTGCACGCCGCGTCGAACGTGATCGACGCGCCCACCCTTCAGGTGTGCCGCGAGCAACTGGAGGAGTGGACGGCGAACGTGCGGCCAGGGGTGCTGTTCCGCCCGAACGAGGCAATCTCCGCGCTAACCGACCGGAAGGACGTGCGACGGGCCGAGACCCCGCTCCAGGCGGTCGAGGCGATCCAGCAGGACCTGATCGAGTTCGCCGGCACGCACCGGCTGGATCAGGTGGTGGTGGTGAACGCCGCCAGCACCGAACCGCCGTTCGACCTGACCGGCGACCACCGCACGCTGGCGGCGCTACAAGCCGCGCTCAAGAAGAACACACCCGCCCTGCCGACCAGCTCGCTGTACGCTTACGCCGCCATCGACGCCGGGTTCGCGTATGTGAACCTCACCCCCAGCCGCGGGGCCAGCCTGCCGGCGATCGAGGAGTTGGCGAAGCTGCGGGGCGTGCCGCTCGCCGGACAAGACCTGAAGACGGGCGAGACGCTGCTGAAGTCGGTGCTGGCCCCGATGTTCGCCCGGCGGAACCTGCGGGTGCTCAGTTGGGTCGGGCACAACGTGCTGGGCAACCGCGACGGGCAGGTGCTGGCCGACCCGGCGAACAAGGCGAGTAAGGTGCGGACGAAGGACGCGCTGCTGGCCGAGGTGCTCGGGTACAAGCCGCAATCGCTGGTCAGCATCGAGTACGTGGAGTCGCTGGGCGACTGGAAGACGGCGTGGGATCACGTCCACTTCGAGGGGTTCCTGGGCACCAAGATGACGCTGCAACTGACGTGGCAGGGGTGCGACAGCATCCTCGCCGCCCCGCTCGTCATCGACCTGGCCCGGCTGGCGCTGCTGGCCCAGCGGCGGGGCGATGCCGGCACTTTGACCGCGGCGGCGTGCTTCTTCAAGTCCCCCGCCGGCGTGACCGAACACGACCTCGGCCGGCAGTTCGCTATGCTGGAAGAATATTTGCAGAGTTAACCACAGAGGCACAGGGACACAGAGACGACGCGGACTGGGTTCCAGAGATCTTCCCCTGTCTTCTCTGTGTCCCTGTGCCTCTGTGGTTAGCCCGCTTCCGAGATCGTCATGAAGCTCGCGTTCAGCACCAACGCCTACCTCAACTTCTCCTTCCCCGACACCGCCCGGCGGCTGGCCGGCATCGGGTACACCGGCCTCGAACTGATGGCCGACGTGCCCCACGCGTGGCCGGCGTACCTGCTGGCCGAGCAGAAGCAGGCCATCCGCGACGCGATGGCGGCGAACCGGCTGGCGTTCAGCAACGTGAACGCGTTCATGATGCACGCGGTGGACGACAAGCGGCAGAAGTACTGGCACCCGAGCTGGATCGAGCCGGACCCGCACTACCGCCGCGTCCGCACCGAGCACACCAAGAAAGCGCTGTCGCTGGCGGCAGAACTCGGCGCCCCGTGCATCACCACCGAGCCGGGCGGCCCGCTCGAAGGGCGGCAGTGGGGCGAGTGCCTGAAGCTGTTCGTCGAGGAGTTGAAGCCGGTGGTGGAACACGCCGAGAAGGTGGGCGTGCCGCTGCTGGTGGAACCCGAACCCGACCTGCTGATCGAAACCGCCGACCAGTACCTGGAATTCGCCAAGCACATCTCGTCGCCGTACCTCGGGCTGAACTTCGACATCGGCCACTTCTACTGCGTGAAGGACGACCCGGCGGCGACGGTGCGGAAGCTCGCCCCGCTCATCCGCCACGTCCACCTGGAGGACATCGCCGCCACGCGGGTGCATCACCACCTGGTGCCGGGCGAGGGGGTGATCGACTTCCACGCCACGCTGGCGGCATTGAAGGAGGTGGGGTACGTCGGCTGGGTGACGATCGAGCTGTACACCTACCACGAGAACCCGGACGGGGCGGCGAAGACGGCCCGCGAACGGGTGCTGAAGATCGCCGGCGAGGTGGGGGTGCAGTTCGGGTGAACCGCGGGCGTCAGCCCGTCGGGTGGAACCACACCCAGGCGGCTCACGCCGCCGGTTCACCCATCACACCCCGCGGGCCTTCGGGTCCCAAATGTACTTGTGCATCTGAAGTTGCATCCGCACGTTCAGCCGCGAGGCCAGCACCCACTCGGCCAGTTCCCGCAGTTCGACACCAAACACCCCGCCGACCAGCACCTCGAACCGCTCGCCCAGCCGGTGTTCGCGGATCGTCGCTTCGGCCCACTCCCAATCCCGCCGGGAGGCGATCACGAACTTGATCTGGTCGGTCGGCTTCAGCTTCGCCAGGTTCGGCCAGTGGTTACGGTCGCACTCCCCGCTGTCCGGGCACTTCAAATCCAGGATGACGTGAACCCGCGGGTCGATGCCGCCCACGTCGTGCGCCCCGCTCGTCTCGATCAGCACCGTCTTCCCGGCGTCGCACAGCTCGGTCATCAGCGGCAGCACGTCCGGTTGCAGCAGTGGTTCCCCGCCAGTCAGTTCCACCAGCGGGGTGTCGAACGCCAGCACCTTCGCCAGCACCGCCGCCCGCAGCATCCGCTCACCCTGTGTGAACGCATGCGGGGTGTCGCACCAGGCGCACCGGCTGTCACACACGGCGGTGCGGACGAACACGCACGGCAGCCCGGCGAACGTACTCTCCCCCTGTAGGCTGCGGTAGATCTCGTGGATCAGCAGTTCGCCCGGCGGCACGTCCCGCAGGAGGGCCACGCGGTGGGCGACGGACGCCGGAACGGTCGAAAGCGCGGTCATGGTTCCCAGGTCGGGTTTGGAAGATACCGTTACGATAGTAGCGAATCCGGAATTCTACGGATGTGACCGGCCGCCCGCCGCCTCTGTATCCGCGTCCGTGGTGTTCCCGAGAGGTTTCGATGTCGGATCGGTCGGTGCTGCACTCGCTCGCGGTCACGCTCGCCGACGCCGACGCGGTGCCGGACGCGGAACTGCTGCGGCGGTACGCCGAGTCGGCCGACGCGGTGGCGTTCGAGTTGCTCGTCCGCCGGCACGCCGAGTTGGTGTGGGCGGTGTGCCGGTCGGCCCACCCGACCGACCACCAGACGGCCGAGGACGCCTTCCAGGCCACGTTCCTGGCGCTCGCCCGCAAGGCCGGGTTGGTCCGCGACCCGTCCGCCGCCGGCTGGCTGTTCCGGGTGGCCCGGAACGCGGCGGTGCGGGCGAAGCGGCGACCGGGTTCCCCGCTACCGAACGAAATGGCCGTCGTCCCGCCCGACCGTGCCGAGTCCGCCGAAGTCGCCCGCATCGTGACCGAAGAGGTCGATCGCCTCGCCGCCAAGTTCCGCGAGCCGGTACTACTGTGCTTCTACGAAGGGTTCTCCCACGCCCAGGCCGCCGAGCGACTCGGCTGGGCGGTGGGCACGGTCGCCAGCCGGCTGGCGCGGGCGAAGGACCGGCTGCGGGACCGGCTCACCCGCCGCGGAGTGGCGTTGCCGGCGGTCGGGTTCGGCGTGCTGGTCGGCGGATCGGCGCCGGCCGCGGCGATCAAGGCGGCGGTCCACGGGAACACGACGGACGCGGTTCGGACACTCTCAACCGAGGTGCTGCGTGCCATGACGATTCGCAAACTGACACTGGTGGCGTGTGTGACGGCGGTGCTGGTGCTGGCCGGCAGCGGGGCGGCGCTGGCGTGGAAACCGGAACAGCGGCGGAACTCGCCGACGCCGAAGGCGAAGCCGGCGAAAGAGGACGACCAGATCGCCCTGCAAGGGAAGTGGAAGGTGATCAAGATGGCGATGGACGGGGTAGAAGCGCCGGCCGACGAGTTGAAGGAGATGGAGTGGGAGATTCAGGACGACAAGATCCGGTTCGTGGACAAGCCGGGCGACGAGCGGATGGAAATGTCGTTCACCATCGCCCCGGACCAGTCGCCGAAGCACATCGACCTGACGATGGCCTTGACCGGGCCGAACGTGCCGGCCGCCGAGCGGAACAAGACGATGGCCGGCATCTACGAGCTGAAGGATGGCAAGTTGACCTTCTGTCTGGGCAAGGACGAGAAGGGACGGCCGACCGAGTTCAAGGCGGACAAGGCCACCAAAACCACGCTCATGGTGCTGCAAAAGGTCGAGCCGAAGAAGGACGAGAAGCCGAAGGCGGGGAAGGCGAAACCGGCCGACGACGAGCTGAAGAAGTTCGGGGGGAAGTGGCGGGTGGTGCGGATCGCCAACCCTCGCGGCGAAGCGCCGGAAGACGAGTTGAAGGGGATGAACTGGGAGATCACCGGGAACAAGATCGTCGGGCGGGACACCGCGGACGAGAAAGGGAAAGAGGGGTTGTTCCTCATCGACCCGAAGAAAGAGCCGAAGCAGATCGACCTGACCATGCCCGGCGGGAACGGCCCGCAGGTGTTGCCCGGCGTGTACGAGTTCAAGGACGGGCGGCTGCGGATCAGCGTGGCCGAACCGGGCGGCGACCGGCCCACCACGTTCGAAGTGAACCCGAAGACCGGCGGGCTGATCGAACTGGAGAAGAACGAGCCGAAGAAGGACGACAAGCCGAAGGCCGACCCGGAGAAGGGGAAGAAGGAGCGGGAGGCGTTCGCAGCGGAGCAACAGCAGTTCCAGGGGGAGTGGAAGGTGGTGAAGGCGGAGGTCAACGGGACGGCCATCGCCCCGCAGGACGAGGCTCTGAAGGAAATGGGGTTCGTCATCCGTGGGAGTGAGGTGCGTCTGTCGCGGTACCAACACAAGGACGAGGAGAAGGACAAGGACATGATGCTGATGGCGTTCGACGCCACCGCATCGCCGAAACAGATCAACCTGACGGCGGTGATCGCCCCACAGATGCTGAAAGGCAAGTTCACGGCGGGCATCTACGAGTTCAAGGACGGCAAGCTGACACTCTGTCTCGCCGGGCTGCCGGAGTTGAGCGACAAGAACCGGCCGGCCGAGTTCAAGTCGGTGAAGGGCAAGGACGTCGCGCTGGTCGTGTTGGAGAAGGTGGAGAAAAAGAAGTAGCCGCGGCCGGTCGGTTGTTCCCTTCCCCGCCGGCCGGTTGTACCCTCGTGGCTCGCCCCCACGAGGTCGCCCATGCCCGGACCATATCGCGTGGCGGTGGTCGGCTTCGGCATGGCCGGGGCCACCACCGCTTTCCTGCTCGCCCGCGACGGCCACCACGTCACCCTGTTCGAGCGGGCGCCGGAGGTCCACCCGGTCGGCGCCGGTATCATCCTCCAGCCGTCCGGCCAGGCGGTGCTGCAGCACCTCGGTGTGCTGGACCAGGTCGTCGCCCGCTCCGCCCCGCTCGAATCGCTGAACGCCGTCCACTGGCACGGGCGGACGATGATCCGCAACCGCTACCCGGACTTCGAGCCGGGCTGCACCGCCTACGGCACCCACCGCGGGGTGCTATTCGACGCCCTGAAAACGCTGGTCGAGACGCAGCCGGTCGAGATGCGGCTGGGCATCGAGATCGCCCGCCGCACCGTCGCTGACAACGCGGTGACACTGACCGACACGACCGGCCGGCGGCACGGCCCGTTCGACTTCGTGGTGTGCGGCGACGGCTCGCGGTCCGCCCTCCGCAAGTCTCTCGACTCCCGCTGGTGGTCGTGGCCGTACACGCACGGCACCCTGTGGGCCATCGCCCCCGGCCGCGGGGTGCCCGGCGAGCTGCTCCAGATCGTCCGCCGCAACCGCCATCTGAGCGGGCTGCTCCCGCTCGGCGACGGCCTCGTCACCCTGTACTGGGGTCTGCCGATCCGCGAGTTCGAGACCACCCGCCGTGGCGGACTGGAGCGGCTGAAAAGTGAGATCATCGCCTTCTGCCCGCAGGCGGCCGAGCCGCTGGAGTTCATCCACGACTTCGACCAGCTGCTGTTCACCACCTACCGGGCGAACTGGATGGCCCGGCGGTTCGACCGACACACCCTGTTCATCGGCGACGCCGCGCACGCCATGAGCCCGCACCTCGGGCAGGGGATCAACCTGGCGATGGTGGACGCGTGGGTGCTGGCCGGGTGCGTGCGAGAAACCCGCACCCCGCTCGAAGCGTTCCGCCTGTGGCACCGCCGGCAGGCCGGCTACCTGCGGTACTACGCCGCGGTCACGTTCTTCCTGTCCCCGTTCTTCCAGTCGGACTGCACGTTCCTCGGCTGGGGGCGAGATGTGGTGCTGCCGTGGCTGCCGAAGATCCCGCTGGTGAAACGGCAGATGCTGATGACGGTGGCCGGGTTGAAGGGCGGGTGGCTGAAGGGCCGGCGGCAGATATGAAACGAACACCCCGGTTCCGGAGACCGCCGATGCGACCACTACTCGCCCTCCTGTTGCTGTCCGCCCCGCTCGCAGCTGCCCCGCCGTACCCGCCGGAGCCGGTGAAGGGGCCGCTCGTCATCGTTGGCGGGGGGAAGGTGCCGGACGCGGCGCGGGACGAGTTCGTCAAGCTGGCCGGCGGGCCGGACAAGGCGAAGGTGGTGGTCATCCCCACTGCCAGTGCCACCGCCGACGAGCCGAAGGAGCACGCGGCGTTCCTCAAGCCGTGGAAGGACGCGAAGGTCGAATCCGTCGTCGTGCTGCACACCCGCGACCGCAAGCAGGCCGACTCGGACGAGTTCGTCAAGCCGCTCGCCGACGCCACCGGCATCTGGTTCGGCGGCGGCGACCAGACGAAGTTGACCGCGGCGTACCGGGGCACGGCAGTGGAGACGGCGATCCGCAAGCGGTTGGAGCAGGGCGTCGTAATCGGCGGCACGTCGGCGGGCGCGGCCGTGATGTCCGACCTGATGATCGAGGGCGGGGCGGAGGCGGCGAAGACCGGGCCGGGGTTCGGGTTCCTGCCCGGCGTGGTGATCGACCAGCACTTCACCCAGCGGACGCGGGAGAAGCGACTGGCCGGGGTGATCGAGGCGAACCCGACCTACGCCGGCCTGGGCCTCGACGAGGGCACGGCGGTGATCCTGACCGGCGGCCGGTTCCTGAAGGTGGTCGGCGACGGGGCGGCCACGGTGGTGCTGGCAAAATCCCCGGTCCGGCCGGCGCTGGCCCACGCGGAGCAGACGGGCGGGGTCATCGACCTGTTCCAACTCCGCCGGGCGGCGCACTTCCGGGCGATGAAGGAGCAGTTCCCGACGAAGACGGCGGCCGTGCCGGAAGTGCCGAAGGGGTCACTCGTGATCGTCGGCGGGGGCGGCATGGGGCCGGACCTGTGGGACAAGTTCCTCGAACTGGCCGGCGGGAAGGACCAGCCGATCGTGTTCGTCGCCACCGCCGGGGACGACCCGATCCGGGCCGAGCCGGGCGAGGTGCGGATGCTGAAGGGCCGCGGGGCGACGAACGTGACCGTGCTGCACACCCGCGACCGCAAGATCGCCGCCACCGACGAGTTCTCGAAGCCGCTGACGACGGCCACCGGGGTGTGGTTCAGCGGCGGGCGGCAGTGGCGGTTCGTGGACGCCTACGAGGGCACGCTCACGGAGAAGCGGTTCCGCGAGGTGCTGGCCCGCGGCGGGGTGATCGGCGGCAGTTCGGCCGGCGCGAGCATCCAGAGCGAGTACATGCCGCGGGGCCACCCGCTCGGGAACACGGTGGTGGCGGCCGAGGGGTACGAGCGGGGGTTCGGGTTCCTGCCGGGGTGCGCCGTCGATCAGCACTTCTTCGCCCGCAAGCGGACGGCCGACATGACCGGGCTGATGACCCGCTATCCGCAACTGCTCGGCATCGGCATCGACGAGGGCACGGCGATCGTCGTCACCGGGCACACCGCCGAGGTGATCGGCAAGAGCAAGGTCGGGTTCTACGACCACCGCACCAAGCCGAAGGACGGCGAACCGGACTACGTCGAGGTGCCGGCCGGCGGGCGGTACGACCTGAAGGAGCGGAAGGCGTTGAAGTGATCGACGGGATCAGGCGGATGCGACCACAGGCGCAGGCAACTTGCCAGGGGTGACGGACGACTTGGTGGGCTGTGTGTCCCCGCCGCGGGACAGCAGCACGGCGGCGACGACGAACGCCGCGGCCAGCAGCACCCCGACGACGGCGGCCACCGGCACCAGCGGGAAGTCCTTCTTCTCCCGCCGGCGGCGGGAGTACGCCGCCCGGCGGCCGGTCCGGCGGGTCCGCAGCCCGGCCGGCGGGGTGTCCGTTGGGCGGATGGGCGGGTCCGCCCGCCCGCCGTCGCCCGGCAGGCTGTCCGACGGGGTCACGTCCCCGGTCGGCTTGGAGATCGGTTTCGTCCGCACCGACTGCGGCAGCCGGGTGCCGGGCGGCGGCGCGACGCCGGAAGGCGGCTGGGCGATCGGCCGCACCGTCCGCTGGACGGCCGCCGGCCCGCTGATCGGCCGCACCGTGCGGGTGACGGTCGGGGCGGCGGGGGTGGCGGCCACCGCCGCGGCCGTCCCCGCTGCGGTCGATTCCAGTTCCGCCGACTTCGGCTCGGCCGCCGGGGCCAGCTCGACCGACTCGAACCGGGGGGCGACCAGGTCGAACCGCACCGCCTCTTCGGTGTACGGGGCCAGGTCCCGCGCCACCTCCCCGCCCGATTGCTGCCGCTCCTCCACCTTCTTCGACATCATCCGGCGGACGACCGCGGCCAGTCCGGCGGGCACGTCCGGGCGGTACTGGCGGATGTCCGGGATGGGGTCGAGCTGGTGGCGGATCAGCTTGTCGATGGCCGTCCCGTCGCTGTACGGCGGCGCCCCCCGCAGGGCGTAGAACAGGGTGCAGCCGAGCGCATAGATGTCCGCCCGGTGGTCCACCGTGCTCGAGTTCTTCGCCTGCTCCGGGGCCATGTAGTCCGGGGTGCCGACCACCGTGCCGTCGCGGGTCAGGTCCACCTGCGTGTTGTCCTCCTCGGTCAGCGACCGCACCAGCCCCATGTCCAGGATCTTCACCGCCGCCAGCCCGCCGGTGCCGGGGATGGCCCGCTCCCCGCTCACCAGCAGGTTGCTCGGCTTGATGTCCCGGTGGACCAGCCCCTTGTCGTGCGCGTGCTGCAGGCCGAGCGCCGCCTGGCGGATGTACTCGGCCGCCTCGGCCGGCACGATCGCCCGGTTGTCCTTCGCCAGCTCCTTGGTCAGCCGGGACAGGTCCATCCCCTCGACCATCTCCATCGCCAGGTAATACCGCCCGTCCACGTCGTCCGCCTCGAACAGCTTGACGATGTTCGGGTGGTCGAGGGCGGCGGCGGCGCGGGCCTCCCGCCGGTACCGGGACACCACCACCTTGTTGGTGAGTAGGTTCGGGCGGATGGTCTTGATCGCCACCATCCGGCCGAGCCGCATGTGGATGGCTCGGTACACCTTGCCCATGCCGCCCTCGCCGATCCGCTCCAGGATCAGGTACGGGCCGAAGATGAGGTCGGCGGCGCGGCCGAGCTGGATCTTGCGGTGCTGGTACTTGGTGACGCACCCGAGCGCGGAGAGTTGATCGGCCAGTTGGACGGGGTCGTTCCCGCAGGCGCGGAACGCCTCCTCGGCCGCCGACTGGTGGTCGGCGGACACACGGCCGCTGTCGCGGAGTGCGGCGAAGAGTGGGCTGTCCGTCGCGGTATCCATCTCCGATTAACCAGCCCTGTTCCGTCGGGGGGTGAGCCGTCCACGTCCCACGATTCTACCTCTGAAACGGCGTTTGGTGTCGGAAAAATACGGGGCTGACGATGAGGATTAGCACTCGGAAGCGGGCCGAATGTTCGCGTCCGGCGAAAAAGTGAAGGTGTTCCCACTAGGAATCGGGCTTCCGGTCGCCGAATATAATTGTTGACCACCCGCGTGAGGATTTGCCGTGCCCGCCCCCGAACCCCACCTCGCCCCCGAACCGTACTCCCCCACCCCCCGCGAGGCGACCGGCGACCGCTGGGCGTTCAACACGTTCGCGGTGCTGTTCCTGCTCACCCTGCTCGCCGGGCTGGTGAACTTCATCGGCTCGTGGTGGAAGTACCGGGGGTGAGAAGCAGGAAAGCCGCGGCATAGCAATGACGCGGCTTGGGGTGTCACTTCTTCTCGCTCACGTACAGCACCGGCACCTTCCGCTTCTCCTTCTTGAACGTCAGCCCGGTCTGCTCGGTCACGTTCGCCAGCACCTTCTCCGGGTCGCGGTCGGCGGCTTGTGCCGCGGCCGTTGCCTTCCGCTCCCACCGGGCGTGCATGTACCAGTGGAACTTGGTCTGCGACGGGAACTCGGTGTCACACACCACCCACTTGTCGAGGAACCACCCCAGGTGGCGGGCGAAACCACCCACGGTGGTCGAGTTGTTCCACACGGTTTGAAGCGCGTGGTTCGGTTCGGGGCTTCGGTGCGAGTACCCTTTGTCCAGGACGGCTTCGTCGGCGTACACGTCAATCTCGTCCTTCTCCCGCCACTCCCGCGGCTGAATGGCGAACTTGCCGCCCACCACATACACCTCGCGCTCCTCCTCTTTCAGGGTGAGCACCACGTCCGCATCGCCCGCGGCGAGCGCCTTCTGGAGGTCGGGCAGTAGTTTCGCCAGTGGGGCATCCTTGCGGATGACGAGGTCGCCCTCCATGTCCACGATTTGGTGCTTCGTACCCTCGTCGTACACCACTTCCGGGGCGACCCGGCCGGTGCAGCGTTCGATGACGGTGGACAGCCGCACCAGTTTCGGTTTCGCCTTCACCCCCGGCCGTCGCGGGTCTTCTGCATCGGTCGATACCATCGTCTTGTACGTCACCGTCTTGCCGTCATCTTCGAGGAACAACGCGCCCATCGCCAGCCAACTCCGGACCCCTTCACTGTTCTCCGTGATCTCTTCCTGCGGCGACCGCTTGCGGTAGCGGTCGAGCAGGAACTCCTTCCGCTCGTCGATGTACGGCGGGGCCACCCGCTTCACGAACTCGCCGTCCTTCAGTTGGTACGCCTTGCGGAAGTTGGCCGCCCACGCCGGCTCCGGTTCCGGCTCCTTGTCCTTCTTCTGCGGCGCCGGGGCGTTCGGCCGCGCGTTCCGGTCGCCCGGTCCGGCCGCCAGCAGCAGCCCACCGACGGCCAGCGTCAGCACCCCGGCCCCGATCAGCACCGGCAGTTTGGATGTCGTGGTCATGGTTTTCGTCACCTCGTTCGCGAGTAGTTGGATGGCCACGCCCGCCCCGTCCGTCGCCCGGCTCACCACCCCGTCGGCCACCGCCGCCGGCACCGGCACCAGCAGCCCGGTAAGGACCAGCGGAACCCGGTGTCGGGCCAGTCGGTCGGCCAGCCGCTTGCGGGCGGTGTCCAGCCGGCTGGCCAGGGTGCCCTCGGGGATGCCGAGTTCGGCCGCGGCTTCGGCCCGCGGTCGGTCCTGGATCAGACACAGCACCACCGGCCGGCGGAACTTGTCCGGCAGCGCCGCCAGTTCGCGGTCGAGCCACGACGGGTCGGCCGGCGTGGGATCGGACATCGCTTCCGACCGCGTCTCGGCCGCCCGCCGCTCGTGCTTCCGCAGCCGGGCGAAGCCGGTGCGGGCCTTGAGCGCCGCCCGCACCGCCACCCCGTACAGCCAGTCGCCGAGTGCCGGTCGGCCGGCCAGGGCGTCCGCCCGGTTCACCAGCACCAGGAACACCGCCTGGAAGGTGTCGTCCGCGTCGGCCGCGTTGCCCAGGATGCGGCGGCACACCCCGTACACCGTCGGCCCGTGCCGGTGGACGAGGGCGGCGAACGCCGCCTGATCCCGGTCCTGGACGAACCGGGCGAGCAGGTCGGCGTCGGTGTGCGCCGGCGGGGCGAGCCGCCCGGCCAGACGGTTGAGGAAATCAGGCATGGCGAAGGGCAGTGCCCGGCCGGGGCGGAAGGAGTCGATAATTTTTGGAGAACCCGGCCCGCCAGGGCCGCGGGTGTCAAACCACCCACCGACCTTGCGGTCGGGGTTCATAGTCAGGTGACCAACACCCGCATATCCCCGTTCCGCTTCGTGAGTCCACTTCGGTCGAGGAACTCGCAAATGGGCACGGCGAACTTGCGGGTCGTCCCCAGCAGGTCGCGGATTTCGGCCACCGTCAGGCCGGGCACCGTCGCCAGTTTCTCCGTTACCCGCTTCCGCATGTCGGCGTCGGCGTCGGCGTGCAGGAAGATGTCGTCCGTCACCCGCACCAGGAACCCCTCGGCCACCGCCACCTCGAAGATGTCCCGCAGGGCCGCCGCGTTCCCCGCCGCCTGGTTGGCGAAGCTGCCCGGCTCGGGCGGGGTGAACCCGGCCTTCTTGTGGTCGTCCACGATCTTGTCCTTCAGCTTCCGCTGGTTGGCGCTCAGCTTCGGCTTGAAGTCCGCCCGCGCCAGCCGCTTGGCGTCGCCCACCAACTTCTTCTGCTTAATGAAGCGGTCCGTCACCGCTTGCAGCAGCAGGTCGTCGCCGACGTAGTCCAGCCGGGCGAGCGCCTTCGGCCGGTCGTGGTTGGTCATTAGCGGGAACTGCTCGTGCAGGTTCGCCAGCACGGTCAGCAGCCGCTCGCCCAGTTCGTTCACCCGGTCGGCGTGCAGCAGCAGCTTGCGGTTCGGCGGCAGGGCGAGTTCGACCAGGGTGCCGGCGGCCACGAGCGCCGATGTGGTGGCGTCCAGTTGGTCGGCGGGGATGCCGGCGTCGCGGAGCAGGTCGGCCGGGGCGAACCCGCCGAACCCGGCGAACCACGCCGCCTCGGTCGCCCGCTTCGCCGGGTCGTCTTCGGCCAACCGCTCCACCCGCTCCAACACTTCCAGGTTGCGGCGCCGGATCTTGGTGCCGGCCGGTTGCAGCACCTGCCCGCCGCCGAGCGTGTGTTCGGCGGACGAGTCGCGTAGCACGAACGGCTGGCCCCACACCGTCGTCACCGGGTCGTCGAGGAACAGCTGCGCGAGCGCCCACTGGCCGGGTTCGATCACGTCCGCGTCGAGGACGGCGACGGTGGCCATCACCTCGGTGGTGCCGACGTGCAGGCGGCACGGCAGGCGGTGCTTGAGCGGCTTGCGGTTCACCGCCAGGGCGTGCAGCCGCACCGTCAGCACCTTGCTCGGGACGAGGAACCCCGGCGTGGCTAACTCTTGCCCGCGGCGGACCTGATCGTGCGGCACCCCGGCCAGGTTCACCGCCCCCCGCTGCCCGCGGTGCAGCTCGTCCGCCGGCTTGCCGTGGTTGTTCAGCGCCCGCACCCGCACCCGCTCGGTCGTGCCGTCGCCCTTGTGCCAGTCCAGTTCGTCGGCGACTTTCACCGCCCCGCTGACGATCGACCCGGTGACGACGGTGCCGTGCCCGGCGACGGTGAACGAGCGGTCGATGGGCAGGCGGAACGGCTGAACCCCCTCGCCGGGCGGGGCGATCTGCCGGCACAGCCCCTCGATCGCCGCCTTCAACTCCGGGATGCCCTGCCCCGTCATGGCCGACGTGGGGATGATCGCCGCGTCCTCCAGGAACGACCCCCGCACCAGTTCCCGCACCTCCAGCTCGGCCACCTCGCGGGTGATGTCGTCCACCAGATCGGCCTTGGTGAGCGCGATGACGCCGTGCCGCAGGCCGAGCAGCTTGAGGATGTCCAGGTGTTCGCGGGTCTGCGGCATGACGCTGTCGTCGGCCGCCACGATGAGCACCGCCAGGTCGATGCCGGTGGCCCCGGCCAGCATGTTCTTGACGAACCGCTCGTGCCCCGGCACGTCCACCACCCCCAGCCGGTAGTCGCCGATGGTCAGGTGGGCGAACCCGATGTCGATGGTGATGCCGCGGGCCTTCTCCTCCGGCAGGCGGTCGGTGTCGATGCCGGTGAGCGCCTTCACCAGCGACGTCTTGCCGTGGTCGATGTGGCCGGCGGTGCCGAGGATGAGGTCGCGGGGCATGTGCAACAGGCCTGGTGACGACGGCGGTTCAGTGACTCAGACGCCCACCGCCGAACCGTCATTCTAGCGGACGCGGGCCGGATCGCATTCACTGGACAGGGGAAGGGATGGACCGGATACTGGAATCGTGATGAGTACCGACACGCCCGCCGACGACCCGCCGCCCTACCGTGACCCGGACGGCGTTCATGGGGTTCACCTGCTCACATGCCAGTCAATCTGGCATGACGCCGAGCGATCCGGAGCCGCGTTCGGCTTGGGCGGTGTCTACACTCACGTTGACTTGCCGGAAGGGACCTCATTCCCGATGCGGTTGCGGCAGGTGTTCGTTTACTTCCAACTTTGGGGCGACCCCGGCGAGTACCGCTTGCGGACCCGACTTGTAAGAATCCGCACAACGGCCGACAATGACGAAGAGGAAGTACAACTCGGACCGGACGGTCAGCCGCGGGAATTTCCCATGCCCCACGCAACGCCCGGTGGCGATCTCCGGCCTAAAATACATGGAGGAGTTCGCGTACCCGATTGGGCCCGTGCCGTTCCGCGAAGCCGGGCTGTACGAGTACCAGTTGTGGGCGGACGGGTTCGACGAGCCGATCGCCCGCGAGCGGGTGATGGCGAGGGAGTGAGATATGACAGACGAGCCGCAAGTTTCAACCGACGGACCATACCGGGTGTGGCGGTGGCCTCGCGGGCGAACTCGTTCGACGCTCTACCTCGGTCCGCCCATTGCGGGTAACGCCACGGTTGAGGAACTGACCTGGCCGGTGGTATCAGCCGTCCGTCGGGTCCGGTCCACCTTCATCGACGGTCCGCCGGTGCAAGGGAACTTCACCCACGAAGAACTCAATATGCCGGTGGTGGACACCGGGTGCGAGGTCATCACCCCGTCGGCGGAAGTGCTGTCGTCGGAGGCGGAATCCGCGGTGCGGCAGTTCGCCGGCGAGGTGGCCGCCCTGCTCGAACGCACCGCCCCGGCGGAGCGGGCCGCCGTGCTACATCGCCTCCGCGGGTTGCTTTCGGACATCTCCGCCGACCGCCCGGCCGCGTGAATCTCGCCCGCCTGTGCCTTATCATGTCCCTCGGCTTCTCTTCACCCGCCGAGGTGTTTCCGTCATGCGCCGCGTCCTCTTCCTCCTCCCGCTGCTGTTCACTCCGTTCGCCGCCCCCGCCGCCCCGCCGAAACCGGAGAAGTTCGACGACAGCGGGTTCGAGGTGATCTTCGACGGCAAGACGCTCAAGGGCTGGACGGTGTCGGCCAAGACCGGGCACAGCGGCACGAGCAAGAACAAGAGCGGCGGCAAGTGGGTGATCGAGGACGGGGCGATCGTCGGCAGCCAGGACGTGCCGGGCAACGGCGGCATCGTCATCACCGACAAGCAGTACGGCGACTTCGAGGTGGCCCTACAGATGCGGAACGACGACGGCCCGGACAGCGGGCTGTTCCTGCGGAGTACCGACACCGGCAAGTGCTACCAGGCGATGATCGACTATCACAAGGGCGGGAACCTGATGGGCATCTACGGGGAGGGGATCGGCGGCAAGCCGCACGTGCGGAACTTCGACTTCGTGAGCAACGTGAGCGAGATCAAGGTGAAGGAGTACAAGGAGTTCCCGTGCCCGGTGTCGGCCGCCGACTGGCCGACGTTCTGGAAGCACGGCGAGTGGAACGAGTTGCGGGCGCGGATCGAGAACAACCCGCCGAAGATCACGACGTGGATCAACGGGGTGAAGTTCATGGAGTTCCAGGACAAGGAGAAGCGGTTGGCCGACACGGGCGGGATCGCGCTCCAGGTCCACGGCGGCGGGGATTACACGAAGCAGTTCGTGCGGTACAAGAACATCCGGGTGAAGGAGCTGAAGAAGTGATGGCGTCGGGCCGCCACGGAGGGCGGCCCCTACGGGGTGGTTGTCTTGTAGGGGCCGCCCTCCGTGGCGGCCCGCGGTCTATCGGCGGGCGGTGCGACACCACGCCGGTTCGGTCTTCCACAGTCCTTCCACCGCGATCCAGCCGAGCCGCACGACGAGGAGCGGGGTGCGGCACAGGTTCACCCACCGACGTGCGGTCAGCCCGACCCGGCTCACCGCCCGGCCGTACACCCAGGCGGTGGCGAACATCAGTAACCCCGCCCACAAGACGGACACCGGTCGGCCGAACGCTATTACTACGCCCGCCGCTACCGCCAGTTGCACTAGCACGAGCGGTTTGCTGACCAGCCACCCGCTGTTCCACCGCAGCGCCGCCCGCCACCGCCGCCGCTGAGCGCACAACTCGCCCTCACCCGCCGGGGCGTCGCACGTCACCACCTCGTCCGCCATCAGCCGCACCTTCACCCCGGCACGGGACAGCGTGTCCGTGTACTCGGCATCCTCGGCCAGCCCGGTGGCGGTCCACGGGAACCGTTCGAGCAGCGACCGGCGGAACAGCATCCCGGTGCCGCGGAGCGGGGTGGTGCCCGTCAGCCGGTGCCGGCCGACCGCCACCGCGTGATCCACCTCCGCCCCGACCGCCGCCAGGAACCCGGCCGTGCCGTCATCCGCGTTCCGCGAAACCACCCGCGCCTGCCCCGCCTCGGCCCCATCGCTCAACAGCCGGTCGCACGCCCGCAGCAACCCCGGCGACACCTCGCAGTCGGCGTCGAGGATCAGCACCGCATCCGCCCGCACTCGCTCCAGGCCGAACGCCAGGGCGTGCCCCTTCCCGCGGCGATCCGGAACGGTGCGAACCAGTACCTCCGCACCGGCGTCCGTCGCAACCCGGGCGGTGCCGTCGGTGCAGTTGTCGGCGATGACGACGACGCAGAGCAAATCCGGCGGGTAGTCGGACGAGCCGACCGAACGCAGCGTGCAGGGCAGGCCGGCTTCTTCGTTGTGCGCCGGGATGAGAACGGTGATGTGTTGTCTGAGTTCTTGGCGAGCGGGGGGCGTCAGCCCCCTGGACCACCGGAGACCGAGCAGGGTGAACAGCAGATAGTACCCGGCCGCCGCCGTGGCCGGCACCAGCACCAACAGGCAGGCTGCGACGGCCATGACGGACGCCCGGCGACGGGTGGGTTCAACCGTTTCGCCGGGGAATACCGTCGCCCGCAAACTAGGGCAACAAAAAACCGGCGATTACTCCCCCCGCTCCTTACGCACCTCGGCGTACTTGGCGTTCAGCTTGCGGGTCAGTTCGGGCAGCTTGTCGATGTACCGCTTGTGCGGGCGGGGCTTCACCAGCGTGAGGGCGTAGGCCGAGATGAGCGGCAGGGCGATCGTGCTGTCCACGTAGCACGTCACCGTGCCGGGCAGCTTGTCCGGGTCCACCTTGCCCCAGGTCATCGCCTCGCTCGGGGTGGCGCCGCTCAGCCCGCCGGTGTCCGGCCGGGCGTCGGTGAACTGCAGGAAGTAGTCGTGACCGCTCTCGGCCAACCCGAGTACCTCCTGAATCTGCGGCTCGGTCTGGAGCATGAAGTTTTTGGGCGACCCGCCGCCGAGGATGAATACCCCGCTCGTGCCGCCGGTGGCTTTGGCCTCCCACACGATGCCGGCCGTCTGGTTCACGTCGCGGAACGGGTCCAGGTTCAGCTTCGACCCCTCCAGTTGCAGGGCGGCGATGTTCATGCCGATGCTGCTGTCGCCGGGGCTGCTGGTGTAGATCGGCACTCCGGCCCGGTACGCGGCGGCCAGCAGGCTCTTGCCCTTCACCCCCGTCTGTTGCTCTCTCTCGTTCAGGTACTTGCCCACCAGGTTATGGAACTCGGCGGTGCTGAACGTTTGCTGGAACGCCTCGCCCCGCAGCAGGGTGCGGTAAAACTTGTCGGTGCCGAGCAGGTTCTCGTAGTCGAACACGATGTCGTAAATGCGGATCACCTGGTTCTCACGGAGTTCCAGGTCGGGCAGGCTCGGCCCGGCCTGGTACAGGTCCATGCCCAGGGCGTAGTGGGTGTCGTGGTACAGGTTCGCCCCGGTGGAGATGATCCAGTCGATGAACCCGGCTTCGACGAGCGGCACCAGGCAGGACATGCCCAGCCCGGCCGGGGTGAGCGCCCCGCTGAGCGCCAGCCCGACGGTGCAGTCCGGGGCGAGCATCCGCTGGGCGTAAAGCTGGCACCCCTCCCGCATCCGCCCGCCGTTGTAGCTGAGGAACGCCGAGTCGATCAGGTCGGCGGCCGAGATGCCGCCGGGCACGGCCGGCGGGTCGATCCGCTGGCGGCTGATCCGCTTGATGAATTCCTTGTTCTCGGCGGTGCCGGCGTGCCGGTCGTAGTGCGGCTTGTGCGGGTGCATGGCGGCGTTTCCTTGCGGGTCGATGCGGGGAGAGTATAGCGAGACAAGCCCCGGAGGGGCGCCTGTTGCCAGGCGCCCCTCCGGGGCTTGCTCATTTCGATTCGCGATCCTGGGGTTCCGTCGCTTCGCTCCGTCACCCCAGGCTACCATCCGTCGCCGCTCCGCGGCTCAGATCCGGACCTCGGCTCACCCGGCCGAGCCGGCCGGTTGGCGGCCGAACGACGGCACGAACCCGTCCGGCAGGTTGATCCGCACCTCCGCCTCCTGGTGCAGCTTGAACCCGGTGCCGGCCGGGATCAGGTGCCCCAGAATCACGTTCTCCTTCAGCCCGACCAGGTAGTCCGCCTTGCCGGCCAGCGCCGCCTCGGTCAGCACCTTGGTCGTCTCCTGGAACGACGCCGCCGAGATGAAGCTGTCCGACTGCACCGCCGCCTTGGTGATGCCGAGCAGTTGCACCTCGCAGTCGGACGGGGTCGGGGTCTCGAACGTCGGCTTCTTCTTCTTGCCGGCGGCGGCCTCCACCGCCGCCTTCTCCTCGTCGAACTGAGCCCGCGTCACCACCTGGCTGGCCTGGAGGGTGGAGTCCCCAGCGTTCACCACCTTCACGCACTCCTCCACCAGCCGGCGGTTGATGTCGTCGAAGGTGAACCGATCCAGCACCAGCCCCGGCAGCAGCGGGGTGTCGCCGGGGCGGGTGACCTTCACCTTCCGCAGCATCTGAGACACGATGATCTCGATGTGCTTGTCGTCGATGTCCACCCGCTGGGCGCGGTACACCCCCTGCACCTCCCGCACCAGGTACTCCTGCACCGCCTCGGTGCCCTGGATCTCCAGGATGTCGTGCGGCACCAGCGGGCCGTACACCAGCGCGTCGCCGGCCTTCACGTACTCGCCCCGCTGCACCCGCAGCTGCGCCCCGCTCGGCACCACGTGTTCGCGGCTGGGGTCGCCGGTCGGCTTGCCGTCGTCGGTGTACGGGGTGACGGTGATGATCCGCTTGCCCCGCCGCCGCTCGGACGTGCTGTCCACGATGCCGGATACGGCGGCCATCACCGCCGGGTTCCGCGGCCGCCGCGCCTCGAACAGTTCGGTCACCCGCGGCAGCCCGCCGGTGATGTCCTGCTGCTTGCTCGCCTCCCGCGGGGTCTTGGCGATGAGCGTGCCGGTGGACACCGTCTGCCCGTCGCTCACCATCAGGGTGGCCCGCTCGGGGATGGCGTACCCCTCGATCCGCTGCCCGCGGGTGTCGTAGATCTCGATGGTCGGGTGCAGGTTGCCCTTGTGTTCGATGATGGTCAGGCGGTTGATGCCGGCGCTGTCCTTCTCCCGCCGCAGCGTCTCCCCCTCCTTCATGTCCACGTACTTCACCTTCCCGCCCTCGGCGCAGTAGATGGGCAGGGAGTTCGGGTCCCACTTGCACATGGACGCGCCGGCGGCCACCTCCTGCCCATCGGTCACCTGCAACTCGGCCCCGTACGGCACCCCGTACTTCTCGATGATCTCCCGGTCCTTCGCCCGCACCAGCAGGATCTCGCCGGTGCGGCTGAGCACGATCCGCTGCCCCTGGTCGTTGGTCGTCACCTCGATCCGCTCGAACTGCACCACCCCGCCCTTTTTGCACTTGTACTCGCTCTCCAGGTTGGCGCTGCTGGCCACCCCGCCCAGGTGGAACGTCCGCATGGTCAGTTGCGTGCCCGGCTCGCCGATGCTCTGGGCGGCGATGATGCCCACCGCCATGCCCTCCTCCACCAGCGCCCCCGTGGACAGGTCCATGCCGTAGCACAGCCGGCACACGCCGAGCGACGCCTGGCAGGTCATCGGGCTGCGGACGGCCATCTTGTCGATGCCCGCCCGCTCGATCAGCCGCGCCTTCTCCGGGGCGATCATCTCGTTCTCCACCACCACCACCTGCCCGGTACTCGGGTTGGCCACCGCCGTCCGGCTCACCCGCCCGCGGATGGCGTCGTACAGCGGGCGGTCGATCTCGTCCCCCTTGTACATGATGCCCTTGGTCACCCCCTGGGTGGACCCGCAGTCGTACATGGTGATGACCACGTTCTGCGCCACGTCCGCCAGCTTCCGCGTCAGGTACCCGGAGTCGGCCGTCTTCAGCGCCGTGTCCGCCAGCCCCTTGCGGGCGCCGTGCGTGGAGCTGAAGTACTCCAGCACGTTCAGCCCCTCGCGGAAGTTGGACTTGATCGGCGTCTCGATGATCTCCCCGGACGGCTTGGACATCAGCCCCCGCAGCCCGGCCAGCTGGCGGATCTGCTCCTGCCCGCCGCGGGCCCCGGAGTGGGCCATCAGGTACACCGGGTTCAGGTACGGCACGTCCTTCCCGCTCTCGTCCTTGCGGCGGTCGTTCTTCAGCTCGGTCATCAGCTGGCGGGTGATCTGCTCGCGGGCCTTGTTCCACTGCTCGATCGTCTTGTTGTACCGCTCCTGCTCGGTCATCAGCCCCCGCTCGTAGCTCTTCCGCAGCTTGTCCACCTCCTTCTCGCTCTCCTTCAGCGCCTGCGCCTTCATGTCCGGCGTCTTCAGGTCGGACGCGGCGAAGCTCAGCCCGCTGCGGGTGGACTCGCGGAACCCGGTCTCCTTCATCCGGTCCAGGAGCGCGATGGTCTCGCGGCGGCCGAGCACCTGGTAGCAGTCGGCGATGATGCGGCTCAGGTACTTGGTGCCCAGGGCCAGGTCGTAGAACGCCATCTTCGCCTTCAGGATGTCGTTGAAGATGACCCGGCCGACGGTGGTGCGGACCAGCCCGTTCGGCTTCCGCGGCAGCTCCTCCGCCTTCATCCCGCCCCGCTCGTCCTTCACCTCGGAGATCACCTTCTTGCCCAGCGGCAGCCGCACCTGGATCTTGGCGTGCGTGCCCAGCTTGCCCTCGGAGTACGCCTGGAACACCTCCCCCGGGCTGTGGAAGATCATGCCGTCGCCGGCCTCCACCTTCTCCCCCTCCTCCCCGCGGGCGGCGGTCAGCCAGTAGCAGCCCATCACGATGTCCTGGGACGGCGTGATGATCGGGTTGCCGTTGGCCGGGCTGAAGATGTTGTTGGTGGACATCATCAGGGTGTAGGCTTCGACCTGCGCCTCGATGCTCAGCGGCAGGTGGACGGCCATCTGGTCGCCGTCGAAGTCGGCGTTGAACCCCTTGCACACCAGCGGGTGGATGCGGATGGCGTTCCCCTCGATCAGCACCGGCTCGAACGCCTGGATGCCCATGCGGTGCAGCGTCGGCGCCCGGTTGAGCAGCACCGGGTGGCTCTTCGTCACCTCTTCCAGGATGTCCCACACCTGGTCGTCCTTCCGCTCCAGCATCTTCTTCGCCGACTTGATGGTGTCGGCGTGCCCCAGCTCCTTCAGCCGGCGGATGATGAACGGCTGGTACAGCTCGAGCGCGATCTTCTTCGGCAGCCCGCACTGGTGCAGCTTGAGCTCCGGGCCGACCACGATGACCGACCGGGCGGAGTAGTCCACCCGCTTGCCGAGCAGGTTCTCGCGGAACCGCCCCTGTTTGCCCTTGATCATGTCCGTCAGCGACTTGAGCGGGCGGTTGCTGCTGCCCAGCACCGGCCGCTTGCAGCGGTTGTTGTCGAACAGCGCGTCCACGCTCTGCTGGAGCATCCGCTTCTCGTTGCGGATGATCACCTCCGGCGCGTTCAGGTCCACCAGCTTCTTCAGCCGGTTGTTCCGGTTGATGATGCGGCGGTACAGGTCGTTCAGGTCACTGGTGGCGAAGTTGCCGCTGTCCAGCAGCACCAGCGGCCGCAGGTCCGGCGGGATGACCGGGATGCACTCCAGCACCATCCACTCGCACTTGTTGCTGCTGTCGCGGAGCGCCTCCACCGTCTTCAGCCGCTTGACCAGGTCCTTCTCCCGCTGCTTCGACTTCTTCTCCCCCTTCGCCTGCTCGGCACTCAGCCGGTCTCGCAGTTCCTGGGCGAGAATCCGCAGGTCCAGCTTCTCCAGCAGCTTCTTCACCGCCTCGGCGCCCATGTCCACTTCGAACGTGTCGCCGTACTGCTCCCGCAGCGTCTTGTACTCGTCCTCGGTGAGCAGTTGCCGCTCCTTCAGCACCGGCTTGTCGCCCTGCCCGAGTTCGCCCGGGTCGATGACCACGTAGTCCTGGAAGTAGATCACCTTCTCCAGGCTGCTCGTCCGCATGTCCAATAGGGTGCCCAGGCGGCTGGGCATCGCCTTGAAGAACCAGATGTGGACGACCGGGGCGGCCAGCTCGATGTGCCCCATCCGCTTGCGGCGGACGCGGCTGTGCGTCACCTTCACCCCGCACTTGTCGCAGATCATCCCCTTGAACTTCATCCCGCGGTACTTGCCGCACGTACACTCCCAGTCCTTCTCCGGCCCGAAGATGCGCTCGCAGAACAGCCCGTCCTTTTCGGGGCGGTAGGTGCGGTAGTTGATCGTCTCCGGCTTCTTCACCTCGCCGAAGCTCCACGACCGGATGTCGTGCGGGCTGGCCAGGCTGATCTTCACCGCACCGTAGTCGTTGATGCGGTCGTAGTTCCCGGCTTCGGCGGCGGCGGCGGCGGCGGCGGTGCTCATATTCGTACCCCTGGGGTTGGGTGTGCGTGCGATGGGTGAGGGGTCAGTTCGTGCCACAAGCCCACGGACGGCCGTCCGTGGGCTTCGGCGTTCACTCACTCCGGACTCAAACCCGCTTCTTCTCCAACTGCATGTTCAGCCCGAGGCCGCGGATCTCGTGGGTGAGCACGTCGAAGCTGGCCGGGGTGCCGGCCTCCAGCGTGTTCTCCCCCTTCACCATGCTCTCGTAGATCTTGGTGCGGCCTTCCACGTCGTCGGACTTCACCGTCAGCAGCTCCTGCAGGATGTACGCGGCGCCGTAGGCCTCCAGCGCCCACACCTCC
>JALHQU010000008.1 GCA_022841795.1 Fimbriiglobus sp.
GTGCGGCGCTCCGGCGGCCGCGTGCGACGACGACTGCGGCCGCGGCCGCAAGCGGGGCGGGCTGTTCAGCCGGTTCCACCGCGACCGCGGGTGCGGCGCGTCGGCCGGCTGCGGCGGCTGCAACTGAACTGAGTTGACCCGATGAAGCACGCGGGCCGCGGTGGGTTCCCACCGCGGCCCGTTCTTTTTCCGCCACCCGTCACTTCTCGATCTTCTCCGCCTTCGGCTTGAAGTCCTCCGTCTGCCGGTCCTCGACGTGCCAGCGGGTGCCCGACTGCTTCAGGTACACCTGCTTGTTGGGCACGTCCTTGAGCGTCACCGTCGCCGCGGTTCCGGCTTCCGCCACCGTCCCCTCGCGGGCGAACTTGGCCAGCAGCCGCACGTTCTCCGGCGCCTCCCCCAGGTTGTCCCGCACCGACTGCACCACCGACTGGAACGCCCGCTTCTCCGCCTCCGCCTTCACCCGCTCGGCGAACTCCGGCGGGGTGGCCGGCAGGAAGTCCTCGGGCAGCACCAGGGCCGGGTTCCGCCGCTGCTCCACCCGCCGCGCCGACAGCTCCTTCTCCACCTCCGGCTCCAGCCGCTTCGCCCGGTCGGCCACCAGCCCGTCCACCACCGCCGGATCCATGATGTGCGCGACCACGTACTCGTGCCGCTTGTTCTCCATCGCCTTGGCCGTCGATGCCAGGGCTTCCTTCGCCGTCCCCTGCGGGTAGAAGGTGGCGTTCGCCGTCACCCCGTACCGCACCACCGGCGTCTTGTCCGCCGGCTGCTGGGCGATCACCGCCGTTGCCACCAGCGCCGCCGTCATTAGCGCCACCACCGCTACGCGTCGCATGATGCCCACTCCGGAAGCCGGGTACCCCATTATCCCATCGGCGGCCGGGATCGCAACCGCCAGCCGCCGCGAACCGTCCGGGCGGAATCGCGAGCGGGCCGGCGGCGCGGGTCGGCCGGGCGGTATAATCGGCCTCATGGCAGGCAACACGTTCGGCAAACTCTTCCGCGTCACCACCGCCGGGGTCAGCCACGGCCCGGGGTACGTGTGCATCATCGACGGCTGCCCGGCCGGGCTGGAACTGTCCGTCGCCGACCTGCTGCCGGACCTGCGGCGGCGGAAGCCGGGGCAGTCCAAGCTGACCACCCAGCGGGACGAGGCGGACGAGCCGGAGATCTGGTCCGGGGTGTTCGACGGGAAGACGGACGGCACCCCCATCGGCCTGCTGTTCCGCAACGCCGATCAGCGGAGCGGGGACTACGGGGACATCAAGGACAAGTACCGCCCCGGCCACGCCGACTACACGTTCGACGCCAAGTACGGGTTCCGCGACTACCGCGGCGGCGGGCGGAGTTCGGCCCGCGAGACCATCTGCCGGGTGGCCGCCGGGGCGGTGGCGAAGAAACTGCTCGCGCTGCACGGCGTGCGGGTGCTCGGGTACGTCACCCAGGTGGGGAGCGTGAAGGCGGACATCCCGGACCCGACGGCGGTGACGCTGGACCAGATCGAGGCGTCGCCCACCCGCTGCCCGGTGCCGGAGAAAGCCGCCGAGATGGAGGCGCTGATCGACGCCGTGCGGAAGGACCGGGACAGCATCGGCGGGGTGTGCGAGCTGGTGGCCGTCGGCGTGCCGCCGGGGCTGGGCGAGCCGGTGTTCGACAAGCTGAAGGCGGACCTGGGCAAGGCGCTGCTCGGCCTGCCGGCGGTGACGGCGTTCGAGTACGGCAACGGGTTCGCGGTGGCGGGGATGAGAGGGAGCGAGAACAACGACGTGTTTACGGCGAGCGGGGTGTTGGCGAGCCGGGAGCGTGAGCGACCGGAGCATTCGGAACCTCCGGTCGCTCACGCTCCCGGCTCGCCGATTGTCACCGCCACCAACCGCCACGGCGGGATGCTCGGCGGCATCTCGTCCGGCATGCCGGTGGTGTGCCGGGTGGCGGTCAAGCCGACCAGCAGCATCCCGCGGCCGCAGCCGACCGTCACCCGCACCGGCGAGCCGACCGAAATCCTGGTGAAGGGCCGACACGACCCGTGCCTGCTGCCGCGGTTCGTGCCGATGGGCGAGGCGATGGTCGCCCTCGTGCTGGTCGATCACCTGCTGCGTGCCAAGACGAGCCGCCTCGATGCCCCCCGGACCTGACCCGCTGCACTCCGAGCCGCTCGCCCCGCTCCGCAAGCCGAAGCGGCGGAAGCGGGCGCCGAAGCCGTCCCGCGGGCGGGTGGCGGTCGAACTGGCAGTCGTCCTGATCGGCCTGGCCGCGATCCTCGCGTTCGTGCCGCTGTCCAGTTGGAAGTTCCCGTGGGTGTGCGGGGCGGCGTGCGTGCTGGCCGGCGGGTACGCCATCTACGGGGTGGCCCGCCGGCCGGGGGCGGCGGCGTGGTGGGGGTTCACCTGGGGCGGGCGGGACGCCGACGACCTGGCCGCCGGCATGTGGAACACCGCCCTGCTGTTCCTCGCCGCGATCATCCCGACCGGGGTGGTGCGGTACGGCGTCACCCGGCCGATGATCCTTGACGGCGGGTCGTACCTGCTGTGGTGCGTCGTCCAGGACTTCCTGTTCTTCTCGCTCATCCTCCGCGGCATCGACCGGCTGCTCGACGGCCACCTCCCCGGCAGCCGGCACGTCGCCGTGTTCCTCACCGCCGTTCTGTTCGGGCTGTCGCACTACCCGCTGACCGGGTTCATGGCCGTCACCGCCGTCATCGCCGTGTGCTGGGGGTACATCTTCGTCCGCACGCATCTCCTGTGGCCGATTACGGTTCTGCACTTCCTGCTCGGGCTGCTGGTGCTTTCGTAACATGTGCGGATTTTTCATCTGCCGAGTTTCCGGACGCGCCGTGTCGGGGATATGGGAATCCGCCGCTTGCCCCTTCACGCCCGTTCGACCGCCCGCGTAGCATGTCCCTCGTTCGGCCGTTGTCGCGGGTCCCGTTCGGGAGCCGGCAGGCCGACGTGATTCGCTTCGCCCGAAACCTTCGCCCAACGGAGGTTCTCATGTCCCGAACGACGCAACTCTTCGCCTGTGCGGCGGTGGCGCTGGCGGCGACGCTGGCGGTGGCGGACGACAAGTCGGCCGCCACCCCGACCAAGATCGACGGCACCTACGCCATCGTGTCCGGCGAGCGGGACGGCAAGCCGATGGCCGACGCGGACATCAAGAACTGCGTGGTGAAGATCACCGGCGACAAGATCACCGGCACGGACAAGGACGGGAAGGAGTTCCTGAACGCGACGTACACCGTCGAGGAGCCGAAGAAGGAGGAGGGGAAGAAGGCGTGCGTGGTGCGGATGGAGACGACCGGCGGGAAGAAGTACATGGGCATGGCCGAGAAGACGGCGGACGGGCTGAAGATCGTGTACCAACTGGACGGCGGCCAGCCGCCGACCGAGTTCAAGGCGGGCGAGAAGCAGGTGCTGCTGGTGCTCAAGTCGGCGGCGTGAGGTGTCGGTGAACCCCGACCGCAAGGGAGGGGGGTACATCCGGCGAGCCGGGAGCGTGAGCGGCCGGAGGGCGTGAATCCTCTGGTCGCTCCCGCTCCCGGCTCGCCGTGCTTTTGGGGCTACTTCTTGTCCGCCTTTTCCTTCGCCAACCGCTCGCGGATGGCGGTCTTGCACGCCTCCGCCTTCGCCCAGAATGCGGCGTCGTTCGCCAGCAGGTGTTCGGCCTTCGCCTTGTCCAGGGCGGTGATCTCGGCCACGCCGCCGAACTTCGCCAGGATCTTGAGGCCTTCGGCGAAGTAGGCGTGGTCCCGCGGCTCCACCCGGTCGTCGTACTCGATGGTGACGAACCGCTCGACCACCGCCGGCACGTCCTCGGGGGTGGCGATCTGCACCAGCAGCTTCATCGCCGCCATCGCCATGTGCAGGTCGGGGTCGTTCAGCCGGTCCACCGCCGGCTTACGGAACGCCGCCCGGTCGCCGGGGATCTCGGCCACCTTGCGCATCACCGACAGTTCCGAACTCAGGTCACGCGGCCGATCCAGGGTCAGCATCCGCAGGTACTGGGGGAAGGCGGCCGGGGTGTTTCCGCCCGCCGCCTCGGCGGCCCGCTTCCGCTGCACCACTTGCTGTTGGAACTGCTGTTTCTCCTCAAGTGTGTAGATCCCGCACTCGAACCCCGCGTAGAGGTTCAGGCCGTCGAGAATGGCTTGCTCGTGCGGGGTGAACTGTTGCGGGGGAGTGGGCGGCACCGGAGCCGGATCGACAGCGGGCGGCACACCCACCCGCAGTGGCACCGGCGGGGGTGGACGGTCCGGCGCGCGGACGTTAGCCGGGCGGGATGGACTGGCAGTGGCCAGCACCACCAGGTACGCCACCCCGGCCAAGGCGAGTACGCCGACGTAGTGGTACCACGCTGGTTGACGCACGGTGACACCTCCTGTCACGGGATGAAGTCCTTGACGATCTGCGTCCGCTCGGTGTGGATGCGTGTCTGCTGGTCGTCGTTCAGCCGTTTAGACGCCGTCGTCCAAAAGGTGACGTCGTTGATCGTTTCCTGGTAAGGGTCGAGTCGGTCCTGATCGCTCGTAATCCTACGCATCAGATTCGGCTGGACTAGCAGTGGGGTAAACGTACCCGGCGGATCGCCGTAGTGACCCGCGTTGGTGAGGATGTGGCCGATCTCGTGCGCCACGGTGAACGTCGTCCTGTAACGAGCCGACACGATTACCGAATCGACAATATCCGGAGAGTCGGGGTGCAAGGACATGGCCGCGGGGGGGAACGAAAGCCCCCGAAAACCAGTAAGACTGTTTCCACCACCATCTGCAAAGTAGTTGATGATGAACAACTCGACATCGTCGGTCGCGGCCGTGCGGATGGGGATGGCCGTACTACCAACGAGGACACGGTAGCCGCGGATCATGCTCCTGGCCTCGATGTCAGAAATGGGTGGGACGAGCAACCCGTTACTCAGGTTCACGTCCATGTCATCGTTTCTCGTTTTCTTCGGCTCCTCGGCGAACTGGACTGTCCAGGTCAGCCGCACCCCCACCTGGGCGTACGTCTCGTTCGCCGCGGTCAGCCACTGGTCCACCTGCGCCTGGGAGGCGACGGGCCCCGGGGGTCCTTGCGCGGGCGGTTGCGGCATCACCATCATCACGGTGACATTCACCTTGGCCTCCTTCAGCACCCGCACCGGCACCCGCTTGTGGATGAGCGGCCGCGCCCCACCGGGCACCGGGTTCGAGTCGTAGGTGATGGTGAGCGTGTCCCCCAACTTCACCCGGTAGGTGGCGTCGTCCACCGCGTTGTCGTTCACCCCGTTCACCTTGAAGTCGTCGTCCACCGTGTTCGACACCAGGATGCACTTCCGCGACTCGTACACCCCGGCCGCCACCTGGGTCAGGGTCAGACCGCCGGTCATCATGTCGCTGTCCGTCCGCACCTGGAGCGTCTGCGGCCCCGGATTCGGGTTCATCCCGTAATACGGGTCGGTCACCCGCAGGTAGAAGCGGTCGGCGTCGCCGGTCGGGTGGTCGGCCTTCACCGGCACCTTAGCACCCACCTGCTCGTAGGCGGACCCCCACTTCGCCACCTTCGCGTCCGTCATCCCCGTGTTGTTCGCGTTCAGGATCTCCAGCTTCGGCCCGCCCACCGGCGGCGGGGTGTTCCCGACCGTGCCCGGCGGGGGCGGCGGCGGGTTGTCCACGTCGATCGCATCCACGAACCACCAGCGGTCGTTGTGGTCCCAGTCGCACCCCGGCCGGCTGGCCCGGTCCTCGAACCGCACCACGTGGGTGACGGTGGCCGGCTGGGTGTACGCCTGGATGTAGAACGGGACGGGGTCCGCCCAGGTGCCGCTCGCCATGGTCGGGTTGTAATCGTAGTAGTACGCCTCGC
Organism: Fimbriiglobus sp.; assembly: GCA_022841795.1. GTDB lineage: Bacteria > Planctomycetota > Planctomycetia > Gemmatales > Gemmataceae > JALHQU01. Next base: position 5,841 of record JALHQU010000008.1, read on the forward strand.
CGTTGAACCGCACCCCGATGCGGCCGAACAGCCCCTGGCGGATGGCGTCGGTGGCGGACGGTGCGTCCACCAGGATGCCGCCGGGGACCGACGGGTAGGCGGCGTTCAGGTCCAGGGAACCGGAGATGGTGGCGGCGGTGGTCCCGACCTCGCCGGTGACGACGCTGCGGAGGGCGACGAAGAAGGTGGCCGGCGTTTCGCGAGCTTCGAGCCGCTCACAGTTCAGACGAATGCTTTGGTAAGATGGGGGGGGGCACGTGGTTTGCGCGGGCGAAGCCGAACATGGGCGACCTCCTGGTGATGGCGTGGTCGGATGAGAGGTGATGCCGGTCACACCGACCGTCATACTGACGCACGGTTCCCGAAAATGCAACAGAAAAATTCGCCCATCTGGCGATTGTTGCAACTACAGGCAGTGTCGAGGGTTGTGCGGCACCGCGGGCGGGCAGCACCCGCCCGGCACTCCCTCGCTCGCGCGTCGTGCCAACGGAGATCGCCCGGCGAGCGGCACCAGCGAAGAAACATCATCCGCCGCAACCCGTTCGCCGGCAAGCGGTTGCCCATTCCAACACTATTTCGTCGCACAGAGTGAAATGAGTTCACTTTGGGGTGGCGCACCCTGAAACGAAACTCATGTTTCCGCCGAGTCACACCGCCCCGAGTAGGTCGGCCAGCAGGTTGGACTGCGGGTAGCTGTGCCCGAGGTGCTGGCGGAACCCCTCGGCGTAGGCCACCCCGCACGCCGCCCCCTGGGCGGCCGACCACGCCCGCATCGAGTCCTGTAGGCTGTCCACCCCGTGGTGCTTTCGCAGCCACGCCCGCTGGCTCTCGTGCCGGCCCAACATGTCCGCCTTGGCGTCGATGGTGCCGGTGACGTTCACGGAGAACGCCGGTGGGATCGGGTGGCCGAACTGGTCCTTGCCCTCCAAGGGGTCGCAGTAGAACAGGTGCGGGATGGCGGCCAGCGGCGGGTGCGGCTCGGTGTGGCCGGGGCGGTGCAGGAAGTTGGGGATGGGGGCGGCGAACGCGGCGGCGCGGACCAACTTGCTCGACTCCTCGTGGTCTAGGTGGTAGTCGTGCGGGCTGTGGGCGAACACCGCCGTCGGCCGCACCGCGTTCAGCAGTCGGCAAACCCGCTCCAGTTGCCAGTCGCAGTACCGCACCCGCAGGTCGAGCACTTCGAGGCAGTGGTAGGTGAACCCGACGGCGTCGCACGCCGCCTTGCCTTCGGCCCGGCGGATGGCGGCGATGTCGTCCGGGGCGTGGTCGGCGGAGCCGCAGTCGCCGGCGGTCATGGTGGCGACGTGGACTTCCCAGCCGTGTTCGCGGTGCAGCCGCAGCAGGGTGCCGGCGCACAGGAACTCGGCGTCGTCCGGGTGGGCCAACACCGCCAGCGCCACGGTCCGCATGTCCGACCCTCTTGGGGATGTGGGGTCGGTGTAGGGAAAGAAAAACCGCGGGGCGAGTGCCCCGCGGGTGTCGGTGCCGGTCGCCGACCGGCACGGTGCCGCCCGGCGGGCGGCACCGACATGAATCTGGCCTCGACATCTGCATGGCGATGTCTGCTGCCCGATGACAATTGCGGGCACGACATCATGAGTGGGATCAACTGGCCGTTGCCACCGGCTTGAGAAGACCGAGGCCGTAATGGCAGCCGTACCCGAAGGCCGCCGGACGGCGAACCGCTGTAGCGAACGTCAGCCGCACGAACCCGAACGCCCGTGCCGGCCCGCCGAGATCCCGGCGGCGACGGCGGCGAAAGCCGATGGCCGGGGGAAGCTCGTCGATCGCTTTCACGAACTCCACCTCACACGCCACCGGCGCGATTCGCGCCAGGCATTCGCGGGCGGCCAGCTTCACGAACTCGTCCCGCCAGTCGCCGCCGGGCGGCAGGTGGTCCCGTTTGCTGCCGCGGCGTTTCAGGTGCCGGTGGGCGACGAACGGGGTCGCCGACTCCCACACCTTCGCCGTCGCGAACAGGGCGTGGTTGAAGTCCTTCGTCTCCCCCAGACCGACCAGTTGCACCCGCAGTTTCAGCCCGTCTTCGGCGTCCCCCAGCGACAGCGACCGCACGGCCGTCAGCGCCGCCACCTCACCCGCCCCGAACCCGTCGTCGGCGGTGACGGTGACGTGGGTGATGTGCCGCGGATCGTCCTGGATGTCGCACGTCGGCAGGTAGTAGGCGTGAGTGTGGTCCGTTCGCATCACCCCGCTCAGCTCTTTCCCGGACAGGGTGCGCGAGGAGAAGGAGTCCGGCTCGTCGGTGCGGCGGAACCGTTCGGCTTCGACCGGGTGTTGCTCGCACCAGCCCCGGAACCGCGACATGGCCGCTCGGCGGAACACCTCCGCCACCAGCACCGTGTCCTCCACCAGCGGCAGCACCGGCCCGTCGAGCAGGAACCGGGCGACCGTCGGTCTCACCCGCTCGGGCGGCTTCGGCCTGGCAGCCGCGGCCGTCTTCTCTGCCGGCCGGGCGTAGTGTACCCACTTGCTGCCGGGCACGGTCGGCCACTTCCGCTCGTGGATCGTCTCCGTATCCAGGCACAGGTGCCACCGCGGGCAGTCGAACAGGAAGTCGGCGGGGTTCACCTTCCCCTTGGCGAGCTTCTTCGGGTCATGGGTAGGGTAATGTTCGCTGCCGAAGGCGGTGGTCGGGTTGGGGCAGAACACACGGACCGGGTTCGGGTCGGAGTCCGTCGGTACGCAGTTCCACGCCAGCACGCCCGTTCCGGCGAAATCGACCTTTGCCTCGACCCAGCCTTCTGCCCGGCCCAGCGTGTTGAGGTTATCCGCGAGCGTCTCCAAGCATCTCGCGTCGTCGGCTTCCAAATTCGCATCCGGCCAGCCGATGAACAACTCATCCTTGCGGCCGACGCTGACGAACGTGTCGAACACGAGGGTTGTCCCGCCCCCACCTTCCATCGGCGATTTCTTATTGAGCGGCATGTAGTGCCGGGTGTGGGCGACCTTGTGCGGCGGCAGTAGGAACGACGGCGGCTGACACAGGGGTGTCAGTACCCGCCGCACCTGCTCTTCGGAGAACTCCGGGCAGGTCCGCTTCCACACCGCCACGAGCGCCCGCAGCAGCCGCCACGGACTCGGCGGCCACTCCGGAACACCCTCGTTCACGTGCCGCCCCCACGGGGTGGCGTGGTACCGCCCGCCGGGGAACGTCAGCCGGATGACGACGGGCATGGGCTACCCCTTCGGGTTGTTCCAGGTGAGTTCGGTGACGGTCGGGCTGGCGAACTTGCATTTCTTGATGAGGTCTTTCACCACCTCCGTCAGTTCACCGGCGGTCGGCAGCGTGAACCCGTTCGGCCGCTTCCCCTGCACCCCGCCGGCGGTGTCGTCGATCTCCAACTCGCACGCCGACCGCAGCCGCATGGTGGAGTCGAGGAACTGCCGCACCTTCCACAGCGACAGGGCGACGAGCAGCTTCGTGGCGTCCTCACCCAGCCCGTACCCGCGGATCTGGGCGAGGTCCACGGTGAAGTAGGCGGTGATGCTCTTGGCGGTGAACTCGGTGCGGTGGAACGGCACGTTCCCGTACCCGCCCTTTGCGTCCACCCCGGCCACCTTCGGCTTGGGCAGCGCCCGGTCGAACTTCACCCCGCCGCTATCCGCCCGCCCGACCCCGCTCGCCTCGATGAACGCCGAGATCGCCCGCGGGTGCCGCAACCGCCCGGCGATCTTCTCTAGGAACACCCCATGCACGAGCGAGTTCGGATCGTACTTGAAGCACACGGCCGCCAGCTTCCGCAGGTTCACCACCCCGGCCACGTCGTCGGGTTCCTTGTCGGTCGTTGTCGCGGCAGCTTCTTCGGTCGTCGTCTCCGGCTGAGTCGCCCCCCGACGGGCACGGGTTGCACGTGGGGCTGCCGCTACTGACACCATGCCGAGTTCCGGCTTGAGTACATCCGCGAACGCCTTCCCGTCCCCGTTCACGCCGCTCATGATGTACGGCGAGTTCAGCCGGTGGAACTCTTGCAGGCTGGTGGTGGTGTCGGTGCCGTCGCCCAGCCCGGCGAGCTTGACCCGCACATATGGCAGCCCCTTCAGGTCTGCCACCAGTTCGTTTCCGCCCTCGTCCCAGCACACCGCCTCCAGCCGGTTGGCCATCGACTGCGCCGACTCGACGAGCAGCGTTGGGGTGCCGTCCGGCGCGTCGTAGGTGGCCGCCCCTAGGTCGGGGAAGCCGGTCGGCTGGATGCGGGTGCCGGCGACCGGCTTGAGCGCCGCCTCGATCAGGATGCGGGGCGACGCCTTCAGGGCGTCGAAGTCGATGGGCACGGTCAGTCCTCCGATTCGGGGGGGTACAGAACGGCGTTGGCGACACGGGCGAGGTCGCGGTCGGACAGCGGGAACAGCATGGCGGCGAGCAGCCGCGTGGCGGGGATGGCGGACACGGCCGTGATCTCCCGGCCCGATCTGGCCCGGTTGCGGTAGCCGTCCACGATCAGCCCGCCGGACTTCAGCCGCCGGGCCGCACGGGTGACGCACTGCCCGACCGCATCCCCGCGGCCGGTGGCGAGCAGGTGGAACACGTCCGGGTCGGGTTTCGTGTTGGCCTCGGCGTCGCCGTGACGCCACCGGCCGTAGTCCGGGTCGAAAGCCAGGTGTGACTCCTCCACGAGAAGCCGCGGTACGCCGAACTCGAACGGCACAACCACATCCACCGCTTCGGGGTGGGTTCGCTCCTTCGGGTACTCGACGCCGATCAGCCCCCAGAGCAGGTCGCTCAGTTTGTCGTCGTCGGTCTCGTCGTTCAGGAACGCGATCACGTCGTCCAGCCGGGCGAACCGCGGGGAGTCCAGAGGCACACCGACGATTCCCTCGCGGAACGCCTCCATCTGCCGGCGGCGGAAGACGGCGGCCAGGTTGTCGGCGAGTTGGCGGTTCGACCACACGGCCGACGTGCTGCCCGGCGACCAGTTGGCGAACTTCTTGATTTCGACCTCTTCGAGGAACACGCGGATCGGCCCGACTTCGTTCTTTCGGGTGGACCGGATGCCCGCGAGACTGGTAGCGAGGCGGAACTCCGCGGAGTCGTCGTCGGCCTGCAAGAGCCACTGCCCTGACAGCCCCGCGAGCGGTCGCAGGTACTTTTCCTGGCTGAACCGCAGGCCGTTGGCCAGCGTCCGCTCGGCCCGGCCGACCGCCCGCAGCACGTCCAGCAGGTAGCCGGCGTCCGCCGAGTCGTCCGTCTGGCTGCGGTTGGCGAACGCGAACATGGCCCGGTCGATGTGCCGCAGGGCCGTCTGGTATCGGGTGGGCGTCTTGTCCTTGTCGCTCGTCGCCCGGCGGAGTTTGTCGATCCACGCTACCAACGGCGGGTCGTCGAGCAACCGGGCGTCCGGGCGGAGTTTCACCGGCACTCGGCCGAGCGGGGCAGCGAAGTATGACAGGCCGTACCGCATGACGAAGGCGTATCGGACGAATGCGGTCAGCCCACGACTTACCCCGAGCATCGACAGTGAGAGTGCGAATTCAACTGCGTTTTTGGCTTGCCGCCGGCCGAGTTGGGCGCGGCCTTCGGCGAACAGGCGGGACACTTCTCCCAAAATGGTTGGCGTGTCCCACAGCGGTAGCCAGAGTTCGGCTCGGGTTTTTTCACCCGCCTCGACCTCTGACTCGGACGCATATCCCACCGCCACCGGTTCAACACAGAACGGATAGGCCGCCTTGCCCACGGCATCCGCACCGTACCGGCGGGCAGCAGCTCCGGCGAACAGTAGGCTCCCTTCGATGCCGAGAACATAATCCCACGTGTTCGCCCCCCCGCCGCCGCTCACCCCTTGTGTCCCGTTCGGCCCGCCCAGCGCTCCGGGGTCGAAGTGTCCGACCGCGAGGCCACCCAGTTGACTCTCGAACGCCCCGAACAACGCGGTTTCGACGCCACCGGCAGACTGCCCACGGATGATCAGGCTGACGACCGCCTGCGCGAAAGTCGAGACGTAACTCCCACTCCCCTCGTTCCCACCGGTTCCCAACAGCGGGGGGAACTTCCTCCCATCCTCCGTCAAGATGTAAGCGGTGTCCAGCCACGGGATCAGGTGGTCGTCCAACTCGTTCCGGCACTCCCGGAGGAGGCGGAGTTTGTCGTCGTCCTTCGCCTTCTCAGTGAAGCCGAGCCGGTTCAACACCCGCCGCACGCCGGTAATCATCTCGGCGAACTGGCGGAGACGGGGCAGCGAACCCGCCGCCGCGTCGATGGCGTTTAGCGCCTCACGAGCCGACGATTCGGACGAACCAGGGAAGAACCCCGACCGCGCCCCCCACGGGCCGACGATCGGCGTCGGGCGGTACTCGTCCAGGAAGAAGCGGGCCAGCCCATCGCGGTCGAGGGTGGTGTGCAACACCGCCGTCCCGTTCGCCCAACTCAGTTTCGCCGTCGGGTCTTTCTGCTCGGCCACGAGGCGGAACACGCCGAGCGCCTTCAGGTAGCTCATCAGCGGTTCCGGCGTGCAGCCGGGGAGTGCGATCTCATTCACGGCCGGCCTCCTTCTTCTCCTGCTGGCTCGCCCGCTGGTCGGCCGCCCGGAGCAGCGCCTCCAGGTACGCCAGCTTGAACGGCCCCAACTCGGCGAGCAGGGCGAGCGCCCGGCCGGTCCAACTGGCATCCCCGCCGAGTCGCATCGGAGTCAAGTCGAGCGTGGTGGCCGGGCAAGTCTCCCCACCCAGATCGACGGATGGCAACGGGTCGTTCTGGTACACGCCGAGGGCGAACAGTTCGGGCGGTTCCTTCGGCAGATGTTCGTCCTCCCTCGGCAGGCTGCGGATGCTCAGCCGGGCGCGGCCGTGGTGCGATGAAATGAGGTAAGCCACCACGAACGGCAAGTCGTGTCGCAGCGCGGCCAGTGCCGAAGCCAACTCATGCCGGAAGTGTTTACGGCGGTGTGTCAGCTTGGTGTTCTTCCCGGACTTCGCCCACAGTTGATCGGCCGTGAGGTCGGGGTTGGCGGTTCGCATCCCGTGTTGGAAAGCGTCATGCGCCTTACCAGCGTCGTGCCATCGGGCGGCCTTCGTCAGGTGCGTGGTCCACTCCGGCAGCGAAATCGTCTTCAACACCTCGTCTAACTCGCGGCACACGTTCGCGGTGTGCTGGGTGATGGTGAGTGCCTTCGACGTGACCGAGTTCGGGTCAGAGCCGGCGGCTTCTTCACTTTCACCAGCGGCTGGCGGGTGCGGCGTGACGACAGCCTTGCTGCCCGCGTCCCAGCCGAGGTGCTCGGAGTATCCGCCGGCGGCGGTGTGCAGCATGATGACTAGACCAGGGCGAAGCTGTTTCGGGTCGAGCTTCACCCACTTGCCTTCCAGGTGGTCCCACACGAACGCATTCCTGTCGTCCGCTGCATCCTTCAGGAACTGGCGGTTGTCCTTCGACAGCGAGACGTTGCACAACTCGTTGCGCTCGGGTTTGGGTTCGTCATCCGGCTTATCTGCCCAGGCCCGCCAGAACACCTGCACGTCGGTGTCCGGGTCGTCGGAGCGGACGAACCGGGACACGTCGATGTCGTTGCCCGACAGGTCCGGGGCGGTGTCGAACAGGTCGAGCAGGTCGCGGCGGCGGAGGACATGCTTGTGCGGGAACGTCGGGTCGAGGCGGTACACGCTGAGCGACTGCGGGGACACGTCCTTCCCGTCCAGTTCGCCAGTGAGTCGGTTGCGGCAGTGGGCGAGTTCGCCGGCTTCGTAAGGGGCGGCCAGCTTCTCATCCACGTCGATCCAGAACACCCGGCCAGGGCCGTCGTCGCCGGTGCGGTTGCACCGGCCGATCCGCTGCACCACGCTCGCCCACGGGCACAGCTCGGTGACGAGCGTGCGAGACGAGATGTCCACCCCCGCTTCCACCACCTGCGTGGCCACGAGGATGCGGTTCTTCGCCGCCTCGCCGCCCTCCTGGAGTCGATCGTTCAGCCCCGGTCGGACCACCTTACCGTCTTTGTCCCGTTCGCCCACCCGCTCGTGGGGGCGGAACCGCGAGTGGACGAGGAGCGTTTTGACGGCTTCGTCTTTGGCTGCGTTGATCGCCTTGTACACGGCCACCGCCCGACGGACGGTATTCACGATCACGAGGGTCTGGGCGTTCTCGTCGTGTTCGCCGAGGATTTTCACCGCCAGTGCCTTCACTTCTTTGTCGTCCGCGTCCTTCGTCAGTTTGACACCGAGCGGTTGAAGGGTTTTCTTCGCCGTCATCCGCTTGTGTAGCGGTCGGCCTTCCTCATAGTCGTCACCGAGTGCGTCCTTTTTCAGTATGTGGGCCTCGGTCGGAAACTTCCCCCGGAAGTCGATGGTGTCGAGCCACCCGGGTTCGAGGGTAGCGGACATCCACACCGACGGGCAACCGCCGAATGTGCCGAGCGCATTCCGCAGCCCGGCGAGCTGGGCCGACGTGCCCACCCCGCCGGCCATCAGCTGCGGCTCGTCGAACACCCACAGGCAGTCGTTGTTCAACAGCCCGAAGTCGATCGGCCAGTGGAACCGGCTGGCGGCGTACCCGCGGTTCAGCGCCCGCGACAGGAGCATGTCCTGGGTGCCGATCAGTACCGCCGGCTTCTCCGGGTGCAGGAACCACTTCTCGGATTCCACCCCGCCCATGAGGACGTGAACCGGCACATCTTGGTCAATCGCATCGGCCTGACGCAAATTGGCGATCCACTTCTTCGCTTCCCGCTCGGATTGCTCCACCAGCACACGCATGGGCAGGCAGTAGACCAACCGCCGCGGTGTGGGTTTCCCGCTCTTGAAGTACCGCCACAGCCAGCCGAGAACCGCCGTGGCCGTTTTGCCCGCGCCGGTGGGGGCGCGGAGCAGATGGGGCAGGGGGTCGGCGGTGGCGAATCGTTCCTGATACGGGTACGGGGAGCGACCACCCGGCTCCTGGGTCGATTGGGTCGCCAACCGGAAGAAATCGGTGAACGTCATGTCTTTGCTACTCGAACCATAGCTATCGCCCGGCTGCGTCCGGACTCAGCCGTGGTTGCAAAAGCTGTCCGGTCGTGAGACGTAACACCGCCTGTATACCAGAAGTTAATCGGAGCATCAAATGCGTATCAGGTGCCCTGATGAAATTCTGTTTCCCAGGCAGCGGGGTGTTCGCATCTCAGTTCCGTTCCGTCGCGATGAGTTCGACGGATCGACGAGAAAATGCCGGCATGGTGGGTCGGACTCCCGCTCACGAGGTCGTCAGCGATACACCCGGGTCATCTGGCAGTTCGGAATTTGATTGAGTTGACGGCGTGGCCGCGGTCCCGTTCCCTTCATGCGTTCGCCATCCGGATCCTCGCCAGCACCTTAGCCTGATCGACTGCGGCGTTTCAGGTGGCCGGTTTGTCCGCCCGGACGACGTACTGAATCGCCCGCAGTTGTGCCGCCAGCCGGGCCGGGTCGATCCCTAGAGCCTGAATGACCGGGCCGAGCAGGGCGTGCATCCGGGCCGCGTCCTCTGTGCCGGACTCCCGCGCTCGTACCTCCAGCACCCGCAGCCCGGCGGCGGTGAACAACTGGCCGATCGTGTCCAGCGAGAAGAACCGCAGGTGCGTGCGGTCCAGCAGCCCCTCGTCCTGGTACACCCACCGCCCGCGGAGCAGGCTGACCAGCAGGCTGTAGTGCTGCACGTTCGGGATGCACGCCAGCACCATCCCGCCCGGTCGCAGCCAGCCGGCGTGCCGCCGCAGCACCGCCCACGGGTCGATCAGGTGTTCGAGAACGTCCCCGTACACGAGGCAATCGACGGACTCTTCGGTCACACCCACCGCGGCGGCATCGAGCCGTTCGACATCCCCGACGACGACGTGATCCAGCCGGGCGGCGGCGAGCCTGGCGGCGTCCGCGTTCGCCTCGATGCCCACATACCGGGCGTGCGGGTTCACCCGCTTGTACTCGGCGGCGAGTGCCCCGGCCCCGCACCCCACCTCGACCACCAGCCGGGCGTCGGCCGGCAGGAAGCGGAGCAGGTCGGGGTTCACCCGGTCGTAGTAGGCCGGAACGGTCATTGGTGTCCTCGGCCGCATCACACCGGATCGCGGAGTCAGCCGTCTTGCGGCGGCAGCACGAGCTGGCAGCAGCCCAAGTCGAGCGCCTCCTTCGGCACCCCGGCCAACACCACCTCGTCCAGCACCTGCGGGCTGATGGAGTACACCACGAACCGCCCCCGCTTCTCCCCGCTGATGAGCCGGGCGTGCTTCAGCACGGTCAGGTGGTGGGACACGTTCAGCGCCGGGATGTTCGCCCCGTCGATGATCTCGGTCACGTTCCGCTCGCCGTCCGCCAGCAGGCGGATGATGCGGAGCCGCTCCGGCGCGGCGAGCGCCGACAGCACCTCGGCGCAGCGGTCGGGTTGGAGCGGGTCACGCTTCCGGGCCACGAGTTCGGTCCGAGAGGGGAGGCGAGTGAGGACATTATCCGCGGAGGAGGAGCGACGGCCAACCCCACTCAGAGACGGTTCCATGAGCCGAACGGGGGCGCGTTCGGCGGGCCGCCACAGAGGGCGGCCCCTACAGACCGGCTCTCTTGTAGGGGCCGCCCTCTGTGGCGGCCCGTGGTCCGGCATCGCCGGACCACTTCCTCACACCCCGAACAGCTTCCGCAAGATCGGCCGCAGCTTGGCCACCGCCCGCCCGCGGTGGCTGAGCGCGTGCTTCACCCGCCCGCTCAACTCGCCGAAGCTGGCGTGGTACTCCTGGATGTAGAACAGCGGGTCGTACCCGAACCCGCCGGTGCCCTTCGCCTGCGTGCCGATCACCCCCCAGCACCGGCCGTCCACCACCGCCACCACCTCACCCTGCGGGTTCGCCAGCGCGGCCGTGCTGACGTAGTACGCCGCCCGGTCGTCGCCGGTCTTGCCGGCCAGCTCGGCGAGCAGCTTGGCGTTGTTCGCCGCGTCGTCGCCGTGCGTGCCGGCGTACCGGGCCGAGTACACCCCCGGCGCCCCGCCGAGCGCCGGCACGCACAGCCCGCTGTCCTCGCCCAGCACCCACTCGCCGAGGGCCGGGGCGAGTTGCGTCGCCTTCAGCCGGGCGTTCGCCTCGAACGTGGTGCCGGTCTCGTCCACCTCCGGGGCGTGCGGGTACGGTGACAGGTCGGTCAGGTCGATCGGCAGGTCGCCGAGCAGGTCGAGCAGCTCGCCGAGCTTCTTCTTGTTCCGGCTGCCGAGGACAAGCTTGGGCATGAGTTCTCCGGTTCGATCTTCGCCGCGACTGAAAGGAGCGGTGCGCGCTCCCGCTGGTCGCGGCGAAGATGAGGTAGGACCGGCTTCCGTTCGGCCGACGCCTTCTGTTAAACTCGGAAAATCGTTCGGCGTCGAGCCGACACTGTACTCCCGACACGGACGGCCGCAACGCCCAGGAGGGGACATGCCCGCCCGCCGGCTGCGAACGGTGCTGCACGCCGCACGCCGCTCCGCCGCCCCCGACCCGACCACCCTCCCGGACGCGCACCTGCTCGGCCGGTTCCTGGACCACCGCGACGAGGCGGCGTTCGCCGCGCTCGTGCGGCGGCACGGGCCGGTGGTGTCCGCCGCCTGCCGGCTGGCCGGGCTGAACCCGAGCGACCACGACGACGTGTTCCAGGCGGCGTTCCTGGCCCTGGTGCGACAGGCGAACAGCATCCGCGACGGGAAATCGGTCGGCGGGTGGCTGTTCCGCATCGCCACGCGGGTCGCCCACAAGGTGCGGAAGCGGGCCGGGCCGGTCGAGTTGCCGGACGACGTGCCCGAGCGAACGCCGGCGGCTCCGGACGCGGACACGCACCGGGTGCTGGACGAGGAGGTGGCGAAGCTGCCCGAGAAGTACCGGCTGGCGGTGGCGCTGGTGTACCTGGCCGGCCGGAACACCACGCAGGCGGCGGCCGAACTCGGGTGGGCGAAGGGGACGGTGCTCACCCGGCTGGCGTGGGCGCGGGAGCGGCTGCGGTCGCAACTGCTCCGCCGCGGGGTGACGCTGGCGGCCGGGGCCGCCACGGTGGCGACGGTGAGTCCGGGTGTGGTGGCGGGGGTGGTGCGGGTGTGTTCGCAGTTCCTGGCCGGGGGCGTCCCCGCCGGGGCGTCCGGGGTGGCGGTCGAACTCTCGAAAGGAGTCGTGCAAGACATGGCACTCACGAAACTGAAGTGGGCGGCCGGGGTGCTGCTGGTGGCGGCGGCGCTCACCGGCGTCGGCCTCGGGCGATGGGGTACGGGCGAGGCGAACGCCCAGCCGGACGCCAAGAAGCCGGAGGCCAGGAAGAAAGACAAGAAGCCGAAGCCGGATGCCGTACCCGGACTCCCGCCCGGTGTGGTCCCCGGCACCTTGTTGGGCGCGAGCGTCGGCGTGACGGGCGACGAGCCGAAAAAGTCGAAAGCTGAGACGGACTCGAAGCCGACCGCCGGGTTCACCGTCACCAAGCCGCTCGGCACCTGGGCGAAGGACGTGGTGACCGACGACGACACCAGCCGCGTCGTGCTGAAGATCGAGGACGACCGGCTGACGCTGACCGTGGAGACGACCGCCGGGAAGAAGGGCAAGCACGGGGTAGTGGTCGAAGCCGACTACGCCATCAACGGTGAGAGTACCGTGTTCGGCGTGATCTCCAGCTTCGACCTGAACGACCCGGACGGCCGCATGGGGGCCAACGACGTCGGGGTCGTCGGGTTGTTGACCGGACAGCCGTTCGCGTTCCGTTACCGGGTGGGCGAGGGCACGCTGACGGTGAAGGAGTTCAAGGGGTTTGGGTTCGGGCTGCGGGATCAGTCGGTTGATTCCTGGCAGTTCGTCCACGCGCTGTGCGGGCGGTACGCGGCGGTCGATCCGGCGAAGCCGAACACCGGCAGCGTGCCAAAAACGACCATCAAGTCGGGTGGGGGTACGAACCGGGAAGCCCCGATCTACACGCCGCCCACGATTCTGCCAGTCGGCCCGCCGGTCGGGGATCCGCTCGTCGCCCCGCCGATCCAGCGGCAGGGTGACCCCGTGCCGCGAACCGAGCAACTGGACAACACGCCCGATGAACTCCGACCCCGGCGGCGGGACGAGAAACCCGGCGCGAACGCCCGGCCGAACCACCTGACCCCGGAGCGGATCCACGGCGGCACTTGATGCATCATCAACCGGCATCCTGTTGGTGTCCCGGCTTCAGCCAGTCTTCGTTCGCCCGAAAACCGAAGACCGGCTGAAGCCGGGACACCAACTACTCCCGCTGGTCGCGGCGAAGATTATTTGCGGGACTTCCCCGGCACCCACAGCACGTCGTTGCCGGCGTTCGCCACCCGCCCCAGCACGAACAGGAAGTCGGACAGCCGGTTCAGGTAGATCACCGCGTGCCGGTTGACCGACTCGGTCTGCGTCAGCGTCACCACCGCCCGCTCGGCCCGGCGGCAGACCGTGCGGGCCAGGTGCAGCCACGCTGCCGCCGGCGTCCCGCCGGGTAGGATGAAGCTCTTCAGCGGCGGCAGCGGGTCGTTCAGCCGGTCGATGGCCGCCTCCAACCGCAGGTACTGGGCTTCCACGATCCGCAGCGCCTGCTCCGGCTTCTCGTCCGGCGGCGGGGGCACGCACAGGTCGGCCCCCACGTCGAACAGGTCGTTCTGAATCGTCCGCAGCAGGTCATGCTCGGGGCACTCGTCGCAGTACGCGACGAGCAGACCCAGCACCGCGTTCAGCTCGTCCACCTCGCCGTAGGCGGCCACGCGGGGGTGGTCCTTCGGCACGCGGGTGCCGTCGCCCAGGCCGGTCTCGCCGGCGTCGCCGCTCTTCGTGTAAATGCGGGAAAGGTACACCATCGGGGAAACATCCGGGGGCTGGCGTTCGGGGTGGATCGGCAATCTGGGGCGTTCTCATTCATAGTCGCCGGCGGGCCGGCGGGGGCGAACGGCATTTCGCCGCCGATTTCGGTCAACTGGTCGGGCCGTACAACCGATACCTTTTGCAAGTCAGGATGGATCGGCTCGCACCGCCGGACCTCACCCTTCAGGAGGTCCGGTCGAGACCGGAGAACCCGCCGTGCGGGGGTCTCCGGCCGAGACGCCGCCGGCATTCACGGAGGGGGCCACGATGTCCCGCATTCGACTCACGTTCGGGCTGGTCATGGGCGCGCTCGCCCTCCAGTCCACCGGCTGCCTCATCCAGCCGTGGGTGTACGACCGGATGCAAGACCGGTACCAGCACGACAACGACCACAAGACGCCCATCCTGCCGCCCATCCGCGACGGGTACCCGGCGCCGCGGTGCGAGGACGCGCCGACGGACCTGGAGGTGCTGCGGGTGTTCAACGAGCGGCGGATCCGCGGGGTGCCGTACGTGTACGAGGAGTTCCACGACGACATCACGGTGGTGAAGAACCTGGTGGTGGACAAGATCGACCCGCCGCGGTTCTTCCCGCTCGTCGGCCTGGCCCAACTGCACCACTGCCACTGGGAGTGCGGGGTGTACTACAACGACCTGGTGCAGTCGTCCTGGCCGTACCCGACGTACATCCGCAAGCCGAAGGTGGAGGTGATCTCCATCGACAAGGACCACCTGCACCTGTACGTCGGCCCGAACCCGGACACCCAGCGGGACATGCTGCTGGAACTGACCAAGTGGCGGTAAGTGTGAAGCCCCTCCGTCGTTCCTGAAGGGCGACCGCCGCGACCCGACCCGTAAGGGCCGGGTCGCGGTGTTTTCTTGAGTGTGGTCCGCACACTCCGTGTGCGGTCGGAATCCGCACACGGAGTGTGCGGGCTACACTCAGAACAGCCGCTTCTGCCGGCCGGGTTTGGTCAGCTCGTCGAACAGCTTCCGCATGGACGTACTCATCGGGTACTCGCCCACCGACCCGCGGTCGGCCCACCGCCACGCCGTGTAGTACGCCAGCCGCACCTTCCGGCCAGGTTCCCGCTCCGCCTCGATCGCCGACACGGTGATGTCGAACCGGGTGACGCCGTGCCGCACGGTCGCGGCCTCGACACCTGCGGTCACGCTCAAGCCCAATCGCTCGGCGACGATCCGCACCGCGGCGTCCGGCTCCGTCTCGTTGTCCCGCACGACATCCCGCGGCAGTTCCCACATGTTCGCCCAGCGGTCGGCGTCCGGCGGGCGGCGGCACAGGAGCAGTTTGTTGCCGTCCCGCAGCACCACGGCCACCTCCCGCACCGCCACCGTCGCCTTCCGCGCCGCCTTCGGCGGGATGACCGCCTGCAACCCGAGTTGCCGGGCGGCGCACTGGTTCCGCACCGGGCAGTCGTCGCACTTCGGGCGGTCCGGCGTGCAGACGAGGGCGCCGAGTTCCATCACCGCCTGGTTGAAGTCGCCCGCCCGCTTCCGCGGCAGCACCGTCTCGGCCGCCGCCCACACCCACTTCTTCCCCTCGCCCTCGCGGGGGTCGAGCCGGGAGCCGAACCAGCGGGACAGCACCCGCAGGCTGTTCGCCTCCACGATCGGCAGCCGGCGGTCGAACGCCTGCGACAGCACCGCCCCCAGGATGTACCGCCCCACGCCGGGCAGTTCGGCCCACACCGCCGGGTCGTTCGGGAACGTGCCGCCGTACTCGGCGACCAGCTTCCGGGCGGCCGCGTGCAGGTGCCGGGCGCGGCGGTAGTACCCCAGCCCCTGCCACAGCCGGAGGACGTGCTGCTCGTCCGCTTCGGCGAGTGCGTGGATCGTCGGGAACGCGGCCAGGAACCGCTCGAAGAACGGCACCACCGCCGCCACCGTCGTCTGCTGGAGCATCACCTCGCTCACCCAGATGCGGTACGGGTCGCGGTCCGCCCGCCAGGGCAGGGGGCGGTGCGAGCGGTCGAACCAGGCGAGCAGGTGGCGACGAAGGGGCGGGAGGTGTCGGCGGTCGATCACGGGAGTGGGGAAAAGGCGAGGGCTTCCGCCGTTGCCGACGGAAGCCCTCGCGGGAGAGAGAGACATAAACCCCGCCGCTCAACTGGTGCGGCGGAAGTATTTCTTGAGCAGGTCGTTGGCGGCGGTGGACGACTCGGCTGATGCTTTCTTATCGTCCTTCTTCGGCTGGATCGGCCGGCCGCTGGCGTCGACCGCCGGGATCTCCATCACCGTGCTGCCTCCCGGGATGCTCGGGGCCTCACCGGACGGGGAGTCGTCATCCATCCCGAGCAGCATGGCGGCGGCGTCGTCGGCGTCCCCGCCCCCGATCTTCTCTGGCGCAGCGGCGGCGGTCGCCGGGGCGGGAACCGTGACCGGCTTCTGAACCGGGTTCGACCGCGTGACCGGCTTCTGGGACGACGAACTACCGCCAACCGACTTCAGCTTGTCCGGCAGCGGGGTACCGTCGGCCGGGGTGGGCAGGGGGATGATCTGCACCTTGAAGTCGAGCGGGCCGACCTTCAACTCGTCGCCGTCGTTCACTGCCGTCTCGCCCTGCACCGGCGTGCCGTTCAACAAGGTGCCGTTCATGCTACTCAGGTCTTGCACGAACACCCGGCCGTCGCGGACGAGGATGGCGCAGTGCTGCTTGCTGATCGCCTGGCTGGCCGGCCGCAGGTTGCAGTGCGGGTCGCGGCCGATCAGGAACTTCGCCCCGGCGATCGGGATGGCCTTGCCGTTGTTCGGCCCCGCCGTGGTGACGACCAAATTCACTCTCATTTGGGTCGTGTGCCTCCGCACGAACCGCCCAGCCCGAGCGCCAGATGCAGGATGCCGTTCACCGGAGTCGGGAGAGGGGTGGGGAACCGGACTGCGAGTCGTAACAAAACCTACCCAAGTCTATTAAGATAACCGCGGCCACGCAACCGGAAATCTTCACATTCCAATATACGCTACGGGGCTACGATGCGAAAGCGACTCCTCCCGTTCGGGGTGATCGGGCTGTCGATTCTCCTGACACTCGCCGGCGGGTGCGGCGCCCCGACCGTCCGCACCACCCCGGCGGCCGTACCGCCGACCAGCCGGCTGACCGTGTGGTACGCGGACGCGCGGCTGAAGGCCGAGTTCCACCCGCGGGTGACGGCGTGGGCGAACCGCACGGCCGCCGCGGTCGTCGCGGCCGAATCCGCCGACGCCGACGTTCTCATCATCCCGGCGGCCGACCTGGGGCAGGTGGCGGACGGCGGCGGGCTGCTGCCGGTCTCGGAGGTCGTGTCCGGCGAGGCGAGCGCGTACCAGTGGAACGGCCTGCTCCGCGTGTACCAGACGATCCTCTCCCAGTGGGGGATGACGGAGTACGCGGTGCCGCTGGCCGGCGAGGGGTGGGTGGCGGTGTACCGGGCGGACCTGCTGAAGGAGCCGCCGTTCGTGAAGGCGTTCACCGACCAGCACCGCCGCGACCCGCTGCCCGTTCGCACCTGGGAAGACCTGGGCGAGGTGGCCGCCGCCCGCAACACGTTCACCGGCAAGCCGAGCCTGCCGCCGCTGCCCGCCGACCCGGACGCGGTGTTGACCGCTGTGTGTCAGGTGGCGGCGTGCTACGACCGCTCGCCGGCGACCGACCGGGGCGAGATCGAGGACTTCCGCCGCGGGCGGTCGTTCCTGACCTCGGCCGACACCGGGAAACCGCGGATCGACGCCCCCGGGTTCGCCGAGGCGTTCAAGTGGTTCGCCGACACCAACCGCTTCCGCCCGCCCGAGCCGGGGGACCCGATCGACGCCCTGGTGAACGGCACGGCGGTGGCGGCGGTGGTGCCCGTGGCCGACCTGCTCCGACTGCCGATCGACCCGGCGACCGGAGCGATCGAAGCCCGGTTCGTGCTGGGCGGCGTGCCGGGGTCGCAGGCGTACTTCGACCCGAAGGGGGAAAGGCGGGCCGTCGGGTCGGCCAACGTGGTGCCGTACTTCGCCGGCACCGGCCTGGTCGGGGTGGTGCGAAAGACGGCCGCCCACCCGGACGTGTGCTGGCGGCTGCTGGGCGAGTTGGGCGGGCCGAACGGGTCGGCGCTGGCCATCGGTCCGCCGCTCGGGGGCGGGCCGCTCCGCTCCACCCACGTCACCGACGACTCTCGCGTGTGGGGGCAGTACCGGCTCGACCCGGCAAAGACGGCCACCCTCCGTGAGGTGATGCGGCAGTACACCGCCGGCGGGTCGAACCCGGCCATCGGGCTGCGGACGCCGGACCGGAAGGCGGTGGCCGAGGTGATTGCCAAACAGGTGCGGCAGGCGGTGGCCGGGAAGGCGGACGCGGCGGTGAAGCAGGCGGCGGCCGACTGGGCGGAACTGGACGCGAAAGTGCCGGAGGGGACACGGAAGGCGTGGCGGAAAAAAACGACGGGGGCGCAGTGAGGCCGCCCCCACCGGATGCTCACGCGGCCTTCGCCAGCGGGTGGGAGAACGACCACTCGTGCCCGAACGGGTCGAGCACCTTGGCGTAGCGGTCGCCCCAGAACGAATCCCACGGCGGCATCACCACCGTGCCGCCGGCCGCCGCCATCCGGCTTACCGCCTCGTCGCAGTTGGCCACGCTCAGGTGGATGGTCACCGCGGTGCCGCCCAGCACCGCCGGCGACCGCGCCTTGCCCCCGCAGTATTCGGGGAAGTCGTCGCACAGGTAGAACTTGTCGTCCCCGACGTGCAGTTCGGCGTGCATCAGCCGCGGGCCGTTCTCCTCCGGCATGCGGAACGCCTCCACCGCCCCGAGCGCGGCCTTGTAGAACTCCACCGCCTTCGACCCGCCGTTCACCACCAGGTGAGGGATCAGCGACGCGCCGGCCATAAAGCACCTCCGGAAACGAGAATGGGGTAGGGTCCGTCCCTACCCCGTCATCGACTTGTACCCGACCGGAGCTTCAGTTGGCAGGTGCGTAGCCGGTTCCGCCGGCCGCGGCGTCATGTGGGGGCGGGGTCCTCCACCGGGGCCGTCTCCGTCACCGCTTCCGTTGTCGCGCACGCTTCCACCGCGGCCGTACACGCCTCGGCTGACGCTTCGGCGACCGCCACCGCCCCTTCCTCGACCGCTTGCGGGACCAGGACTTCGTCCATTCGACCACCTCCGAGAGTGAGACGGGAAAGACGGACCGTCCATAGGCGACCGGCACGGCGTCCCCGCGCCCGCGGATTCAGGTCGGATCGGTGACTTGAAGGAAAACCGGCCGAACGTGAACCTTGTCGGGCGGGTGCCGCTGCACAAACATAACCCCCATGTCTACCGTGACGATCGATTGGACCGCACTTCCGCCGCACGAATTGACGGGCGGGGCTGTCAGCATCGGTAACTTCGACGGAGTTCACGCAGGGCACCGAGAACTCGCCGCCGTCACGGTCCGCGCCGCGCGGGCGGCGGGCGGGCCGGCGGTGGCGGTCACGTTCGACCCGCCGCCGCAGGCGGTGCTGAACCCCGGCCGGGAGAAGCCGCCGCTCACCACCGTCGCCGACCGGGCCGAACTGTTGCACGCGGCCGGGGTGGATCACGTCGCCGTCCTCCGTGCCGACCCCGGCCTGCTCGCGCTCAGCCCGGAGGCGTTTTTCGAGGAGGTGATCCAGCGGGTGTTCGCCGCGCGGGCGGTGGTGGAGGGGTACAACTTCCACTTCGGCCGCGGGCGGGCCGGGGACAACGCCACCCTGCGGCGGCTGTGCGACCGGCACGGGGTGCAGTTCCACGAGGTGCCGCCGCTGCACGCCGGCGGGGAGCCGGTGTCGAGCAGCCGGGTGCGGGGGCTACTGGCGGCCGGGGACGTGACCGCGGCGGCCGAACTGCTCGGCCGGAACTACACCGTCCGCGGGGTGGTCACGACCGGGGCGAAGCGGGGGCGGACGATCGGGTTCCCGACCGCCAACCTGACTGGCGTGCGGACGCTGCTGCCGAAGGACGGGGTGTACGCCGTGCGGGCGGCGGTGAATGGGCAGGTGTACCCGGCGGCGGCGAACGTCGGCCCGAACCCGACGTTCGGTGAGGACGCCCGCAAGGTGGAGGTCCATCTGCTCGACTTCGCCGGCGACCTGTACGGGGTGGAGTTGGCAGTCGAGTTCGTGCGGCGGCTCCGCGACACCCGCCCGTTCGCCGGGGTGAACGAACTGGTCGAACAGTTGAACCGGGACGTGGAGGCGGTGCGAGAACTGCTGTAGTCGCGGCCCGAAAGCCCACCCACGGTCGTGGGTGGGCTTGCTTATTTCAAGCCAGGTCGCGGTCCTCGAACAGCAGCAGGCCGACCACCAGGGCGATGGCGGTGTAGATGATCGCGTACCCGAACACGGTGAGCGAGTACACGATGAACGACCCGAGTTCGAGCGGGGTGTCGCGGATGATGGCCGGGCTCATGTTGAAGAACTCGAGGGCCGGCAGCAGCACGTTCGACACGTTCGCCAGGAACCCGACCAGCCGGGTGCCGGTGGACTGCGACGGGGACATCTCGGTCACCCGCACCACCACCGGGGCGAGGTGGCCGAACAGGAACACGAACAGGGCGATCACCAGGGTGACGACGAAGTGCAGGCGGGTGGCCAGGGCGGTGGCGATGGCCACCAGGATCATCACCTTGCCGAACCCGAGCAGCACCCCGAACGAGTGGGCGAACTGCTCGCCCAGCCACATGGTCGCGCCGGTGGCCACCGGCTGGGCCGGGCCGGTCGGCGTCACCTTCAGCACCGCCGGCACCATCTTCTGCTTCGCCTGCTCGGGCATCGGGTCGTAGGTGCGGTCTTCGTTGATCGGGTCGAACGCCCGGTTGGCCATCAGGGCGGCGTTGAAGTTGACCGCCAGCAGCAGGGACATGGCGGCGCACGCCATGGTGATGCCCAGGAACTTGCCCACCAGGAACGACCGCCGGGTGATCGGCTTGCTCATCACCGTGATGGCCGTCCGCCCCTCGATCTCCTCGCTCACGCTCATGCTCGCCGCCAGCACGCCGAACAGCAGCGCGCACAGCATCATGATGTCGAACCCGATCTGCTTCATCATCTTGAAGTCGTCGCCGAACGTGAAGTACGGCAGCACCACCGACAGCCACATGCCCAGCTTGCCGCCGGCCAGGATCAGCCAGAACATGGGCTGCCGCCACCCCTCGCGGTACGCGGCCAGGGCCACCGCCCCGGTCTTCGGCAGCACCAGCGTCAGCAGGTACGGCACGCCGATGAACAGGTCGGCCAGGATCTGGTAGTTCAGGATGATGCCGTACGTCCGCCCCCACCACAGCAGGTCGTTCGACGAGCTCTTGTAGCCCAGCACGACGGCGAACGCCAGCCCCACCCCGACCACCACCCCGGCCGCCCACCCCAGCCCGGCCGCCGACCGGGCGGTGGCCTTAAACCCCTTCGGGTCCAGGGCGTACAGCCACGGCAGGGCGAACACCGCCTGGATGACGGCGAACAGCAGCCCGCTCGCCAGCACGTTCACGTTCGTCAGCGACGAGAGCATGGGGGAAGTCCGTTAAACGCCGGCACGAACACGGGATGAGGTGTGTACGCCGGCCCCCGGCCGGGGGTTCGGTCGCCGGCAAGGTAGTCGGCACACCCCGTGTGCCGACCACCTTATACCCACAGCCCGAGTACTCGTTCGACCACCTGCACCCAGGCGTCGAGCGGGTCGTCGGCGTCCGGGCGGAACGGCTGCCCCGCCCCGTCGGTCAGCTGCGGCACCGGCCCGTCGATCGCCAGGGTCGCCGACACCGCCCCGTCCAGGTCCGGCCGCGGCGGGTTCGCCCCGAGGGTCAGCACCTGCACCTGGGCGTTCCGCGCCGCCGCCTCAATGTACCCGTCCACCCCGCCCGGCTCGCGGAGAGCGTCGAACGCCGCCGGCCCCCGGTTCGCGTCCGCCCCGCCCGGCCGGGCCACGATCGCCGTGCCGTTCGCCCGCAGTTCGGTGAGCAGGATTTCGAACAGCCGGGCCTCGTCCGTCAGCGGGGACTTGCCGTCGCCGGTCGGGAACAGCAGCTCGAACCGCAGGGCGTCGGTACTCAGCCACGCGGACAGCCGGCGGACCAGGGTGAGGACGACGGACAGGGCCAGCACGATCCGCTGGTACGGCAGCTGCTTGTCCTTCACCCGCGCGTCGGCCAGCGACGGGTCGAACACGAACACGAACGCCCGCCGGCGGCGGAGGAACTGGTTCTCGTCCCGCGAGTAGTAGAACAGCTCGTCCCGCACGAACTTCACGTCGAACAGGTCCGGCCGCTCGTGCTCTTCCATGTACGCCAGTTGCGAGTGCAGCAGGCTCTCGATGCTGCCGCGGGTGGAGATGGACGTGTACCCGCCGACCGGGTACTGGTCCTCGTCGTGGATGCGGGTGGGCACCTCCCTGCGGCCGACCAGCGGGCGGACCGGGCGTTGCGGCAGCCGCTTCTCGAACCGGGCGGTGGCCTGGAGGATTTGCCGGTGCGCCACATACTCGCCCATGTCGGCCAGGGCGGTTCGCTGTTCGAGCGCGATCACGTCCTCCGGGTCGAGCACCTCGGCGGTGCGGCGGGCCGCCCGCACCAGATCCTCGTATTGGGCCAGCAGCAGCGGCAGCGGGCCGGAGCGGGCGAACGACTCGTACCCCTGGGTGAGCAGGTCCTCGGGTTTGACCGACAGGAGCGACCGCAGCACCGCCGGCGACAGTTCCACCCCGCCCAGCTTGGCCCGCTGGCGGAACTGGCGGAGGACGAACGCCAGCCCCCGCGGGCGGTCAGCCTCGGCGTACCGCCGCAGGGCGTCCGACGCCCGCTCGAACGTCCAGTCGGCGGACAGCTTGCCGAGCAGGTGGTCCTCGTAGCTGCGGGTGAGGGTGTGCGGCCAGTCCGGGATGTCGTCGTGCGTCTTCGCCCACCTGCCGCCGTCCGCCCCGAGCGCCACCGCCGCCACGTCGGACACGAACCCGACCGGCGGCAGCGGGTGGCCGTCGGCCGCCACCGCCAGCGCGTAGGTGAGCGTCGGCTTCACCGTCGCCGGCGTCGGCCGCTGCACCCGCTGGAGCCACAGCCCCTGGGCGATGTACTCCCGCGCCGCATCCAGATCCCGCAGTTCCACCAGATTCATGCCGCCCTCGTTCTGCGCTGGTGTCCCGCCTTTAGGCGGTCTGGGTGAACCGGCGGTGTCAACCGCCTGGGTGGATCACACCCGACGGGCTGACGCCCGCGGTTCACCAAGCGGACCGGCTAAAGCCGGGACACCAACCCGGCCATCTCGGAACTTTATACCGGATGGCGGGAATGGGGAAAAACACGCCCACGAAGGTGGCCCGACCGGAAGAACCGTCAAGTTCGGTGCGTCCCGCTGCCGATACTGAACGACGAAACACCGCCGTCGGTTCGTTCTGACCGGGGTGTGGCGCAGTGAGGCACGGCATGTCTGCGAACCGCATCGTGTGGGCGGCACTGTTGGTCGGGTTCGGGGCCACCGTCGGGCTGGCCCAGAGTACCGTCCCGCCGCCGACCACCCTGTTCGGCGGGTCGCCCAGGCCGTCGCTGCCGGGGTCGCGGCCGGAGTTGGTTCAGGCGCAGGCCACCGCCCCGCCGTTAGCGGCCGTTCCGCCCTCAATGGACACGCTCACCGTTCCCGTCACCAACCCGGGGCTGCCGGGGGCGGTGTACAGCCCGTGGTGCGGGGACCAGCCGGCCGGCGGGTGCAACGGGCCGACCGGCGCGCACGGGGTGGTGACGTATGAAGGCTACCTGCGGACCGGGCCGGCGCTGGTGCTCGGCGGGGGCGAACTGTCGGCGATCCTGAAGACCGGGTGGAACGTGCAGGGCGGCAGCCGCACCCTGTTCTTCAACCCCACCGGCGACGCGGCGTGGGTGCTCGACCTGGGCGTCGGGTTCACTCGCAACCAGGGGCGGTTCCTGGACCGCACCAGCCAACTGTTCCTGGTCGGTGATCCGGACCAGCAGACCGGGCGGAACGGGCCGGACGTGCTGGCCGAGGTGGGTGTCCGCGGGCTGAGCCGGACCAGCCTGAACTTCGCCGTCGGCCGCGACTACTTCCTGAACGGGCCGGGGGTGGTCGGGCAGAACGAGTACGGGAACGTGCGGTGGGGGTGGGACGTGGGCGGGCGGTGGGGCACCACCAGCATCGACCTGGAACCGGCCGAGGACCCGGGCGGGTACCGCCGCCGGCAGAGCGTGTACCACGGGCTGTTCCTGGGCAGCCAACTGAACTGGGAGAAGCCGCTCGGGTCGTGGACGTTCCTGTTCGGCGCGCGGGCGGAGTGGAGCTACTACTGGACGAACATCGTCCCCCCGCAGGACGGCGACTTCCGCGACCTGAACATCCTGATGATGTTCGGCATCCGGTTCTGATTCCGACCGGCGAGCCGGGAGCGTGAGTGACCGGAGGATTCCACACCTCCGGTCGCTCACGCTCCCGGCTCGCCGGTCAGCCGCCGAACTCCCACAGCTTGCACGCCAGGCTGCCGTTGAAGAACGGCGTCTGTCGCAGCAGCGGCAACTTCACCTGCTTCGCCAGCCGGTCGTTCGACGTGAACACCGCCAGCCGCCAGCCCGGCCAGAACTCGCCCACCGCCGCCCCGATCCGCCGGTACAGCGGAATCAGTTCCTCCTCCTCGCCCAACCGCTCGCCGTAGGGCGGGTTCAGCACGATCAGCCCCGGCGGCTCGCCCGGCAGCGGGCGGGCTTCTCGCAACTCCATCTTCTCGACCTTCACCAGGTGGCCGACGCCAGCGGCCTTCGTGTTCGCCAGCCCGAACTCCACCGCATCGAGTCGCACGTCCGACCCCCGCGGCGGGAACGGCGGCTTCGCCCGCACCCCGGCCCGCGCCTCGTCCCGCACCCGCGCCCACGCCCCGGCGTCGAAGTCCGTCCAGCCGAAGAAGCTGAACCACTTCCGCGTCAGCCCCGGCGGGCGGTTCATGCCGATCCAGCACCCCTCCACCAGGAACGTGCCGGACCCGCACATGAGATCGACGAGCGGGGCGGTGCCGTCGTACCCGAGGTGCAGCAGCAGCCCGGCGGCGAGCGCCTCGTTCAGCGGCGCCCGCGTCTGGATCGGCCGGTACCCCCGCTTGTGCAGCGAGTCCCAGCAACTGTCCAGGCTGAGGACGGCGTGGTCGCGGTGGATGTGCAGGTTCAGGCCGATCATCGGCCGGTCGGTGTCCACGCTCGGGCGGCGGCCGGTGCGGTCGCGGAACTGGTCGCAGATGCCGTCCTTCACCCGCCGGGCGGCGTACTGGCTGTGCGTGATGCCCGAATCCCGGACGTTGCAGTCCACCGCCAGCGTGTGGTCCGCGGTCATCAGGTCGAACCACTTGATCGACCGCACGAACTCGTACAGGGCGTCGGTGTCCGGCACCTCGGCTTCCTTGATCGGCCGCAGCACCCGCACCGCCGTCCGCAGCCCCAGGTTCGCCCGGTACACCGTCTCGACGGTGCCGGCGAAGCTCACCCCGCCGCGGCCGGGTTCAACCTGCGTCGCCCCGATGCCGGCCAACTCCGCCGCCAGGATCGGCTCCAGCCCGCGGGCACAGGTGGCGAACAGGTTCATCACCCGCCCACCCGCTGCACCAGCAGCACCACCCCGATCATGCCGGCGACCACGCCCATCAGCCCGAGCTTCATCGACTTCTCCACGAACCACACCCCGACCGCGTCGGACAGCCGCACCCCCATCATCTTGGCGTGGATGACCGACGCCAGCGCCATGTGAACCGGCAGGCCGAGGAAGAACCCGACCAGCCCGGCCTCCCACAGCGGGAACCCGCCGGCCGCGTGTGCCCGTTCGACCAACCCGCCCAGCACCCCGCCGGCGACGACGTCCGCGATCAGGATGGCGAACGTCAGCACGATGGTGCGGCCGGCGGTCGGCTGGTCCACCCGCGCCAGCCGGCAGGCCAGGCGGAACACCAGCACCTCGAACGCCAGGTACACGACCAGGACGAACGCGCCGCACACCAGGAAGAAGACGAACTCGGGTTTCATGGTGGGGTCATTGCAGAGTTCACCACAGAGTCACAGAGACCACGGAGGGGCACAGAGAAGCAGATTCACCGCCGAGGGCACGAGAGGGCACATGAGAGGAAAAGAGGGTTCAGACCAGGGGGTTCTTCAACACTCTCTTCCTGTCTTTCTCTTGTGCCCTCTCGTGCCCTCGGCGGTGAAAATTCTTCCTGTTTTCCTGACCGACTCGGTGCCCCTCCGTGGTCTCTGTGACTCTGTGGTGAACTCTTCTGTCTTTCTCCTCACGCTTCGGCCGGCACCGGGAACTGTTCGGCCAACTCCCGCACGCTGCCCCGCACGCGGCTCAACAATTCCTCGTCCGCCGGCCGGTGCAGCACGTCGCTGATCCACTTGGCGATCTGCCGCATCTCCGCCTGCTTCATCCCGCGGGTGGTGAGCGCCGGCGTGCCGATGCGAACCCCGGACGGGTCGAGCGGCTTCCGCGGGTCGAACGGGATCATGTTCTTGTTCACCGTGATGCCGGCCGCGTCCAGCGACTTCTCCGCCTGCTTGCCGCCCACCCCGGCCTTGCTGAACACGTCCACCAGCATCAGGTGGTTGTCCGTCCCGCCGGACACGATCGGGAACCCGAGGCGGACGAGTTCGTCGGCCAGCGTCTTCGCGTTGTCGATCACCTGCTGCTGATACGCCACGAACTCCGGCCGCAGGGCCTCGCCGAACGCCACCGCCTTGGCCGCGATGACGTGCATGAGCGGCCCGCCCTGGATACCGGGGAATACGGCCGAGTCGATCGGCTTGGCCCAATCCTGTTTGCAGATGACCAAGCCGCCCCGCGGCCCGCGGAGGGTCTTGTGCGTGGTGCTCGTCACGAAGTCGGCGTGCGGCACCGGGTCCGGGTGCAGCTTCGCCGCCACCAGCCCGGCGATGTGCGCCATGTCCACCATGAACAGGGCGCCGACCTCCTTGCTGATCTCGGCGAACCGGGCGAAGTCGAACAGCCGCGGGTACGCGCTCGCCCCGGCGATGACCAGCTTCGGCTTGTGCTCGCGGGCTTGCGCCGCCACCTGGTCGAAGTCGATGCGGTGGGTGTCCTTCGTCACCCCGTAGCTGGCGACCTTGAAATACTTGCCGCTGAAGTTCAGCTTCATGCCGTGGGTGAGGTGCCCGCCGTGCGCCAGGTCCAGCCCGAGGATGGTATCGCCCGGCTGCAACGCGGCCAGGAACACGGCCATGTTCGCCTGCGCCCCGCTGTGCGGCTGCACGTTCAGGTGGTCGCCGCCGAAGATCTGCTTCGCCCGGTTGAGCGCCTGCGTCTCCACCTCGTCCACGAACTCGCACCCGCCGTAGTACCGCCGGCCGGGGTACCCCTCGGCGTACTTGTTCGTCAGCACCGACCCCTGGGCGGCCATCACCGCCCGGCTGGTGTAGTTCTCCGACGCGATCATCTCCAACCCGTACTTCTGGCGGGTCTGTTCACCTTGAATGGCGTGGAAGACGTCCGGGTCGGCGTGCTGCAGGACATCCATCGTCGTCTCCGTGGGTCGTGCCGGTATTGTAGGGCGGGCAACGCCGCGAGCGGCGTCCGCGTCACGCCGCTTGCGGCGTTGCTAAAGTTGAATCCCCATGTCCCGCAGGCGGTCGGCCAAGTTCTCGTCCGGGCGGTACGACACGCAGTTCCACCCGAACGCCTTCGCCGCCTCGATGTTCGACGGGTAGTCGTCCAGGAACAGGCACTCGTGCGGGGCGGCGTCGGCGTGCTGCTGGCAGTGTTCGAAATACTCGCGGTGCGGCTTGCGGTGGCCGACCAGGTGGCTCGGGCACCGCTCGTCGAAGTGCTTCAACACGTCCGCGAACTGGTCGCAGTACTTGCGGTAGTGGGCGTCGTTGGTGTTGCTGGCGAGGACGAGGCGGTGGTGCTTCTTCAGCTTCGGGATCAGCCCGCACACCTCGGGGTTGGCGGTGAAGATGTCGGCGAACGCGGCCTCGAACTCGTCGGGCGAACAGGTGAGGCGGCCGTCGCGGGTGGCGAGGTGGATGTACTCGGACGTGCCGATCCGCCCGCACTCGTAGTCTTCCTCGATCACCCCGCCGTACAGGGCGAGGGTAAGCTCGTGCGGCGGCAGGTCGGTGTACCGGGCCAGCTTGGCCACCGCCCGCTGGTGGTCGAAGAAGGCGATCACGTTGCCGAAGTCGATGAAGATGGTCCGCATGGGGGTGGTTTATGGTGAACCCCGACCGCAAGGGAGGGGGTGGGTGATTTACACCCACGGCCCTTGCGGGCCGGGTTCACCAAATCACTTGATCGCCACCACCACCGCGTCGCAGGCCGCCTCGCCGCGGGCCTTCGGCCCGCACCCGAAGATGGCCGTGCCGTCCGCCCGCACGTCCACCGCGTACACCATGCCGAACGGCACCTCCGCCCCGGACAGCAGCTTGCCGTCGGCCGCGTTCCACACCGCCACATACCCCTTCAGCTTCGGCGCCCCGCCGACGGTGACGAGCTTCGCCCCGTCCGGGGTGAACCGCACCCCCTGCACGAACCCGGGGTGTGCCGCCCCCTTGAACGTCGGGTTCGCCAGCGTCCGCACCAGTTCGCCGGTGGCCGGGTTCCACACCTTCACCGTGCGGTCGGCCGACCCGCTGGCGAGCAGCGTGCCGTCCTTGTTCAGCGCGAGTGAGTACACCTGATCGACGTGGCCCGGCGACGGCGGCAGGCTCAGTTGGAAGCCGTGCGCCCCGCCGACCACGCCGGGGGCGGCGGCGATCGTCTCCTTCGACGGCGGCGGGCGGTCCGCACCGGGCTTGATCTCGCGGACCAGTTTCGCCCCGTCCGCGTCCCACACCTTGATCGACTTGTCGTTCCCGGCGGTGATCAGTTGCTTGCCGTCCGGCGTCCACAGGACGGCGTAGATCGGCTGCGGTTGTTGCGGCTGCGGCGGCACGTGGGCGGCGATCGCCTTCGCGGCCGGCGTGTCTTTCTTGCTCACGTCCCAGATGCGGAGCTGGCCGTCCTGCCCGCCGCTCGCCAGCTTCGACCCGTCCGGGCTGAACGCGATGGCGTTCACCAGTTGCGGGTGGGCCAGGTTCCGCACCGGCGCGTCGGCCGGTTTGTCCGCCTTCACGTCCCAGAACTTGACCGTGTTGTCGCTGGACGCCGACGCCAGGATCGGCTCCTTCGGGTGGAACGCCACCGCCAGTACCAGGTTGGTGTGCCCGCTCGCCCCGCCGATCGCTCGCATCTCTTTCCCGTCGGCGGCGTTCCACAGCTTCACCGTCTTGTCGAAGCTGCCGGTGGCGAACGTCTTGCCGTCCGGGGAGACGGCGACGGCGTACACCGGGTCGGCGTGGCCTTTGAGGGTGAAGGTGGGTTGCATGGCGAACCTCGGGATGGGAGAGAACCGGCGGGAGTGGAAGTGTCGCATTTCGGGGGGGAAATGTCCAGCGCCCCGCTGTTAGCCCGACGCGCCAGCGAGGGGCGAGTCAGCTTCCTCGCACAGGTGGCTTGCCCCTCGCTGGCGCGTCGGGCTAACAACACCCCGAAATGGAAGCAGGCCGAGGGGTTGTCCCCTCGGCCCGTGAGTCGCCGGCATCACCCGCGGCTCACACCGCGAGCAGGTCCGGCTCCCGCTTCTTCGCTGCTTTCGGCCGGCTCACGTCCGCCAGGTCCTCCCGGTCCGGGCTGTCGAACCCCTCGGCGGTCGGCCCGCCGAGCACCTCCTTCAGCCGGTTCCGGGCGACGTGCAGCCGCCGCTTGATGGTGCCGACCGGGGCCTCGAACTCGGCGCTCATCTCCACGAGGCTCTTGCCCCGCAGGTAGAACGCCTCCAGGGTCTCCCGGTCCTCCGCCTTCAGCTTGTTCAGCCCGGCGTGCAGCTCGGCCTTCGCCTCGCTCGCTTCCAGGGCGTGCTCCGGCGGCCGGCCGGTGCCGGCCAGGGCGTCCAGCATGTCCGGCTCGGCGCCGAACGCCGGCCCCCGCCGGGTCAGCCGGTTGATCGCCATCCGGGCGGTGATCCGCCGCAGCCAGCCGGCGAAGCACCGCGGGTCCCGCAGCTGCGGGATCTTCCGCATGGCGTGGATGAACACCTCCTGCGCCAGTTCCTGCGCCTCGCCCGGGTTCCGCACCCGGGTCAGGGCCATGGCGTACACGCTCTTCTCGAACCGGACGACCAGCTCGCCGAACGCCGCCCGGTCGCCCACCTTCGCCCGATCCACGAGGACGGTGATTTCGGTCCAGCTCATATCGGTTTCCTGTCCCGATCCTGGTGCTCACGTGTGCGGCCGGCCCGAGCGCCGGTACGGAGGGCGGCCACCCCGGATCAGTACAAGGGGGCCGGCGTCCTCCGCACCGGGCGGACCGCGACGGGGGCGCACGACACCGGCCGTGTGAACCGCCCTCGAAGGGCGGTTCCGGCGCGGACTCGTCGGCGCGTCCCGGGCGGTGATCCCGCGGCGGGGCGGCTGCGTGTGCGACGGTCGGGGGAAACGACGATCCGAACGGGCGACAGGGTGGTCCGCTCTCTCCGAGAGCGGATTCTGAAGACCGCTCTCGGAGAGAGCGGACCACCCTAGGGGCCGGGTCGGACGCCCGACGTCAGCACGGGTTTAAAGGTTGACGGTCTCTGGCTTGATGACGCTCGGAACGCACTCAAACGCTGTGGTCGAGCCGTGGAACGGGGGGTTAGCCCCACTCCGGGTGTAGACTTCGTGGCGGTTTGCTTGCGGTGGGCCGAGTGTCACCTCACTTTGCTGCGTGTGTCGCTGCGACGGCCGCGACCTGGGACCAGCCGGCGGAGATGTCTCTCCGGTCGGTGGTCGGAATGTCTCGCTGATGCACCTTCCCGCGGAGCGGCGATTGGCAGTCGCGACTCCGGGGGAACGGGTCCAGCTTCGACTCCAGGTCGGCGGCCGGGCGGGTCGGGTGGGCGGCGAACGCCGACCACACCGACCGACACACCGTGGCGCCAGAGAAACTTCCGACCGGACCGGCCGGGGCCTGGGAAGGCTCGGGATACCGCATCTCGGGTTCTCCCTTGTCTTTCCAGGGCCGGGACTTGTGGTCCGCGTCCGGAAGCCGGGGCAAGAACTGCCCCTGAGACAGGAAGTCCGCCGGCGGTACCGTCGCCACCAGACCCAGACCGAAACGATCGCCGTTGGCCACCGGCTGATTGCCGGTGAGCGCCGTGCGGGTCGCCAGGTTGGTGAGGGTCAGAGCGGCCATGGGGCACCTCCGTCGGACACGTTGGGGCGGGGGTTGTGGGCCACCCGCCGGGTTCGGTTACTGCAACATCCGGCCGGTTAGAGGGTTATGGGAATTCCGGGGCACACCATTCCGAACGGTTTCGGGCGGTGTTCGTTGGCCCCATCCGAGAATGGGGTCCGATACTATACCCGGTGTTCGCTGCGGTGTGCCAGTCCTTGCGCCGGTTTTTTGCCCATTTTTCGTGAAGGAAATGGGTGAACCGGCGTCGCGGGACACCACTCAGACGGGGGAGGAATCCGCCAGGTTCGCGCTCGACGGCCAAAAGTCGAAAAGAAATTCACCGCAGAGGGCACGAGAGGGCGCGGAGAAAGACAGATGATTTCTGACTTCCTCCGCGCCCTCTCGTGCCCTCCGCGGTGAATCATCCTTCATTTCTTCCGTTTGGCTGCACTCCCCGCGGATTCGTCCAGGAAGAAGTCCCGCCAGCCGGCGAACTGGTCGGTCATCCCGCTCGTTACGTCGTCCAGTCCACCCACGACAGGTTGGGCACCCGGCGGAAGTCGCGGGCGTTGTCCGTCACCACCGTGGCTCCCAACTCCAGCGCCAGGCCCGCCAACCGCAGGTCGTTGCGTCCCACGTTCAGCCGCATCTTGCGGAGCGCCTGGTATCGCACCACGGCGGCATCGGTGACGGCGACCAGTGGGAACGCGGCGAGGAACAAGATCGCGTCGTGGAACACCTGCGAGTTGGCCGCTTCTTCCTGGGGCGTTTTCGACCGCTGGAGCCGCCGCAACCACCCCTCGATCACCTCCTCCGAATTCACGGACGCCACGCCCACCCGATCACCGGATTGCGGGTGGCTGTGCCGCGCGAGGTTCGCCATCAGGCGGGGGTGGTTGTGCCAGACGTGCGTGAGCGTGGTGGCGTCGAGTAGATAGAGCGGCATCAGTCCGCGTCCGGATCGGGTACGGCGTTGGCCACCTTGCGGTACTCCTCGATGGCTTTCTCAAACTCCGGGAACAACGGGTTGCTTCGCATCCGCGCGGTGATCTCTTGAAGGCCGCTCACATCGAGCATCCGGAGTGACCGAATCTTGGCCCCGTTTTGCAGCCGATTTTGCAGCGCGACGGACAGGGCTGCCATCGCCGCCCCCTCCGTATCCCCGTCGGCGAAGAGCGGCACCGGGCTGTGCGTCGAAGCACGATAGCCGGTGGGTGTGGGTTCGAGCAGGACCGGGATTTCCATCGGTGTTCCCTCTACGGGTTTTCGCCATTCTACCACCGGCGTGCCGACGCCGGGCCGTTCGCACCGAGTTGGCTGGCGGCTCACCTCTTCCGTTTGGCCGCACTCCCCGCGGATTCGTCCAGGAAGAAGTCCCGCCAGTCGGCGAACTGGTCGGCGGTGTTCTCCAGGTCGAACTCGCCGCTGACGAGGTCGCCGATGAACGCCTGCAACTTGCGAGCGCCGGCCGGCTTGGCGTGGTGGGTGGCCAGTTCGCTGGCGAAGTTGAGCAGGTCGTACACCCGGCAGGCGGTGGGCAGCGTCCGCTGCCGCTTGGCCGAGATGGCGTCCAGGTTCGCCAGCCCGTACATGCCCATCAGGTCGCCGGTGATCTGCCGGTAGCGGGCGGTCATCGAGTACCCGTCGCCCACGCTCCCGCCGTCCCCGCCCTTCGGGGTGTACCGCAGCGGCAGTTCGCTCAGCGCCGTCAGGTTGGTGATCGCCCGCCCCAGCCGGGACACCTCGTGGATGCTCGCCCACGACCGGGTGGACCCCTCGAACCGCTGCCGCAGGGCGGCGAACCCCTCCTCGTTGTTGAACCCCTCCAGCGCCCGCTCCAGGCCGAACGTGGCCTTCGCCCCGCTCTTGCCGGTGCCCTTGCCCAGGTTGATCTCGCTGCGGAACGCCGGGGTCATGGCGATCGCCCCGTTGGTGCAGATCTGCCGCAGCATGGCCAGGTACACCATCGGCCGGCCGAACCCGTCGATCGGCGTCTCGATGACGTACTGCGCCTCGAACCCGTCGCCGGCGATGGTGAACGGCCCGCCGTGTCGTGGGGTGTGGAAGCTGCGGACGATGCCGTCGTGGTAGCCCCGCTCCTTCGCCCGGTAGCGG
This sequence comes from Fimbriiglobus sp., assembly GCA_022841795.1. GTDB lineage: Bacteria > Planctomycetota > Planctomycetia > Gemmatales > Gemmataceae > JALHQU01. The sequence continues at coordinate 38,888 of JALHQU010000008.1, forward strand.
GTAAGCAGGTTGTCGAGTTCGTCGTTGTCCACCAACCCGCCGGTCGGGTTGGACACCGCCAGCAGCCGCGAGGTGGTGTACCCCTCCGGCGTCTCCAGGCAGTAGCGGATCTTGTCGTCCGGGCTGCGGGCGGAGATGCGGCGGAACACCTCGGCGTGGGTGAAGTAGCGGAAGATGTTGGTGGTGAACCCGAACCGCATTTGCAGGCTGCTCCAGAACCGCTTGCTCGTCCGCACCGGGCGGTCGTTCAGCAGCAGGGTGTTGAGCGGGCGGGTGGCGGACGGCTTGTCCGGGTTCTCGTCGGCCGGGGATTCCGGCACTTGCAGGTCGCGGAGGCGGCAGACGCCGTACTCGAAGGTGGCGGACATGGGCAGGGACTCCGGGTCGGGTGGTGGTTGATTTGGTTTTCCCCTCTCCCCTTGAGGGAGAGGGCAAGCTCGGCGTCAGCCGAGCGCGGGAGAGGGGTTCTTCGATCCACCCCTCTCCCCGCCCGATGCGATGCATCGGGCGACCCTCTCCCTCAAGGGGAGAGGGTAAAGACATCAATCCCGCGCCCGGAACCGCGTTCGGGCCGGGGCGTTCTTCTTCAGGAACTCGGGCAACTCGACCGGCGTGTTCGCCAGCATCCGCATCGTCGAGAGCGCCACCTGTTGCAGCTTCGGGTTCACCGTCAGGCTCCGCCACTCGCCGTCCATCCAGACGTACTGGAACTCGGCCCCGGCGGTGCGGACGAACGGCCAGCGGGTCTTCTGGCACTGCACCACGTTCTTGCACGCCACCGCCGGGTGCTTCCGCAGCACCCGCCCGCACATCTGCACGGTGATGCCCTTCTCACTCGGCCGACAGAACACCGTTTGCAGGCTCGGGCAATCGAACCCCTCGGCCAGCACGATGCAGTTCACCAGCGCGTCCAGTTCGCCGTTGTCGAATGCTTCGAGCTGCGCGTCGCGGTCCCCGCTGGCGGTGACGATTTCGACTTTCGCCCCGCCGGCCCGCAGCCGCGCCGCCGCCGCCTCGCACTGCGGAATGGTGTGGAAGTAGAACACCGACTTGCCCCACCGTTGCCGATCCGACAAGTAGCAGTCGGCCACCGCTTCGGGGGTGTAGTTCGGGATCGTGTAGTGCCGAAACCGGGACAGGAAGCCGTCCTCGATCAGGGTGCGGATGCCGGCGTCGCGGATGGCGGTGTCGAAGCACAGTTTCACCTTGTCCGCCCGGAACGGGGTGGCGGACAGGCCGAGGATGAACCGCGGGCGGATGACGTTGTGCAGGTGGGCCATGCTGCCGGCGGCGTCGTGCTGGGCCTCATCGACGACGAGCAGGTCCAGCCCGGCCGGCGGGTTCTTGTCGAACATGCTGATGAACTCGGCCTGCACCGGGATGCCCCGCTCGGCCGCTTCCGCCTTCGCCTGCGCGAGCAGATACCGCCGCATCGCCACCCACCCGACCTTCAGCCCGAGCGCCTTCTGAAGGCCCGCCGCGATGAGCAAGCCCATGACCGTCTTGCCGCTCCCGGTCGGGCTTTCGACCAGGATCGACCGCAGTTGTTTGGTCAGGTACAGGTCGAGCGCCTTGTTCACGATCCGCGCCTGGTACGGCCGCGGCTCGACGGCGGTGCCGGCGATCAGGTCGTCGGTGGTGACCACGGGCGTCCCTCCTCACCGTTCCACTCGAAGTGAGGGGGATGGTAAGCGAGGGGTTCGGCCGCGCCGATGTCGGTAGGAAATGCAAAAAAAAGGCCCACAGCTGGGGTCTTCGATTGCGGTGCCGGATCAATCAGCTCGCGGAGGGTGCTTCGAGGATGTCGCGGTAGTGCCGGCCGAGTGGAGCGTAGGCCGCCATGTACGTCGCTTCGACCTGAACCATGATGTGGCTCTCGCCATCGGGGGTGAGGAAGAGCGGCATGTCCGGCATCATCTGACCGACGGCCAACGGCTCGGCGTAGGCCGTCTTCGTCGGCCCCGCGGAGTACGCCGCCAGCGTCCGATTCGCTGCGGACGGGAGGTCGTATTCCTCACCCGTCAACGCCCCCCAGATCGCGCCGTGGACGCCGTTCGGGTCTCGCGGGCCGGGCGGGTGAAGGTCGAGGACGAGCAGGTGAATTCCGCGGTACAGGGCGGCCAGCGACTTGTTCACGAACTGCTGCCACGGGTACACGCCGGCCTTGTTGCCGGCGGACACGATCTCGATCACCGCCACCACCCGCTGACCGCTGCGGTGGCGGATGACCAGTTTCCGCTGTTTGGCGGTGTAGGTCGCCCGCTCGGACTGGGCGACCACCTTCGTGCGGGGCGGGGCGGTGAGAAGCGCGACCCCGCCGGACGACAACGGCCCCTTGGCGTCAGCGGTGTTGGCACCGGGTGGCGGGTTCACTTCGAGCGTCAGGACGTCCGGGTTGCCCCCGCCCAATGACTGCTCGCTCATCGCGTAGAAGTCTTCAGGCAGTAGCCCGCCGTTCAGCGCTTTTCGCAGCTCCATGATCCACGCGCCGTGAACGTCGTGGAACACCCCGTCGTCCACCCGCGTCCAGTCGTGAACCGGCATGGGTCATCCTCCCTCACGCCTTCTTCTCGGGCCTCGTCTCCGGCGCGTCCGGGGCTTCCGGGTCGAACCACTTCGGGTCGAACCTGATCTTCTCCCCGGCCTTCATCGCCAGGTTGGCGGTCAGCGCCAGGATGGCGTCGGCCATCGCCACCTCGCCGTGGCAGCGGGGCAGGATGTCGGCGTACTTCATCTTCCCGTTGTCCTTCTCGTAGCTCACCGGCTGCTTCATCTCCTGCCAGCGGCGGACGCAGTACGCGAAGTGCTCCATCTCCTGCCGGTACCCGCGGATGTCGGTGTCCCACGCCGGGCCGGCCGGCCCCTTGGTGATGGCCGCCCCGCCCACCCCCCAGGTGCTGGCCGCCTCCAGCACCGGCTTCTTCGGGTCGGCGGCCGACACCGACACGGTCGTGTCCTTCGGGGGTTTCGCCGCCGCCGCCTTCGTCTTGTCCTTCTCCTTGAACAGGTACACGCTCGCCTCCTTCTCCACCAGCATGGTGCCGCGGCTGCCCATCAGGCACTCGCCGTAGTCCTCGAACTCGTTGGTGTTGAACGACGAGTACGTGACCACCACCACGTCGTTCGGGTTCGTCCCGCCTTTGCCGGCCGCCGGGTGCTCCTTGCCGGGGAACTCGAACGTGACGAACACCCCGTCCTCCGACTCTCGGGGGTTCGGGCCGGTGGGCTGCCCCTTCTCGGCCAGCCGCGAGTCGCCGTAGAAGAACTGCCCGCCGACGCCCATCACGCTCAGCGGCTTCACCTTGCCCAGGAAGATGCTGCTGGCGTCCAACTGGTGGCTGCCGAGTTCGGCCATCAGCCCGCCGCCGGTGCGGTCGAAGCACCGCCACCGCACCAGTTCGGACAGGTTCTTGTACCCGAGCGCCGACACCTTGTCCGGGGTGAGTTCGGCCGCGTCCTCCTTGCGGATGGGCGGATACCAGCCGTCGATCAGGGTGGGCAGGTCGAACCCGGGGGCGAACGCCTCCTTCTCCTTCTCCGAGTACACTCGCGGCCACGAGTTGTTGCGGTGCCACAGCGCCCGGATGTGCTTGATGTCGCCCAGGACGCCGTCGTTCACCAGCTCGGCGGCGTGCGCGTACAGCAGGCTGTAGTGCCGCTGGTGGCCGATGCTCAGCAGCACCCCGTTCTTCTTCGCCGCCGCGATCATCTCCTTGCACTGGGTGATGGTGCGGGCCATCAGCTTTTCACACAGCACATGCAGCCCGGCCTCCATGCACTTGATGGTGATGTCCCTGTGGGTGAACAGCGGGGTGGCGATGACCACCGCCTCCAACCCGAGGGCGGTCTTCTCGGCCAGCAGCGCGTCCACACTGTCATACGTCTTGATCTTCCCCGCCGCGTCGTTGCCGTAGTGGTGCTTCAGCCCCTTGCGGATGTCCCCGTCCTTCTCGAACACCCGCTTGCGGCTGTACGGCCGCACGTCGCACACGGCGACGATCTGGTTGTACGCCGGGTTGTGCTCGCCCACGAGCACGCACCCCTCGTCGCCGGAGCCGATGAGCGCCGTGCGGACCGGCTTGTTGCCGGCCTTCCACTGGTCGTACCCGAAGTACACCGCCGCGCTCACCGGGACGATGCCGCCGGCGGCGAGGGCCGACTTCATGAACGTGCGGCGGGACACGCCGTCGGCGTGCGGGGCCATGTCCGCGCGGGCCTGGTTGAAGTTGCGGGCGCCGATCGCCTTCTCTTCTTCGGTCAGCTTGGTGGCCATGACGGCGGCTCCGGGGAGGGTGTATGAGGGCAAGCCCACGGACGGCCGTCCGTGGGCTTTCTGTTAGCTCTTCTTCCGACCGAACAGCACGTAATCGATGAGCGCGTCCAGGCCGAGCCAGCGGCCGGTCGGGTGGGCCATCACCACCAGCAGGGCGACCGCCTCGATCAGGTTCTTGTTGATGAACAGCGGGCTGCCCTCGGACGGCGGCGGCGGCGGCAGCCACGGCCACGGCGGGCTGCTCAGGTACGTCATCACCAGGAACCCGACCCCGGCCACGCACCACAGGCGGGTGAACAGCCCGAGCAGCAGCCCGGCGCCGATGGCGGTGACGCCCCAGGCGACCGCCGTGTCGAGCCGTTTGATGTCCGAGTGCCACGGCGGGGCCGGCGGTTCCGCGGTGATGCCGGCATCCTTCTTCAGTTCGGCGAGCAACTCGTCGGTGGCCTTCGCCAGCCCGGTCCTCGCCGCGTTCAGGTCGGTCTTGATGGCGGCCGTCCGCTTCACCTCCAGCCCGTTGCCCACGCCCAGGTCGGCGCTCGTCCGCTGCACGCGGGTGTCGTACTCCTTTTGCAGCAGGGCGATGTAGTCCAGCCACTGCTCGGGGGTGACGGGGGTGTCGCCGGTCACGTCCTTGAACTTGGCGTCCCGCGGCTCGGCCCCGTACACCCAGGCGGCGAACTTCGCCTTCATCTTCTCGCCGCCGCTCCGCTGCCAGTCCGCCTTCCCTTTGGCCTCGGCCGCCTTGGCGGCGAGCGGCACATCGTCTGGCTTCTGGTCGGCCGCCGCCTTCGCCGCCTCGGCGTCGCTCTGGGCCTTCGCCGCGGCGTCATCCGGCACGCTCAGCAGCCGGGCCACCGCGTCCGGGCACAGGTCGGCTTGTTGGGCGGCGTTCAGCTTGCGGAATTCGTCCGGGGTGATCTCCCGCTTCTTCAACAGCCGCTCGGTGTACGTTTTTTCCGGGTCGGCGATGAACCACTTGCGGGCCATCTCCGCGCCGGGGCCGTCTCCCGCGTTGAAGTAGTTCGCGCTGGTGAACGGCTTGCTCGTGTCCGTGTCGCCGACGGACAGCGAGTGGACCTTGTGCAGCCCCTCGAACAGGAAGTGCCAGCCGATCGCCAGCCGCAGGGCGAGCAGGAAGAACACCCGCCACTGCCAGCGGTTCTGCGCCGTGGCGACGATCAGCGCGAGCAGCACCCCGCCCAGGCCGGCGTACAGAACGGGGAGGGGGATCGGCAGGTGCATGGGGGTATCTGGTAGGGTGGGTCCGGACACGGACGTGTCCGACGACCCACGGGCTTGCGGTCGAACGTGGGTCACGGTCGCGTCACCGCGTCCGGACCCACCCTACGAAAACCAATCCGCCTCGTCTCGCAGGTCGCGCTGCCCCGGCGGGTCGTACAGCGTGGCCGGTAGGTTCATCGTCCGCGGCGGGGCGGCGTCCGTCAACACGATTGCCGCCAGGTGCTCGCGGCTGCGGCAGAACTCGGCCGTCCAGTCGGCTCCGGCGACGAAGAAGGCGGTGCTCAGGGCGTCGGCGTCGGCGGCAGAAGCGGCCACACAACTGGCACTGAGTACCCCGTCCGCCGGGCGGCCGGTCCGCGGGTCGAGGACGTGCCCGTACCTCCTGCCGTTGTACTCGAAATATTGGTAGGTGGCTGCCGACGTGCCGAGCGCCCGGTTCGCCAGGAACACCGAGCCGAGCGTCCGCGAATCGTCCGACGGGTGCCGCACGGCTACCCGCCAGCCACGGATGTCGGTCGGCGGCACGCCGACGGCCAGCACGCTGCTCCCGCCGCCGTGCAGCAGCGCCGACCGGATGCCCCACTCGGACCGCAGCAGTTCGGCGGCGCGGTCCAGGGCGTACCCCTTGCCGATCGCCCCGAGGTTCAGCTCCAGGCCGGGGCGGTTGAACTTCACGGTCCGGGTCGGGGCGTCGAGGATGACGTGCCGGAACCCGGTGCGGTGCATCGCGGCGGTCAGTTCCGGTTCGCTCGGCACGCGGCCCTCCCGCTTGTAGAACCCCCAGCACTTGATGACCGACCCGCACGCCGCGTCGAACGCCCCGCCGGTGTCGTTCGTCAGGGTGGCGCACCGCTGGAGCAGGTCGAACAGGTTCGGCTCGACGCCCGCCGAACCAGTGGTGTTCAGCCTGCTCACCTCGCTGGTGTCGCGGTACACGGTGAGCTGGTCTTCGAGTTGGTCGATCCGGTCGAGCGCGGCCTCGGCGGCGGCGATGGCGTTCGAGGTGCCGTAGGGGATGGCGATTTCGAACGTGGTGGCCATCGCCCGGCGGGACACGCGGACGAGCGCCAGGTGGCCGGGCGGAGCAGGGGGGGGAGAGAGGAACATCTACCGGGAATGATAACCGAAATGGTGAACCCCGACCGCAAGGGAGGGGGTGGGTGTTATGCCACCCCCTCTCTTGCGGTCGGGGTTCACCAAAGACCCGGAGTCGATCGGACGACCGGCCTGTAAGCCGGGTTTTGTTCCGGTCGGCGCTTGCGAGCCGGCCGGCGACGGCCATTTTTCTAGCCCCACTGTTGCCAGTGGGGTCGAGCAGCCTACCCGCGGATCGTAACGGACCGGGCCGGTCCTGTCCGCTTATTTGGCCTTGCTTCCGGTGGGGTTTGCCGAGCCGGCGGGTCACCCCGCCGCTGGTGCGCTCTTACATTAAGGGCTTTCGCCCCGCACCGTTTCACCCTTACCCTGCGGGAAGGAACAAGGGACAAGTAGCAAGGAAAAAAGGAAAGGCTGCGATCAGCGGCTTTCTGATTTGTCCCTTCTCACTTGTTCCTTATTCCTTCCCGAAGGGCGGTTTACTTTCTGTTGCACTGTCCCGCCCGTTGGCGGCCCGCGCCGGGGCACGAGCCGTTGCCGGGGGTGGGGGTTACCCACCACCGCGCCCTGCGAAGCCCGGACTTTCCTCCCCCGGTTGCCCGGCGGCGGCCGTCCGGCCGGTCGTCCGACCGACACTGTACTGTATCCGACGCCGGGGGCTGTTGAAAGGTTCACGCCGAGGTGGCGATCGGCTCGCCGGTGAACTGCTTGACCACGCACCTGTTCCGCCCGCCGGTCTTGGCCGCGGCCAGAGCCTCCGCCGCCACCTCCCGCATCCGCTCGAAGTCGGCCGGGATGTTGGCGTCGGCTACCACGAACCCGCCGCTGACGGTGACCGGGATGTGCCCGCCGTTGTGCGTCACCTGCATCCGCTCCACCTCCGCCCGCAGCCGCTCGGCCAGCACCTCCGCCCCGCCCTGGTCGGTGTCCGGGGCGACCAGCAGGAACTCCTCCCCGCCCACCCGCCCGATGGCGTCGGTGCCCCGCACGGTCAGTTGCAGGGTCTTGGCCAGCGCCACCAGCGCCGTGTCCCCGCCGGACAGCAGGTAGCGGGTGTTGATCTGCTTGAACCAGTCGGCGTCGATCAGCCCGAAGGTGATCGGGGCCGGGGTGCGGGCGCGGCGGAGCAACTCCTGCCGGGCGATCATCTCGATCGACCGGCGGTTGGGCAGCCCGGTGAGTTGGTCGGTGAGGGCCAGCTTCTCGAGCATCTGGTTCATCAGCTTCAGCTCGCGGGTCCGCTCGTCCACCCGCCGCTCCAGGTCCAGGTTGAGCGACCGCAGCTCTTCCAGCAGCCGCTCGTGGCTCCGCTCCAGGAGCACCCCGCGAGCCACCTCCCGCAGGTGGGCCACCAGGTCTTCCGCCCGCCACGGCTTGAGGATCAGCCGGTGAACGCGGCCGCGGTTGATGGCGTCCACCGCGTCCTGGAGGGAGGCGGTGCCGGAGATGAGTACGCGGGCGGTGCGGGGGGAGGCGTGGTACACCCAGTCGAGCAGTTGCACCCCGGACGAGTCCGGCAGGGTGAGGTCGGCGATGACGATGTCCGGCGGGCGGTCCTCGACCTGCGTGCGGGCTTCGGCGGCGGAGGCGGCGGTCTGAACGTCGAAATGATACCCGAGTTGCTGTCGGAGCAATGCCAGGATCGCCGGCTCGTCGTCCACGGCCAGGACGGCGCACTTGTACTGAGGGGGAGGCATGGCCGGATTTCCGCGGTCAGCGGCCGAGGGGGCGACAACCGGGCGAGTGTTCAGGGGTTCCATCAAAGCACAACCTCCTTGCTGTGGCGTTGAAACTGAAACCCGATTCCCCATCCAGGTGCCGAAAAATAGTGCGCTTTTTGCGATCCGGACGGGTTTTTCCGACATTTCGACACGGGCCGAAATCCGTCACATTCCGGAGACTCGGGCAGGTTCTCTCATCCGTATGCGAAACCGCGACAGTTGGGAAGAAAAAAGCGGGGAAACCGGGTTGCGTTCTTGATCACCCCCGCCGGACCGTTTACAATCGGCTCGTTGTAATGACTGAAGGGTCACCCTGGACCCCCGACGCGACGCTGGTCGACGCCTACAACCCGGCGATTCTTGGCCCCCCCGGCCCTCGCGGACGTAACCCGTCCGCCGGCCACCAGCCACACGGCTACCCCCGGCCAAGATCGACCGCACCGGCGACCCCCGACCTCCGCGTTTTTTTATTCCAGGAACGTCCCTTCTTCCTCCGACGGTACTATTTCCCACCCACCCCGGTCTAGCCCACCGGACGAACGGGAAGTGCTGGCCCACCGGACCGCTCGCCCGAAGCTGCGGTCCGGGACTGGGTGTGCCGTCGTTTTGTGATTCACACCACCTGGGGAGTAACCTGTAATGACCACCGCGAGGCGGACCCGGAAAGCGTCGTCGGCCGTTGTCGTCGACGAAACCACCGTCACCACCTTCTCCTCCGACCTGCTGACCCCCGAAGAGGAGCGGGAGCTGCTGACGAGCTTCTGGGACTGCAAGAACGAGTTGGTCCGGGTGCTCCTCCGCCACTTCCCCGACCTGCGGGCCGCTCGCCCGCCGCTCGAGCCGTGGCCGATGGCCCAGTTCATCCGCGACAACTGCACCGCCGCCACCCGCGAGGTGATGGCCGTCCGCCGCCTGCACAACCGCTACGTCCACTACAAACACCGCCTCGCCAGCGCGAACATCCGCCTCGCCGCCCACGTCGCCAAGCGGTTCCGCCACCACAGCCTGGCGTACACCGACCTGCTCCAGGAAGCGGTGTGCGGGCTGATGCAAGCCATCGATCGGTTCGACGTGTCCCACGGCACCCGCCTCGCGACTTACGCCACTTGGTGGATCCGGCAAACCCTGCAAATCGCCGTCGCCCGCCAGAGCCACCTGGTCAGCCTGTCGCCCCACCACCTGCAAGAACTGGGCCTGTTGCAGCAGGAAAGTGAAGCCCTGGCCCACGGCGGCAAGCACATCCCCAGCCCGCAGGAGTTGGCCCAGCGGACCGGCAGCAGCCTGGAACACCTGAACCACCTGCAAACCGCCACCCGCACCCCGGTCAGCCTGAACGCCGTCCTCGACGACGACAGCGACTTCAAGCTGACCGAGGCCATGCCGGACACCCAGACGCTCACCCTGCACGAGAACAACGAGCGGCAGGAAGCGCTCAAGTTCCTGATGGAAAACCTGCGGCCCCGCGAGCGGAAGGTGCTCGACCTACGGTTCGGGCTGACCGGCAACGGCACGCACAGCCTGCGGCAGATCGGTCATCTGCTCCGCATCTCGAAGGAGCGGGTCCGCCAGATCCAGAACCGGGCGCTCGAAAAGCTGAAGGCGAACGCCGAGCGCGTCGGCTGGGAGCCGACCCTGCTGCTGGAGTAACAACCCGAATTTCCGTTGGAACCGGACCCCGGCCCCGTGTATCAACACGGGGCCGGTTTCGTTTCACCCCGCCCCCGCCGAGCCTCCTCATGCGCCCGACTGCCTGTCTCCTGGCACTGGCCTTCTTACTCCCCGTTACCGGCGCCGCCGAACTCGACGTCAAGCCGATCGACGCGGTGGTCGAGAAGGCGATGAAAGAGTTGCAAGCCCCCGGCGTGGCGGTGGTGGTGGTGAAGGGCGACGAGGTGGTCCACCTGAAGGGGTACGGGGTGAAGAAACACGGCTCGGAGGTGGCCGTCACCCCGGACACGGTGTTCCCCATCGCCTCCTGCTCGAAGGCGTTCACCGCCACCCTGCTCGGCATGGCCATCGACGAGGGTCGCGCCCGCTGGGACGACCGGGTGATCGACTTCCTGCCGGCGTTCCGTCTGTCCGACCCGTCCGCCGACCGGGACGTGACCCTCCGCGACCTGCTCTGTCACCGCACCGGCATGCCCCGGCACGACGCCCTGTGGGCCGGGCTGACGAACAACACCGGCGAGCTCATCTTCCGCTGGACGAAGGCCACCCCGTCCACCCCGTTCCGCACCACCTGGGAGTACACCAACGTCCCGTTCACCACCGCCAGCCTGATTACGGGCAACCTGTTCAACGGCGGGTGGAACGGGGCGGTGCGGAAGCGGCTGTTCGAGCCGCTGGGCATGAAAGCCACCAGCTCCACGTTCAAGGCCGGGCACCTGGCCGACGACCGGGCCGACCTACACTACCTGACGTTCGACAAGCAGGTGAAGCCGGCGGCGTGGGACGAGATCGACCACGCGCTCGGCGCCGGGTGCGTCAACTCCACCGCCCGCGACATGGGCCAGTGGCTGCGGTGCCAGTTGAACGATGGCAAGCTCGACGGCAAGCAGGTGATCCCCGCCGCGGTCATCAAGGAGACCCGCACCCAGCAAATGCTGGTGCGGCCGACCGGCCCGTTCGTGCCGTACTTCCCGGAGAAGGCGGGCAAGTTCACCACCTACGGCCTCGGCTGGTTCGTCCACGACTACCGCGGGAACGTGTGCGTGTCGCACGGCGGCACCCTGACCGGCCTGCGGGCGCAGGTGATGATGGTGCCGGACAAGAAGGTGGCGGTGTTCGTGGTGTGCAACCTGAAGCCGTGCTTCCTGCCGGAAGCGGTGGCGAAGACGGTCCTTGATCAACTGCTCGGGCTGCCCGCGGAGGACTGGGTGGCGTTCTACAAGGGCGAGCTGACCCGGCTGGACCAGAAGATCGCCGACGACCGGAAGAAGCGGGCCGACGACCGCAAGCCGGACACCAAGCCAGTGTTGCCGCTGCCCAAGTACGCCGGGCGGTACGAGCAGCCGGCCTACGGGCGGGCGGAAATCAGCGAGAAGGACGGCGAGCTGACGCTGAAGTGGGGCAAGTCGGCGTTCCGGCTGGAACACTACCAGTTCGACACGTTCACCGGGGTGATGGTGGAGCCGAAGGCGGAGGTGTACCTGGCCGACCGCAGCACCTACGACGTGCAGTTCCGCATCGGGCCGAACGGCGAGGTGGACGCGGTGCGGTTCATGGACCAGGTGTTCACCCGCCTGCCGCCCCCGCCGGAGAAGAAGGAGAAAGAGGCAGAGAAGAAGTAGGCGGCGCGAGCCGGGAGCGGTTTGTGGCGAGCCGGGAGCGTGAGCGACCGGAGCAATGAAACCTCCGGTCGATCACGCTCCCGGCTCGCCGAAGAGGGCACCGTCACTTCTTCTCGATCGGCCTGATTTCGAACTCGCTGAACGAGACGGTGTGTGCTTTCGACGAGGCGTGCTGGGCGAACAGCGAAACCGACAAATCACCTTCCGGCAGGTGATCCCTCACACGCAATGCGCTGGTCCAACTCTTGCCATCGGTCGTGTACTCCGCGTCCACGTTCTTGCCCTTCCGGGTGTACCTCATCACGAGCGACTCACACTCCAGACGGTTGCTTTGGCCGAACCCGCCGAACCCGCCCACGCACAAACTCGGTGGCAGTTCGAACGGGCAGCCGGATCGGACTACTTCGCCGTCGATCTGATACCTCGAAAAACCACACCGGAACCACGGATCTATTGGACCCGATCCACGGAGTTGGACCCCCCCGGCCACAGCTTTGACCCGGAGTTTCTTCTCCACCAGTTCGTCCAAGACAGTGGCCTGTTCATCGAGATGGACTTCGATGCGGACGGTCAGTTCGAAATCACCTTTCACCTCCCTCGTCACCCGTGGGGCGGTGTCCGTTTCGTGCGTCAGGTCCCGCACCTCGTTCGCCGGCAGGGTGATCTTCAGCTTGGTGCCGTCGAGTTCGAACTTGGAGTCGCCCTTCGGGTCCACCACCTTGCCGTACCGCTTCTCGATCGCCTGCCGCTCGGTGTCCTTCGGCACCGGGGCGGCGACGGCGAGCGGGGCCAGGGCGAGCAGCACGAACGCACAGCGGGTCATGGGGCACTTCCGGGGTTGAGGCCACCCGAGCGTGGTTCGGTTCGCCCCGTTGGGGCGGGCGTCAGCACGAGTTCGACCGCGGAACCGGCCGTCACTTCTTCGCCTTCGGCGGCACCGCGTACTCGACGTGTTCGGCCGGCAGCGGCTCGACCGGCTCGCCGCCGGCGATGGTCAGCAGGTACGCGAGGTCGTGGGCCGGTAGCGACGGCTTGTAGTACACCACCGTGCCGTCCGCCAGCACCGCGTGGAACTCGCCCGGCCGGGCGCGGCCGAGCTTCGGCGGCACCACCTTCACGATCCCGCCGCCCTTCGGCTGTTCGGCCGCGGGAGCCGGCCACAACTCCAACTCGTCCGGCTTGGTCCACGGCACGGTCGTCTGCCCCTCGGCGAACAGGATGGTCAGCGACAGGCCGTCGGCGAAGTCGGTGAGCCGGCGGCCGGGCACCGGCCGGCCGGGTTCGCCGGCCAGCGGCGGCGGCTTCTGCCCCGGCTGGAGCACCGGCGCGAACACCACCCCCTGCGGGCCGCGGGTCGTCCGGAAGTAGGTGTGTCCGGCGGTCAGCTTGGCCCCGCCGGACAGGAACACCTCGGGCATCGGGTCGAGCAGCTTCTTGTTGTGCTCGCTGTCCCACGGCTCGGCCAGGCGGAACTGCTTGTACAGGTTCTCGTGCCCGAGGTACGGCAGCAGTTGCACCCGCCAGCTCAGCCCGACCGCGTCCTTCGACGCGATCACCCCGGCCGGCAGGTGGCCGTTCGCGTCGTGGTACAGCATGGCCGCGGCGTGCAGGGCTTGCAGCCGCGCGACGGTGGTGCGGTGGTCGGCCGCGTCGTACCTGTTCGGGTGGACGTCGGTCGGCGGCTTCTTCGCCGGCGGCGCCCCCTGCGGGTGCTTGATCGCGTTCAGATCGACCACCTCCCCGCCGCTCACGGTGATGAGCGCCCGCAGGGTGGCCTCGGGCATGGACTCCGGGAACCAGTTCACCTGCCCGTCGCCCATCACCCCGTGGAACCCGCCGGGGAACACCCCGCCGAGTTTGGGCAGCGGCTTCAGGTCGTTCGGGGTCGCCCCGTCGTACGCCAACTCGTCCGGCTTGGTCCACACCACCGGGTCGGCCGCCTCGGCCACGAACAGGGTGTTCGCCACCCCGTCGGGGATGCCGACGAACGCCCGCCCGCGGATCGGGTGGCCCGGCTGGCCGGATGTCGGCGTCGGGGTCGGGATGAACGCCGCCGGCCCGGTGAACGCCCGCAGGTGGGTGTGCCCCTTCTCGGCCTTCTTGCCCGGCGAGGCGAACACCGCCGGCATCTGGTCGATCAGCTTCTTGTTGTGTTCGCTGTCCCACGGCTCGTCCTGCTTAAATTGGCGGAACAGGTTCTCCTGGTCCAGGAACGGCAGGATCGTCACCCGCCAGCTCAGCCCCACCCCGCCTTTCTTGTAGACGCCCACGGGCAGGAAGCCCCAACTCGACTCGTAGTTGTGAATTGCCAGACCGATCTGTTTCAGGTTCTTCTGCGCCACCTCTTTGTCGGACGGTGGGGTCGGCGGTTTCGGCGCGTCCGGGGGCGGCATCTTGATGTCGATCGGCGGGACGGCCGGCACCGTCGGCCGGGTGCCGGTCGGGTCGGTGTTCGCCTTCGGCCCGCACCCGGCGAGCGGAACGGCGACGAGCGCGGCAACGAGCGGGATGAACCGAGACATGACGATTCCCTCCGGAGGTGGAGGGAGTGTACCCGCCGTCCACACCGGCTACAACCGGCGGCCATACACTATCGCCCATGAGCACACTCCTGTTCCAGAACGGGCGGGTGATCGACCCGGCCCAGGGCGTCGATCGGGTGACCGACCTGTACGTGGTGGACGGCCTCGTGGTCGGCCTCGGCCCTCACCCCGGCCTCACCCCGGACCGCGTCCTCGACTGCACCGGCAAGATCGTGGCGCCGGGGCTGATCGACATGCACGTTCATTTGCGGGAGCCGGGCCGCGAGGAGGACGAGACGATCGAGACCGGGGCGAGTGCGGCCATCGCCGGCGGGGTCACCACCGTGGCGTGTATGCCGAACACCGAGCCGGCGCTGGACACCCGCGACGCGGCCGAGTTCGTCATCCTCCAGGCGAAGCGGGCCGAGCAGTGCTTCGTGCTGCCCATCGGGGCCGTCACGAAGGGGCGGCAGGGGAAGGAGTTGGCCGAACTCGGCAAGCTGGTGGACGGCGGGGCGGTGGCGTTCACCGACGACGGGGCACCCGTCGCCAGCGCCGAGATCATGCGGCGGGCGCTCGAATACACCAAGATGTTCCGGCGGAAGGAGAAGTTCGCCCGCCCGGTGGACGAGTTCGAGGACCGGTTCGGCAAGGCGGTGCTCGTCCACGCCGAGATCCTGGAACTGACCGAAGGCGGGGTGATGAACGAGGGGGCGGTGAGCCACCGGCTGGGGGTGCGGGGGATGCCCGGCGTGGCCGAAGACATCATGATCTTCCGGGACATCGTGCTGGCCGAACTGACCGGCGGGAAGGTCCACATCCTGCACGTGAGCACGGCCGGCGGGGTGCATCTGATCCGCAAGGGGCGGAAGCGGGCGGAGGAACTGCGGCGGGCGGGCAAGCCGAGCTTCTGGATCAGCGGGGAGGCGTGCCCGCACCACTTCATCCTGACCGACGAGACGCTGACCGAGTTCGACAGCAACTACAAGATGGCCCCGCCGCTCCGCACGCAAGCCGACGTGGACGCCATCATTGAGGGGCTGAAGGACGGCACCCTGAGCGTGCTGGCCACCGACCACGCCCCGCACGCCCCGGAGAAGAAGGCCCGCGAGTTCGACCAGGCGCCGAACGGCATCGTCGGGCTGGAGACGTTCCTGCCGCTGTGCGTCACGCACCTGGTGGAGAAGGGGCACCTCACCTGGCCGCAGATGATCGAGAAGATGACCGTCAACCCGGCGAAGGTGCTGGGCATCGACCGCGGCACGCTGGTGGACGGGGCGGTGGCCGACGTGACCGTCATCGACCCGGCGGTGAAGTGGACGATCGACGTGACCAAGTTCCGGAGCAAGAGCCGCAACTGCCCGTACCACGGCTGGCCGGTGACGGGCAAGGCGGTGGCGACGGTGGTGGGCGGGGAGGTGCGGATGAGCACTTTGGGGTGAACCCCGACCGCCAGGTCGGCGGGTGCGTGGGGCTGGCTCGCACCCGCGGCCCACGCGGGCCGGGTTCACCGGCAGGGTGCGTTCCCCTATCCTGTCTGGTGGTCCGTTTACTCCTCTCCTGAGGTGCCTTGCCGTGGCTGTCAACGTGGCGGTGGTCGGCGCGACCGGGGCGGTGGGCGATCTGATGCGGCGGGTACTCGCCGAGCGGAAGTTCCCCATCAAGTCCGTCAAGTTCCTGGCGTCGGAGAAGTCCGCCGGGAAACAGGTCGAGTTCGCCGGCAAACCGTACACGGTGGAAGCCCTCCGCCCGGAGGCGTTCGCCGGCGTGCAGATCGTACTCAGCAGCACTCCGGGCAAGGTGAGCAAAGAGTTCAGCCCGATCGCGGCGAAGGCCGGGGCGATCGTCGTGGACAATTCGAGTGCGTGGCGGATGGACCCGGACTGCCCGCTGGTGGTGCCGGAGGTGAACGCCGACCAGCTGCACCACATCAAGAAGGGGATCGTCGCCAACCCGAACTGTGTGGCGATCCCGCTGACGGTGGCCGTCCACCCGCTGCGGGCGCTGGGCACGGTGAAGCGGATCGTGGTCAGCACCTACCAGTCGTCGAGCGGCAAGGGGGCCACCGGGCTGACCGACTTCGACGCCCAGTTGAAGGCGTTCGCCGCCGGCGGGCCGGTGCCCGCCCCGACCGCCCACCGGGCGCAACTGGCCGGCAACGTCATCACCCTGGACTGGACCCTCGACCCGAACGGGTACACCGAGGAAGAGAACAAGGTGATCAACGAGACGAAGAAGATCCTGGGCGACGCGGCCATCGGCGTGAACCCGACGTGCGTGCGGGTGCCGGTGCGGATCTCGCACTGCCTGTCGATGAACGTCGAGTTCGACCGGCCGGTGAGTGCGGCGGACGCGAAGGCGGCGCTGGCGGCGGCGGCCGGCGTCACCCTGCTGGACGAGACGAAGGACGGCCGGTTCCCGCAGCCGATCCACGCCGAGGGGAGCGACAGCACGTTCGTCGGCCGTGTGCGGCTCGACCCGTCCAACCCGAACGCGCTCAGCCTGTGGGTGGTGGCGGACAACCTGCGGAAGGGCGCCGCCAGCAACGCCGTGCAGTGCGCCGAGGAACTCATCAACCGCGGGATTGTAAAGTAAGAACTAACCACAGAGGCACAGGGACACAGAGAAGACGAGAGATTGGATTCCGAACAATCTTCTCCCGTCTTCTCTGTGTCCCTGTGCCTCTGTGGTTAGTCCCACTTCTATGCGCAACCTCAAGTTCACCGTCCGGTACGACGGCACCGACTTCTTCGGCTGGCAGACGCAGCCGGGGTTCCGCACCGTGCAGGAGACGCTCGAAGCGGCCATCTCCTCGATCACCCAGGAAGACCGGGTGCGGGTGAACTGCAGCGGGCGGACGGACAGCGGCGTCCACGCCTACGGGCAGGTGTGCAACTTCTACAGCGACACCCGGCTCGAACCCGCCACGCTGGTGAAGGCGGTGAACGCCAAGCTGCCCGAGGACGTGGCGGTACTCGACGGCGAGGTGATGGGGCAGGCGTTCGACGCGAACAAGGATGCGATCGCCAAGCGCTACCGCTACGTCATCAACGACAGCCGCATCCCCGACCCGTTCCTGCGGCGGTACGCGTACCAGCCGCGGCGGCAGGTGGACCACGAGGTGATGCACCGGGCGGCGCAGGCCCTCCGCGGCCGGCACGACTTCCGCTGCTTCGAGACCGAGTGGCCGAACCGCCTGACCAGTATCCGCACCATTCAAGACATCGCCGTCACCCGGCACGACCAGTGCGTGTGGATCGAGGTGCAGGCGGACGGGTTCCTGTACAACATGGTGCGGGCCATCGCCGGCACCCTGTACCACATCGGCCGCGGGTACTGGCCGGAGTCGAAGATGCGGGAAGTGCTGGACGGTCAGGACCGCCGCGAGGCCGGCCCAACCGCCCCTGCCCACGGGCTGGTCATGCTGTGGGTGCGGTACGGCTGATCTGAGAGTGGTAGGCACACTCCGTGTGCCGTTCTGGTTCACGGCACACGGAGTGTGCCTACCACTCTCAAGCATCGGCGTACTTCAGGAATTGCGTGGCGAACTTCGGCCCGGTGCCGGTGTCCTCGTGCTTGAAGAACACGAACGTGTCGGCCCAGGTTTGTTCCTTCACCTTCGCCACCCACTTCTTCAGCGCCGCCGGCGAATACTTCTCCCGCCGCAGCCGCAGGTAGCCCCAGCCGGCTGTCGGCTCGAACGGCACCTCCAGGTCGTCGTCCGCGTCGGCGACGCACAGCGCCGCCGAGCGGTCCCGCAGCAGCGTGTACACCTCGGCGTCGAACCACGACGGGTGGCGGAACTCGAACGCCACTCGCACTCCCGCCGGCAGCAGTGCGAACAGACCCGTGAGCCGCTCCATGTCCTTCTTCAGGTTCGGCGGGAGCTGGAACAGCAGCGGGCCGAGCCGCTCCTTCAGCGCCGTAGCCACCTTCACGAACTCGCCCACCGGCTCGGCCACGTCCTTCAGCCGGCGGATGTGCGTGACGAGCTGCGGGGCCTTCAGCACGAACCGGAAGTCGGCGGGCACGTCCGCCGCCCACGCCTCCACCGCGGACGCCGCCGGCAGGCGGTAGAAGGTGTTGTTGATCTCCACCGATCGGAAGTGTTCGCCGTAGTACCGCAGGAACTGCCTGGCCGGCAGATCGGCCGGGTAGAACGACGGCTTCCACTTCGGGTACGCGAACCCGCTGGTGCCGACGAACAGGGTCATGGGCGGCTCAGATTTCTTTCCGACACGAGATGACCGACATGTTACCGCTCAGCACGCTCGGGAGCGAGCAGCGACTCGATCTTCTCCCAGGACGGTTTTCGGACGACGAAATACTTCTTCTTGTCTCGGTCGCTCTTGATCGAGATCTGGTCGATGGCCGGAAGCAGGTCTTCTTCAAGGGTTCCGGTAATGAGGACGGGTGCGTTGAAGACGCCCGCCGCCTTCTCGAACATGTTGTTCATGTTCTCGACGTGCAGATCGACACCGCGGTACTCGAACCACCACTCGCCGTTCAGCGATCGCGCGATCCCACGCAGGGCCACTGACCGACCGACCTGATCTTCGAGTTTGACGAGGCGTGTTGTCCCTTTCTCAAGGCGGAAGACGTTCGCGTTTTCGGTCTTCTTGATCACGCCTACAGCCTCAACGACCTTGCCCTCAACGTCTTTCGCCCACGGCTTGTCGGGGTCAGTAAGCAACATCCAGTTTTTGTCACCGATATACGCCCTCGACTCGTGGCTCAGCGCGACCCCTTCGAGCAACGCCACCCGGTCAACAAATTCGGACGGCACTGCCTTGATCGGTTTCGTTTCCACGGCCTTGTACACCACAAATTCGTGCATGAAGTAGAAGTCTACCGATTGGATCGCGATCCCAGCCCGTTTGTACGCCGCCCTCGGAGTGCCCACGAAGGATCCGGTCTCATACCCCTCGAACTCGTAGGTCTTGCCCGAGGTGAGGGCCGGAAGTGGCTCGCCCTCCACCGCCTTCGCCTTTTTGCCAAACTCGTTGAAATAGGGGATAACGCAGATCTGAATATCCTCCTGCGTCGCCTTCCCGTTGATCCGTTGGACTCGAAGTTTCGGGCCGACCTCGGGTCCTTTTGTTGGTTCATGGATCACGCGGCCCTGAGCCGTTACCACCGTGCCGAACGGCTCGCCCAACATTCCGATCAGTCGTACCTCTTTCGACCCGCGTTTCCAGGATACGTCGCGCGGCTTGTCCTGAGCGCGAGTGGCCGAGAGGAGGGCGAGCAACATGACGGTCCCGCAGAGTGAGCGCATGACCCCTCCGGTTTTGTTTCCCACGGTTTCGGTGCTGGGCGAAAAAGTGTAGATCGCAGAATGACATCACTCAACCGTGACGCCCGGCGAATTTGACGAGTGTGACCTCACCCCGGCAGCTTCTTCCCCTTCGCGCCGAGCAGCCGGCCGAGCTGGTCGGCGGACAGCCGCGGGTCGTCCACCAGCACCCCGGCCATCTCCGTCAGCACATACGCCCCCAGGTCGTCCCCGGTCCAGCCGTTGGCGACCAACTGCCCGCCGATCGCCTCCAGCGCGTGGTCCCGCAGCTTGTCCGTCTGCCGGGAAATCGTGCCCTCGTGGACGCCGAGCAGGGCGGCCACCTCCCGCTGGCTCATCTTGTACCGCCACCGCAGGCCGAGCAGCAGCCGCTCGTGGTCGCTCATGCCGGCCAGCCAGTCGCGGGCGGCGGTGATGAACGCCTCGTGCCAGCGGGTGTCCGTCTTCTCGCCGGTGGGCAGGGGCAGGGCGATATCGTCGTCCGGCAACGCCGTCACGCCGGAGTGCTGCCGCAGCTTGGACAGGTGCCAGTTCTGGAACACGCGAATGAGCCACGGGGCGAGCGGGCGTTGCCCGTCGTACCGCTCCAGCACCGGGCGGGTGCCGCCGTCCGGGGCGATCAGGTGGCTCCAGAACTCGGACACCGCCCCCTCCTGCCGCTCCTCGTTCCGCGGGTACAGGCGGCACGCCCGCGCCCGCAGGGCGTCGATGAGCAGGCAGTCGCTCCGCCCGGTGCGGGTGTTGAACAGCACCTCCCACGCCGCGTCCAGCCCGTCCACGCACCCGCAGCACACCGTCCAGTCGAGGGCGTACAGGCCGGTCAGGAAGGATGACCACGTCACCGGCCCGTCGGCTTTCGGCGCGTAGGTGGCGAACGCCCGGTTCAGGTGATCGCGGAACGCCTGTTCACTCACGGCCAGGGCGGGGAACTGGATGCGGCAGTACTGGTACACGATGCCCACCCGCACGGCGTCGGCCGGGGTGAGCGGGGGAACGGCGGGACTGGCGGCGGGATCGGGCACAGGAACAGGGGTCGTGGTCGGGACGGGCTTCACTCCACAAGTTTATCCGTTTCGGTCGGAACGTCGGCTACCCCAACCCCTGATCCCTACTGCGGGAAGAACAGCACCACCTGGACGTAGCTGGGCGGCAGCGGGTCGTCCTGCACCACCGGGTGCGGGCCTTGCCCGAGGCCGACGGCGGTGGCCTTGCGGGACGAGAACCAGCCGGTGCGCAGCCCCTTGTGCGCCCGCAGGAACTCCAGCACCACCTCCGCCTGCTTCCGCGTCAGCTCGCCGGCCGACGAGGCCGTCTGGTCCTTCGCCGCCGGGTCGCACAGGGCGGCCACCACCAGTTCGGCCTTGTCCGCCTTCATCCCGCGGATCATTTCGGCCAGCCGGGTCAGGTGCCCCTGGCCGTCCTCGGTGAGGATGGCGGTGGACGGCTCGAACAAATCGACCACGTTGTACGACAGCACCTGCTTGCGGCAGTCCGGCCGCACCAGCAGCTTGGCCGCGTCCGTCACGTACCCGCGGATGAGCGGCAGCCCCTGCACGGCGTCGGTGCCCTGCTTCACGCTCCGCAGCGTCTCGCGGCCGTCCTTCACGAACTGGTCCACGTCGTCCGCCTTCTTCTCCACCACCCCGACGGCGTCGCCGGCCCGCTTCACCATCCCGCGACTGTCCTTCGCCAGCCCGGTGATCTCGGAGTACAGCTTGTCGTCCCGCAGCAGCTTGGCGAGGGTGCCGTCGCCGGTGCGGGCGTCGTGAACGAGCTGCGTCACCTCGTCCGCGGCGACGCCGATCTTGGCCGCGGCCTGGGCGAGGTCCGGGGTGGGCTTGGCGGTCAGCCGGCCGTCGGGCAATGGGCCGGCGGCGGGGTCGCCCGGCTGGATGGAAATCACCTTCGACCCGAGCAGGCCGGTGGCATGCACCTGAGCGATGGCGTCGGCGTACAGGCGGTGGGCGAACTTGGCGTCGATGGTCATGCGGAGGGTGACGGCGGCGGTCGGCCCGTCGTCGTCCGGGTACTCGACGGCGACGACGTGGCCGGCGTCCACCCCGCGGATGCGGACCGGGGTGCCGGGGGTAAGGTCGTGGGCGTCCGGGAACCGGGCGGTCACCTCGACCGTGTCCGCCCACAGTCCCTGCTTCCCGCCGATGCGGACGAGCCCGAGCGCGGTCAGCCCGACGGCGGCCACCACCACCAGCCCGAGTAGGACGGCTTGCCAGCGGGAAAGGGACTGCGACACGGCGGACACCCCGGAGGAACCGTCGGCGGATTATACCCCCGACGGCTACAGGTGTTTCGCCGGATTGCGGGCGGGATTGGGGGGAAGTAGGTGCCGCGAGCCGAGCGGCACTCTTCCGGTGAACCGCGGGCGTCAGCCCGTCGGGTGTGATCCCACCCGGGCGGCTGACGCCGCCGGTTCACCCGATCTGAGGCTGACGCCGCCGGTTCACACAGGACCGCCTGAAGGCGGGACACCAGCAAATCGCCGGATTTCGTTGGTGTCCCGCCTTCAGGCGGTCTTCAGACATGCACCTCATCCCGCGAACGGCTTGAACAACTCGGTGGTGAAGTACCGCTCCATGCGGTCGGGGAACACCGTCACCACCTGAAGGGTGGGGTCGGCCAGCCGCTTCAGCACCTCGGCGGCGGCGGCGTAGTTCAGCCCGGAACTCGGGCCGACCGGGAATCCGAGCTTCATCAGCCGGCGGGTGGTGTCGATCGCCAGGTCGTCCTTCACCTCGACGGTGAGCAGCCCCGGCAGCCGGTCCTCGTGGAAGATTTCCGAGATACGATCGACCACGCCGGGGATGCGGCCGCTGAAGCTGCAACACTCCACGTCGGACGCCGGGTACAGGTTCACCGGCCGGGCGTGGACCGGCACCACCCCGCACCCCACATCGGCACACCCCTGGTACAGGCCGACGAGCGTGCCGCCGGTGCCCACCCCGCTGACCACCGCGTCCACCCGCCCGCCGGGGATCTGGTCGAGGATCTCGCGGGCGGTGGTCTGGCGGTGGGCCTCGGCGTTGTCCGGGTTGGCGAACTGCCGTGGCAGGAACGCCCCGCACTCGGCGGCCAGCCGCTCCGTCTCGGCGATGGCCCCGCGGATGCCCGCGTCCTTCGGGGTGAACCGCACCTCCCCGCCGTACCCGCGGATGAGCAGCACCCGCTCGTTGCTCACCCCCTCGGGCATGACGGCGACGAACCGCAGGCCCATCTGGGCGCACGCCAGCGCCAGCGCGATGCTGGTGGACCCGCTGGACGCCTCGCACACCGCGTCCCCGCACTTCACCCGCCCGAGCCGCCACGCCTTCTCCAGGATGAACCGGGCGATGCGGTCTTTCGTCGAGCCGCTCGGGTTGAAGAACTCGAGCTTGCACCACACCGGCGGGAGCGCGGGGTCGAGCTGCACCGGCACCAGCGGCGTCGGGGCCACGCGGTTCAGGTAGCGGTGGCAGCCGGGTAGGTCAGCCATCGGCGTCCGGGTCCGAGGCGTCGTTGATCTGGGCGATCAGGGATTCAAGAAGGGAGGACATGTGCCTCGACTGGAGGACTTTGCCCACGACCGCCAGGAACTCCGATTGGCTGAAGCAGAATTCGCTCGGCATCTCCTCGTCGATCGGTTCCTTCAAATGGCCGACAGGTTTCAGAAACCAAGAACTCAGCACCGCCGGGTACGCGCCAGGGTAGTCATGCTCAACCGTAAAGATCCCGCGGCGATAACCCAGTCTCGGGGCGGTAATCGAGAACTCGTGTTCCGCGATCAGGGGGCGGTTTTCCTCATCCTTCCACCGCTGAAAGGTGCGCGTGGTGACGTGGGCTTCCAGCAACCCGCCGGTACGCTCCTTCAAGTGGGCGGCTTGGGTCCGGAGTACGGCGATCGGGCTGATCGTCACGGGCTTCAATGTTTCCGGCCACAGGTTCGGGACGGCGACAGCCATAACAACCTCACCAGTCGATTCGGAAGAGTAGCGGCAGGTGGTCGGAGCCGCCTGTGGTGTCCGGCCAACCGTGATTCTGGTCGAGAAGCGAGGCGACCCCATCCGTCTCGACTACCGCGACATCAACCAGTTTATCCGCCAACTCCGGGCGCATCATCACCTGATCCAGAGTGTACCAGAAGTGGTTCGATTCGCCGGAGTCGTGGAAGTAGAACGTTCCGGCTGGTCGTGCCCCGCGGTCGGCAAGGAACTGCCACATCGGGTTGAAGAACGTCGGGTAGCCTGCGCCCTGAACGATTCTTCCGTTCCGCCGACCGGCCAACTCCCGCGTCATCAGGGCGTGGAATCCGAGGGCGTTCACCATCGAGTCGTCGAACGGACTCAGGTTGAAATCGCCCACCAGGATGGTCCGCTGGTGCTTTTGCCGTTCCTCGAAGTCCCGCAGTTCGTCCGCCACCCGTTGCACGACTCCCGGCTGTGGTCGGTTCTTGCCGGGCAGATGCACGAGCGCGAGAGTCAGTGCAGGCTGGTGCGGAGCGTGAATTTCGTGGATGGACAGCCGCAGGCTCGTGTCGTCGTACACCGAGGGGATGCGGCGTTTGGGCAGGGTGCTGGCGACTCGGAACCGATCGCTTGTCCGATCCGGGCACTTGTACCTGTACGGACCGCCCGCGTTCAGTTCCGCCAGCAGTTCCGCGTCCGTCTGCACGCACTCGGCCAGAATCACCACGTCCACCGCGTTCGCCACGGCGATGCGAGCGACGCGGTGGAGGAGCGGCTTCTTCTGGATGTTCCAGAACAGGAACGTGAGCATCGTTCCGGTTCCGTTAGACGCCCATCACGTTGTACCCGCAGTCCACGTACAGGGTGTGGCCGGTGACGGCGGACGCGAGCGGGCTGCACAGGTAGGCGGTGGCGTCGGCCACCTCCTGCGGGGTGATCGCCCGCGGCAGCGGGGAGCGGAGGGCGGCGTACTCGATGCTCTTCTCCATCTCGCCGGGGCGGATGCTGCGGGCGGCGCGGCTGGCGTACGGGCCGGCCGAGATCAGGTTCACCCGGATGTTCTTCATCCCCAGGTTGCTCGCCAGCTGCGCCGCGTCGATCTGGAGCGCCGCCTTCGCCGTGCTCATCCCCCCGCCGTAGTACGGCACCACCCGCGACCCGCCCAGGTACGTCAGCCCGACGGCGCTCGCCCCGCCCGGCCGGTCGGCCATGTACTTCTCCGCCGCCCGCAGCAGGCTGGTGTACGAGTAAGCCGAGATGCCCAGCGCCTCCATGTACCCCTTGCGGGAGGTGTCCTTGGCGGACTTGGTGATCTCCCGGCTGAACGCGATGCTGTGGATGAGGATGTCGATCCCGCCGAACTCTTTCCCCGCCGCGTCCACCATCCCGCCGATGCTGTAGTCGGCGTTCAGCTTGGCGTACCGGCGGTCGGTCTTCACGTCCTCCGGCACGTCGTCCATGGTGTCGTAGGAGGCGTCGCACGGCAGCACCTTCGCCGGCTTGAACTCCCCGCCGGTGTACGGCAGCTCGCGGTCCGGGCGGTCGGCGTCGCGGGTGAGGAAGCTCTCGACGATGCCCATCACCCGCGGGTGGACGGCCAGCACGATCGTCGCCCCGGCGGCCTGAAGGGTTTTGGCGATGTACCAGGCGAAACTGTCGCTGTCGCCCACGCCGGTGACCAGGGCCACCTTGCCGGAGAAGTCGATCGGGATCATGGGAGACCTCGGAATGGATTGGCCCGCAGAGGACGCAGAACAGCCGCAGATGAAATCAGGATCGGAGCAGAAATCAATCTGTCTTGATCCTGGCTTCGTCTGCGTTCTGTCTGCGTCGTCTGCGGGCCGTTTTATCCGAGACTGCCCCCGCCGTCACTTCTTCGGCACCAACTCCCACACCCGCACGCCGGACGATTTGGCGTCGTTGCCCGTCGGGTACGGGTCGGCGAACGCGGCCAGCAGCGTCTTCCCGTCCGGGCTGAAGGCGAGCGAGGCGGGGCCGCGGAACTCGCCGTCCAGGTGCTTGTCCGTCGTCCAGATGGGCTTCGGCTTGGCCGGCGGGTTTGTGATGTCGAACACGTACAACCCGAACCAGGTGGCCGTCCCGCCGGGGCCGAGCTTGTCCAGGCCTGCCGTCCGCAGCACGGCCACCATCTTGCCGTCCGGGGCGAGGGCGAGCGCGGCCAACCCCGGCCCCTGCTCGATCCGCCGCTTCTCCTCGAACTTCTCCCCCTCCCACACGATCAGCGTGCCGCCCTCGTCGCCGGTGACGATCCGCTTGCCGTCCGCCGACACCGCCGCGGCGATGGGCCGGGACGGGTGCCCCTCCAGTCGGCGGCACAGTTTGATGTCCGTCGCGTCCCAGTACCAGACGGTGGTGTCGTCCGCCTTCCGGTCGTTGTCGAACTGCATCAGCCACGACCCGCCCTCCGGCATCGCGGCCAACGCGCACGGCCGGTGCTTGCGATCCGCCCATCCCCGAACCCCCTGTTCCTTCCCGTTCGGGTCGCGGTGGTGGGTTTCCGCGCCGCTGGTGATGACGAGACCGTCCCCCGCCCACACCGCCTGATGCGGGTCGGCGTCGTTCGCTGCCCAGTTCTGCGGCAGGTCGTCCACCACTGGGGCGTTGTCCACCAGCAGGCCGATGGTCGTCGTGCCGAAATTCACCCCGTTCTTGTGGGTGACGGCGAACACGTCGCCGAGCGCCTTGTGCGACCGCGGGCGGAAGGCGAGGGCCATGACCGTCCCCACCTCGGTGTTCGGGTTCACCTTCGGGTCGTGTTTTAACACCATGCGCTGCTGGTGCTTGCGGGTGGCCGGGTCGAAGAAGTCGATCCGCCCGTCATCCCGGCACACGGCGAACGTCTTCCCGCTCGGGGCGAACGCCACGCCCGTCACCCGCCCGCCGTCGGCGAACTCGATCGACTTCCCCTCTTTCCACTCGTCGGCCGCCGGCTTCGGCACCGGGGCGTTCTCCCTCGCTTTCCGCTCTGGGCGGGGGCCGGGCTTCTCGCCGGGGGATGCGATTAACACCGTGCCCGCGGTCAGCCCGACGAGCAGCGCCGCCACCGCCAACAGCTTCAGTTTGACCCCGCTCATGGATTTCACCACCTCGTCGGAGAGTGTTTGTGCGGTCGGGACGACGGATGTTGCCACGCCCACAGCCAGGAGTTCCCGCACCGCCCCGAGCGTGTCCGCCGCCAGCGCCGCCGGCACCCCGACCGCGGCGAACAGCCCGGCGGTGAGAGTGACGCCGCGTTTGGTCAGCCGGGCGGCGAGCAGTTCACGGGCTTTCGCCAGCCGGGCGGCGACGGTGCCTTCCGGCCAGCCGAGGTCGCGGGCCGCCTGGGTCCGCGACCGGCCGTTCACCTCGCACGCCACGAACACCACCCGGTACACGGGCGGCAGGGCGGCCAGTTCGGCGTCGATGACGCCGAGGGTGTCCGGCTCGCCCTGCGTGCGTTCATCACTCGCGCCTTGTTCGCGGTGCGGACGGCCACCCCGTGCAGCCACGCGCCGACCATGCCCGGCGGGCGGATCGTCTCGGCCTTCCGTGCCAGTACCAGGAACACGGCCTGGAACGCGTCGTCCGCGTCGTACGCGTGGCCGAGCACCCGCCGGCACACCCCGTACACCGCCGGCCCGTGCCGGCGGAGCAGCTCGGCGAACGCCGGCTCGTCCCGCGACCGCACGAACCGGCCGACCAACTCCGCGTCCGCTCGCGGGTCGTCGGCGGCCGGCCGGCCGAGGTGTCGGAAGGTGTCGCCGATCGTCATGTGGGACTCGTTCCACCGGGGCGAACACCCATCATTACCCACCCACCGGGCATCGGATGTCGGATTCCCAAAAACCGCGCGGCGCTTATTGCAGCTTTGTTAACAAAATCGACTGGCGGACGAATGCGGGGGTCGAGTATAATCTCCTTCCCACCGCCCCGTTCCGCTGGGGCCAGTCAAGTTCGTTGCTCCGCGAGGGTTCGGGATGCCGTTCGCACGCTCCGGGTCGTTCGCCTGCCTCGTCCTCCTGTTCTCCGCCCTCGGTGCCGTCGCGGCCGACCCGAAAGCCCCGGAATTCACCGCCGATCAGGTGAAGTTTTACACCGAGCAGGTGGCCCCGGTGCTGAAGGCGAACTGCCTGAAGTGCCACGGGAACGAGCCGAAGAAGCTGCGGGGCGAGTTCGACCTGCGGACGCGGGCGGCCGTGCTGAAGGGCGGGGAGACCGGCCCGGCGGCAGTGCCCGGCAAACCGAAGGACAGTTTGCTGGTCGAGGCGATCAACCACAGCAAAGATGGCTACGCCATGCCGCCGGCGGGCAAGCTGAAGGCGGAGGAGATCGCGGTCCTGACGAAGTGGGTGGAGCAGGGACTGCCGATGCCGACGGACCTGATCGGCGTGGCCGCGGCCGAACACCCGAAGAAGAAGGAGTTCACCGCCGAGCAGCGGAAGTACTGGGCGTACCAGCCGGTCAAGAGACCGGAAGTTCCAAGTTCCAAGTTCCAAGTTCCAAGTGGCAACCCGATCGATGCGTTCCTCGGTCGGAAGCTCGAAGATAAGGGGTTGTCCCCGGTCGGCCCGGCGGACCGGGCGACGCTCATCCGCCGGGCGTACTACGACCTGACCGGCCTGCCGCCGACGCCCGAGCAGATCGACGCGTTCGTGAACGACGCCGACCCGAAGGCGTGGGAGAAGCTGATCGATACGCTCCTCGCCAGCCCGCAGTACGGGGAGAAGTGGGGCAAATACTGGCTGGACGTGGTGCGGTTCGCCGAGACGAACGGGTACGAGCGGGACGGCCCGAAGCCGAACGCCTGGCGGTTCCGCGACTACGTCATCCGCAGCTTCAACGCCGACAAGCCGTACGACCGCTTCATCCGGGAGCAGGTCGCCGGCGACGAACTGCCGAAGAAGCACGACGACGACAACGACGGGGTGATCGCCACCGGGTACTACCGGCTGGGCGTGTGGGACGACGAACCGGCCGACCCGCTCCAGGCCAAGTTTGACGGGTACGACGACATCGTGTCCATCACCGGCCAGGCGTTCCTGGGCATGACGCTCAACTGCGCCCGCTGCCACGACCACAAGGGCGATCCCATCCTGGCCGACGACTACTACAAGATGGTGGCGTTCGTCCGCGACATCCGCGAGTACAGCAACGACCGCAGCGTGCGGTCCACCTCCAACCAGACGGACATCACCCCGGCGGCGAAGCGGAAGGTGTACGAGGGCGAACTGGCCGAGCGGCAGGCGAAGATCGACGCCCTGTTGAAGGAGATGAAGCCGATCGAGGACGCGGCCATCCAGAAGATGCCGCCGAAGGACCAGTTGGCGGTGCAGGACGGCCACCGCGACGAGGTGGTGCGCAAGGTGCCGCAGTTCCTGGAGGACGAGGAGAAGCAGGCGTACCAGAAGCTGCGTCAGGAGTTGACCGAACTGCGGCGGAAGCCGATGCCGAGCCAGCAGTTCGCGCTCAGCGTGAACAACTGCGACCCCACCCCGCCGGCCACGTTCGTCAACGTCCGCGGCAACCCGCACGCCAACGGGGCGGAGGTGAAGCCCGGGTTCCCCGCGATCCTCGGGTTCCCCGAGCCGGCCGTCCCGCCGGCGGCGAACGGGGCGAAGACGAGCGGGCGGCGGACGGTGCTGGCGAACTGGCTGGCCGACCCGAAGAACCCGCTCCCCGCCCGCGTGATGATGAATCGCGTGTGGCAGGGGCACTTCGGCAAGGGGCTGGTGCCCACGCCGAACGACTTCGGCAAGTTCGGCGAACAGCCGACGCACCCCGAGTTGCTCGACTGGCTGGCGGCCGAGTTCGTCCAGCCGACGGTGAACCCCGACCGCGAGGGAGGGGGTGCGTGGACGCTGAAGCGGATGCACCGGCTGATGATGACCTCGGCCGCGTACCGGCGGTCGTCGGTCGGTGATCCGGCGAACCTGAAGGCCGACCCGGCGAACGTGAACCTGTGGCGGTTCAACATGCGGCGGCTCACCTCCGAGGAGGTGCGGGACAGCATCCTGGCGGCGAGCGGGGAATTGAACACGAAGACGGTCGGCGGGCCGAGCATGTACCCGAAGTTGAGCGCCGAGGTGCTGGCCGGCATCTCGTACCCGGACAAGAAGGCGCACTGGCCGGACTCGCCGAAGGACGAGCAGACCCGCCGCACGGTGTACGCCTTCGTCAAGCGGTCCATCCAGGTGCCCATCCTGGTGAACCACGACCAGGCGGACACCGACAACAGTTGCCCGGTGCGGTACACCACCACCGTGCCCACCCAGGCGCTGGGCATGCTGAACGGCGAGTTCACCAACGAGCAGGCGGAGTTGCTCGCAAAACGCATGGCGGCCGACGCCGGCAACGACGTGGCGAAGCAAGTCGCCCGCGGCATCCGCCTGACCACCGGCCGCGTCCCGCCAGCGGACGAGGTGGCGAAGGACGTGGCGTTCGTCGAGGCGCTGAAGGCGAAGCACAAGCTGACCGACGCGCGGGCGATGCAGCAGTACGCCCTGCTGCTGCTGAACGCGAACGAGTTCGTGTACGTGGACTGATCGCCCATGCGGTTCCGGTACGACGCCAGCAGCAAGTGGCTGATCGAGAACCACGCCGACGCCATCCTGCGGGTGACGGGGGTGGTGTCGTTCAAGGCGCTGCCCGGCGAGGTGGTGCAGTCGCGGCAGTTGCCCGACGGGCTGGTGGAGGTGCGGCTGGCCGGGCGAGCCGACCCGGCGCTGTTTCTGATCGAGATCAACACGTACCCGGACAACCGGGTGCCGGGCGAGCTGTTCGACGACCTACTACTGACGTTCCTGAACCGCCGCGAGTTGCCCGAACTGGTGACGCTGGTGCTGTGCCCGAAGGGCAACGTGGCGGTGCAACCGCGGGCGGAGGTGGTCAGCCCGCTGGGGTGGTCGCGGTTGGAAGCCGGCTGGCGGGTGGTGAACCTGTGGGAGTTGAACGCCGCCGACTTCCTCCCGCTGCAAGACCCCGGCCTCGCCCCGTGGGTGCCGCTGACGCGGATCGACGGCCCGCCCGAGCCGGTCATCCAGCAGTGCAAGGACGTGATCGAGGCGAAATCGACCGACGGCAAGAAGGCCAACCTGTTAGCGGTGACGGAAATCTTGTCCGGTCTCGTTCACGATGAGAGAATGCTGGAAGCGATTCTCCGAGGAGGGTTTGGCATGATCGAGTCGCCGGTGCTTCAGCGGTGGATGCGAGAAAGCGAGGTCGCCGCCTGCCAATCGATGCTTCTCGGTGCGATCGGGCGGCGATTCGGCGCTGTCCCACCCGATGTGTCTGCTTCGGTGCGGCTCATCTCCGATCAGCCGCGGTTGGAGGCGTTGCTCGACGCGGCTTACGCGTCAGCCACGGTGGACGACTTCCGTACCGCCCTCACCCAGTAACACCACCCGACCGGGAATACCGATGTCTCAGTTCTGTGGCCGCACGCGGCGGGAGATGCTCTGGCAGACCGGCGGGGCGTTCACCGGCCTCGCCCTCACCGGCATGCTGTCCCGCGACGGGTTCCTCGGCTCCGCGTCGGCGAGCGAGGCGAAGAAGCCGGCGTTCGTCAACCCGATGGCCCCGAAGCCGCCCATGATCCCGGCCAGGGCGAAGGCGGTCATCTTCCTGTTCATGTACGGCGGGCCGAGCCACATCGACACGTTCGACGAGAAGCCGAAGATGGTCGGCATGGACGGCAAGACGGTGGACGTGAAGACGTTCGGCCGGGGCGGGCACAAGAGCAAGGGGCGGATCGTCGAGCCGCGGTGGAAGTTCAACAGCTACGGCAAGTGCGGCAAGCGGGTGAGCGACCTGTTCCCGCACGTCGGCGGGTGCGCGGACGACATCGCGTTCGTCCACAGCATGTACGCCGAGTCACCCATCCACGGCTCGGCCATGCTGATGATGAACAGCGGCAAGCTGCTGTCCGGTTCGCCGTGCATGGGGTCGTGGGTAACCTACGGCTTGGGCAGCGTGAACGAGAACCTGCCCGGGTTCGTGGTCATGCTGGACAAGACCGGCGGGCCGATCTCCGGGCCGAAGAACTGGAGCAGCGGGTACATGCCGGCCAGCTACCAGGGGGTGAACCTGCGGGCCACCGGCACGCCCATCTTCGACCTCGCCCCGCCGGCGGGCGTGACGCGGGAGCAGCAGCGGGAACTGCTCGACCGGCTGAAGGAGAAGAACGAAGACCACCTGAAGAGCCGGGCCGACAACAGCGAGTTGGCCGCCCGCATCGCCAGCTACGAGCTGGCGTTCAAGATGCAGCAGCACGCCCCGGAGGCGGTGGACTTCAGCAAGGAAACCCCGGAGACGCTGGAACTGTACGGCATCGAGGGGCCGACCAAGGCCCGCACCGCCGACTTCGGCCGCAAGTGCCTGCTCGCCCGCCGGCTGGTCGAACGCGGGGTGCGGTTCGTGCAGATCTACAGCGGCGGCGCCCACAACGACGACAACTGGGACGCCCACACGGACATGGAGAAGAACCACAACAAGCACGCCGGCAACACCGACCTGCCCATCGCCGGGCTGTTGAAAGACCTGAAGCGGTCCGGCCTGCTGGACAGCACCATCGTCATCTGGGGCGGCGAGTTCGGCCGCCAGCCGACCGCCGAGTACGCCACCGGCAGCGGGCGGGACCACAACAGCTACGCGTTCACCATGTGGCTGGCCGGCGGCGGCATCAAGGGCGGGGTGAGCGTGGGCGAGACGGACGAACTCGGGTCCATGCCGGTGGGCGACAAGTTCCACGTCAAGAACCTGCACGCCACCGTGCTCAACCAGATGGGCCTCGACCCGAACAAGCTGAGCTACTTCTACGGCGGGTTGGACCAGAAGCTCGTCGGGGTGGAAGGGGCCGAGCCGGTCAAGGGGATCATTTAACCCCCGCAGGACGCCATGCTTACCGGGAAACAGGTGCGGGTGCGGCACGCCCGCAACCGGCTGGTGCCGATGTACCTGGACCCCACCTCCGACCACTGGGTCGGGGTGGCCGGGCGGCTGCTCCGCGTGTTCCGCGAGTCGGCCGGCCGCACCCGCGGGGAACTGGACGAGGCGCTGGCCGACCTGGTGGGCGACGGGCCGACGCAGCTCGTTCACCAGGGGCTGGCGAAGTTGCTCGAAGACCGCTGCGAGTTCGAGGTGGCGTCCGACACCCCGCCGGACCAGCTCCGCGAACACGTGTTCAAGG
Organism: Fimbriiglobus sp.; assembly: GCA_022841795.1. Classification (GTDB taxonomy): domain Bacteria; phylum Planctomycetota; class Planctomycetia; order Gemmatales; family Gemmataceae; genus JALHQU01. Next base: position 71,470 of record JALHQU010000008.1, read on the forward strand.
CGTCGGCCGAGGCACGAGCGGAAGCGGTGCGGGCGAAGGCGGGGTTCGACCGCACCGCCGTGTTGCAACAGGTGGCGGCCGAACTCGCCCTCACCCCGCAGCAGGTGGAGGTCGGGCTGTTCGCCGACCTGAAGGACGAGCAGCGGATCACCACGTTCGATGACTGCGCCCCCGAGTTCCTGGTGAACCGCTACAACGTGGCCCTGGCCCAGGCCATCCTGCTCCGCTGCACGGCGATGGAGGTGCGGGTGTGGGGCGAGACGCCGGCCCGGTTCCGCCAACTGTTCCGCCAGGTGAAGTTCCACCGGCTCATCTGTGCCATCACGTCCGACGGCGGCACCGGGTACTCCCTGCGGCTGGACGGCCCGCTGTCGCTGTTCTCGTCCACCCAGAAGTACGGACTGCAGCTCGCCCTGTTCCTGCCGGCGCTGCTGCACTGCCGGGCGTTCGACCTGCGGGCGACGGTGCGGTGGGGCGCCGACCGCAAGGAGAAGCAGTTCACCCTGAGCGGCACCGACGGGCTGCGGTCGCACCTGCCGGACTTCGGCGTGTACACCCCCCGCGAACTGACCATGTTCGAGGAGAACTTCAAGTCGGGCGTGAGCGACTGGCTCATCAGTAACGAGCCGAACCCGATGCCGGTCGAGGGCACGACGTGGGTTCCCGACTTCAAGCTGACGCACACCGCGACCGGCAAGGAGGTGTTCGTCGAGCTGATCGGGTTCTGGCGGAAGGTGGACGTGCTGGCGCAGTACAAGCGGCTGAAGCGGGGGCTGCCCGGTCAGTTCGTGCTGGCCGTGTCCGAGGCGTACCGCACGGACGAGGACGAGGAGTTCGCGCTCGGCGAAGGGGTGTACCGCTACAAGCGGACGCCGATCGCCGCCGAGGTGGCGAAGGCGGCGGCTGCGGCCTCTGGAGTGTAGCCCGCACACTCCGTGTGCGGGTCGGAAGACCGCACACGGAGTGTGCGGGCTACACTCAAGTCACTCGTGCCTGTCCTTCACCAGCCACGGGTCGTTCGTCGCCTTCCGCCACGCGGCCAGTTTCGCCTCCAGGTCCTTCCGCACGTCGGCCAACTTCGGGTCGCCGGCCAGGTTCTTCAGCTCGTTCGGGTCGGCCGCCACGTCGTACAGCTCGACCGCCGGGCGGTGCAGGAACGCCTTCACCTCACGGCTGCCCATCATCGTGTCGCCCCGCTTCAGCACCCCCTGCCACATGTCCGACCCCCACAGGTCGGAGGCGAACGGGTATTCGAGTGGGTGGGCCAGGTTCACGATCAGCTTGTGCGTGCGGGTCCGCACCATCCGCATCGGGTAGTACATCGTCACCTCGTGGAACTGGTGCGAGCCGTACACCGCGTCCCACCCGTCGGCCTTCGGCTGTTCCAGCACCGACAGCCACGACTTCCCCTTCATGCCGTCCGGTTGTTTCACCCCGCACCAGTCGAGGATGCTCGGCGCCAGGTCGGTCCAGCTCACCATCGCCTCGCTGGTTGTCGGCTTCTGCCCCGGCTTGCGGACGATCAGCGGCAGGCGAACCCCGCTGTCGTACAGCGTCGTCTTCGCGCCGGGGAATGGGATGCCGTTGTCGGACAGGAACACCACCAGCGTGTTCTCGCTCAGCTTCATGTCGTCGAGCAGCTTCAGGACCAGCCCGACGCCGTGGTCCAGCCGGGCCACGCTCTGGTAGTACTCGGCCACCTCCGCCCGCGTCTCCGGGGTGTCCGGCAGGTGGTAGGGCAGGGGGACGGTCTTCGGGTCGAACGTCACCGCCGGCACGGACTCCGGGTACTTGGCCTCGTTGGCGAACCCCTTCGCCGCCCGGTGCGGGTCGGTGAACCCGAGCCACAGGAAGAACGGCTTGTCGCCGGTGTCCTCGATGAACTTCTTCGCCTTGTTCGCCATCTGCACCGGGTTCCGCCCGCCGTCCTGCACCTCGGCGTCCCACGGGAACACCTCCTTCGGCTGGACGTGCAGTTTGCCGATCACCCCGGTCTTGTACCCGGCCGGGGCGAGCAGGGCGGGCAGCCCCTTCACGCTGCGGAAGCTGTGCTGGTTGTGGGTGGCGTGGGTCAGGCCGTACTGCCCGCACTGGTGCGTCGGCATGCCGGTCAGCATGGTGGCCCGGCTGGGGCTGCACGAGGCGACGCTGGCGAAGGCGCGGGTGAACCGCGTGCCGCCCGCGGCCAGCTTGTCCAGGTGCGGCGTCTTCGCGACCTTGTCGCCGTAGCACCCGACTTGCAGGCCGAGGTCGTCGGCGATGAGCACGACCACGTTCTTGCGGTCGGCGGCGACGGCAGTGAGGGTGAATGCGATAGCGACGGCGGAGAGGAGGAGGCGCATGGGTGGCTCCGGATCGGGTGCGACCAGGATAACAAATCCGCGGGGCGAAAGCCGCGGCATGGCTATGCCGCGGTGTGAGGAGGCGATAAACTGTCGCCCGCGTCCTTCCCTCCCCCGGAGCCTCTCCCGTGAACCGCCGCCGCTTCCTCCAGTCGTCCGCCGCCGCCACCGCCGTCGCCGCCACCGGCCCGATCATCCTCGGGGCCGACGACAAGGCCGGGTCGAAGAACCCGGTTCTCGGGGTCGAGGGGCACAAGTACGAGGTGACGACGCACGCCTGGGGCGAACTGCCGCCGGACTACGCCTGGCAGACCACGCACAACGTCGCCTTCGACTCGGCCGGCAACGCGTACATCACCCACCAGGGCGTCGGCAAGCAGATGGACGTGGTGCTGGTGTTCGACCCGACGGGCAAGTTCGTGCGGAGCTTCGGCAAGGAGTTCTGGGGCGGCGGGCACGGGGTGGAGATCCGCAAGGAGGGTTCGGACGAGTTCTGCTACCTGAGCAACACCTGGACGAAAGAGCTGAAGCTGATGAAGACGACGCTGAAGGGCGAGGTGGTGTGGACGAAGGGGCGGCCGGAGTGCAAGGAGTACGAGGACGCGAAGAAGAACTACAACCCGACGAACATCTGCTTCACCCCGGACGGCGGGTTCGTGGTCGGCGACGGGTACGGGTCCAACCACATGCTCGTGTACGACAAGGACGCGAAGCTGACGAAGGTGTTCGGCGGCACCGGCTCGGGCGACGGGCAACTGAAGACCCCGCACGGCAACTGGATCGACGCCCGCGACCCGAAGGCCCCGGTGCTGGTGGTGTGCGACCGGGCGAACCGCCGGCTGTGCCGGTTCGACCTGGACGGCAAGTTCCTGTCCGCCACCACCCCGGACAAGGAGGTGCTGTTCCCGGCCCACGCCAAGACCCGCGGGGACGTGCTTCTGGTGCCCGACCTGCACACCCGCGTGTCCCTGTTCAGCAAGGACAACCAGGTGATCACCCACCTGGGGTACGACGCCGACTGGAAGAAGAAGGTGGTGGACAGCCTGGGGGCGAAGGCGCCGGACAAGCCGATCCGCGTCCAGCCGGACAAGTGGGAGAAGGGCAAGTTCATCCACCCGCACGACGCGGCGTTCGACGCCGCCGGCAACATCCTCGTGGTCGAGTGGGTGAGCACCGGCCGGGTGTCGTTCCTGAAAAAGGTGGGGTGAGTGTTCTGCTCGCTCCGCGAGCGGTCATCCTGAACCCGCTCGCGGAGCGAGCAGAACACAACATGAACCGCCCGCACCCGTCGGCCGACGACCTCCGCCGCGGCACCACCCGGTTCGACGCCGAGGCGGTGCCGGGGGCCGTCCACACCGGCCGCTACCGCCTGCGGTACGTCACCTGGGGGGGCGGCCCGCCGGTGGTGTTCGTCCACGGGCTGGGCGATCTGCCGCGGTCGTTCTGCATGGTGATGGCCGAACTGGTGGATCGCGGGTTCCGGGTGGTAGGGTACGACCTGGCGAACGGCATGGACGACGGCTGCCGGTACGGAGCGTACCGGCACGAACACCATGCCGACGACCTGGTCGCCCTGCTCGACCACCTGACCATCCCCGCCGCCGACGTGGTCGGGTCGTCGTTCGGCAGCACCGTCACCCTCCGCTCCTTGCACCGCCACCCGACCCGGTTCCGCCGGGCGGTGTTGCAGGGCGGGTTCGCCCGCCGGCCGCTCGCCCGCGTCGAACGGGGGTTGTCGCGGCTGGCCCGGTACTGGCCGGGGCGGATCAAAGCGATGCCGCTCCGCGAGAAGGTGATGAACGGGCTGGACGGCTCGCAGTTCGTCGGTTGCCCGCCGGAGCTGTACCAGTTCCTGCTGTCGTGCAGCGGGGAGACGCCGATCCGCGCCGCCGCCCGCCGGGCGCTCATCCTCGACCAGCTCGACCTGCGGCCGCTGCTGCCGGCCATCCCGCACCCGGTGCTGATGATCGGCGGGGACCGCGACGCGCTGGTGCCGCGGGAGTGCGAGGCGGAAGTGGAGCGGGGGCTGCCGGACGTGCGGCGGGTGGAGTTCCGCCCGTGCGGGCACTACCCGCAGTACACCATGCCGGCGGCGATGGCCGACGAGATCGCGCGGTGGGTGGGCGGCTGAGTGTGTGTGTTTTCACCCTCTCCCCGTTGGGGAGAGGGTCGGCGGCGGCGGCAGCCGACGACGGGGAGAGGGGTTGAATGAAAGACCCCCTCCCGCGCTCGACTGCGTCGAGCTTGCC
>JALHQU010000009.1 GCA_022841795.1 Fimbriiglobus sp.
CTCGCCGCCTTTGATCAGAATCCCGGCCCGCGCCCCACGCCCGGTGCCGACCATCACCGCCGTCGGCGTGGCGAGGCCGAGCGCGCACGGGCAGGCGATGATGAGCACCGACACGAACGTGAGGAGAGCGAACGTGAGTCTCGTTTCCGGGGGGGCGACATCGTACCAGACGACGAAGGTGAGAACCGCGAGGCACAGCACGGCGGGGACGAACACGCCGGACACGGCGTCCGCGAGCTTCTGGATCGGGGCCTTCGACCCCTGCGCCTCCTGCACCATCCGCACGATCTGCTGGAGGACGGTGTCCGCCCCCACCTTCGAGGCGGTGAGGCGGAACGAACCGGTGGTGTTCACCGTCGCCCCGATGACGGCATCGCCCGGCCTTTTCGAGACCGGCAGCGGCTCCCCGGTGAGCATGCTCTCGTCCACGGCCGACGAGCCGTCGAGGATGGTGCCATCGACCGGCACCTTCTCCCCCGGCCGCACGCGGATCACGTCCCCGACCACGACCTCCCCGATCGGCACGTCCGACTCGACCCCGCCCCGCTCCACCCGGGCCGTCTTCGGGGAGAGGCCCACGAGCGCCCGAATCGCCCCGCCGGTGCGACTCCGCGCCCGCGCTTCGAGGAGCCGGCCGAGCAGAATCAGGACGACGATCACCGCCGCGACCTCGTAGTACACGCCGCCGGTCGCACCCGCGGCGTGACCGGCGTGGTCAGCCGTCCCGCCGACGGAGACCCACTCGGGAGAAACGGTCGCGACGAGGCTGTAGGCGTAGGCGGAGAAGGTGCCGATGGCGACGAGCGTGTTCATGTCCGCCGCCCGGTGCCGCGCCGCCGCCCAGGCCCCGGTGAAGAACTCCCACCCCGCCCAGAAGAGGACCGGAGTGCAGAGGGCGAGTTCGACCCAGGCCCGTCCCGGGAAGTCGAGCGTCGGACCGAGTGCGGGGATGAGGTGGCCGCCCATCGCCAGCACGGCGAGCGGAACGGTCAGGGCCGAGGCCACCAGGAGCCGCAACCGGGTGCGGGCGTACTCCGCGTCCCGCGCGGCTTGTTCGGCGTCCGACACCCCGCCCGAGTGGTGCTCGCCGGGAGTCGGCAGCACGGCCTCGTAGCCGGCCCCGCGGACGACTTGTTGCAGGTCGCCCGGGGCGGTGGCGGACGGGTCGTATTCGACCGTCGCCCGCCCCGTGGCGAAGTTCACCACCGCCCGCGACACCCCGGGTGACTGCCTCAGCGCCCCTTCGATGAGGACGGCGCAGGCGGCGCAGTGCATGCCGACGACGGGCATGTCCACGCGGGACGCGGGGTCGGTAGTCGGTTCAGTCACGGCGGCCTCCTTATGCGGGTTGAAATCCCGCACTCTTCAAGCTGTCTATCACGGTGGTCCGCGTCACCCGCTCGTCGTGCGCCACGGTCACCCGCTTCTCGCCGACCTCGACCGTCACGTCGGACACGCCGGGGACGGCGAGTAACGCCTTCTTGACCGAGTTCGCGCAGCCGCCGCACACGATCCCTTCGGCGGTCACAGTTGTCGTTTGCATGGATGTCTCCTCCCGTATGGTTGTTACTTCAGGAACTGCGACAGGACGGTCCTCACCTCGGCGAGGAGTTGGTCCTTCTTCATCGGCTTCGCGCACTCGTGCTCACTCCCCGAGCCGTGCCCGACCACGCACGACTCCAGGTGGGCGGTGATGAGTTCCACCCCCACGGCGTCGAGGGCCGAACGGATCGCGGCGATCTGGTTGAGCACGTCCACGCAGTAGCGGTCTTCGGCGAGCATCCGCTCGACGCCGGCCACTTGACCGGCGATCCGCTTGACCCGTGTTGCAACCCGCTTCTTCGTGTCCGTATCCATCGCCGTGCCCTCCACGCCCTGTTCGACTTCATCATATACCCCCCGAGAGTATAAGTCAATGATACCCCAGGGGGGTATTTTGGGCGTGAACGAAGAGGCGGTTTGAAGGCGAACGCTGGGGACGGGTCAAACCCGCCGGGCGGAGAGGAGTTCCAGCGTCCCGAACACGGTCGAGAACCGCTCCCCGACCCGGACATCCCCGAACCCGTTTGGCGCGATGAGGGCGGGAAGTTCCCCGCGGGCGTGACGCTCGTGTTCTCCGAAAGTGTCCGGTGAGACGCTATTCCTCGACCCGTTCACAAAGCAGGGTGTCTTGCGTCGTCGGGTAATCCGGTGGACCGGCCGACGAAGAAGTCCGACGTTCCGGCCCGCATCGCCTTTTCTTCTTGTCGTGACCGTACCGGCCGGGTGGGGTGTCCGGCGATGAAGGCGGAGCGTCGGCTGGTCCAGAGCATCAAGAACCTGGCTGCGTTGCAGGGCCGATTGACCAGTGTGTGCTGCCCACCTGTCTGAGCCAGTGACGGCGTCGAATGACGGGCCGGCGTGGCGTGTGCGTCGTAGACTGGGGTAAAGCGGGTGTAGTGCCAGCACCAGTCGCTCAGCCCGTGCGGTGCCCCGATGACCCCCGCGCCCAATGCCCCGGCCCCACCCATCGACTGGCGGGGGTTCGCCTCCACTCTGCTAATCTTGACTGTCGTCGGGTGGGCAGCGGCGGGCACGCCGTTCCGCGGCGACCAGGCGCTGTACACGGAGTACGCGAAGCGGATGAGCGGCGGGGCGGTGCTGTACCGCGACCTGTGGGAGGTGACGAATCCTGGCGTGTTCTGGTTCTACCAACTGGCCGGCACCTGCTTCGGGTTCACCGAGGACGGCGTCCACCTGTTCGAGTGGCTGTACTGGGTGGCGTTCGTGCTAGCGGTGTCGGCCGCCACGAAACGGGCGTACGCCCTGCCGCGATGGCCGCTCGCCCCGGCGGTGGTGGTCGGCGGGGTGTACTACCTCACGTCGTGTTCCGACCCGTCGCACCTGACCAAGGCCGAAGGGCTGGTGGCGTTCCCGCTGTTCCTGAGCGCGTGGCTGGCGTGCCTAGCGGTCGAGCGGCCGCGACCGTCCATCGGGTTACTCGTCGCAGCGGGAACGGCCGGTGGGTTGGCGGCTCTGTTCAAGTTCGCGTTCGCCGCTTGCGTGGTCGCCGGGTGGCTTCCGGCCGTGGTGATCGCGGCCCGCCGCGGCGGGATGTTCCGAATGCTCGCCCTCGCCGTCGGGTTCGCCGTCCCGCTCGCCGCCGCCACGGTGTACTTCCACGCTCGTGGGGCGTTGGGCGACACCTTCCGCGAACTGTTCGTCACCCCGCGAGGCATCCTGCGGCACGCGGATTTGGCCGGGTTCGACCGGCTGGCGATTTCCGTCCGCTGGTTCGGCGAAGTGGATTCGTGCGTGCTGGCCCTCGCCCTCGCCGGGACGTTCGTCACCCTCGCCCGCAGGGTCGATCCGCTGGTGGTGTCCCTCGGGCTGGTGGTCGCCGCGGCGGTGCCGGTGATCCTGGTGCAGCGGTGGTCGTGGTGGACGTACCACTTCCTGCTGCTCACCGTACCCGTCTCGGTGCTGGCGGCGTACACCTGGCCGGTGCTGGTGCGGGCGGCGGGCGAACGGCTCGGCCGTCGGCCCACCCGGACGGAACGGGTCGGCGCGTTCGTCGTCAGCCTGGCTCTGTTCCTGCCCGTGTTCGGCCACGGCGGGTACGCGTACCTGCGGTTGGTGGAACACCGCTTCGGCGTCACCGCCACCGACCGCCAAGCCGCCCGCGCCGGCACCGGCCGGGCATACGCCGAGGCGATCCGGGAAACCGACTGGCTGCGCGACCCGGCCGTCAGGCCGGGCCCCATCTTCGTCGCCAGCGACCCGCTGTTCCACACCCTGAGCGGGCGGCCGATGGCGACCGCCATCCACGGCTGGTCCCTCGAACTGCTCACCCCGGAACTGTGGCAACGACTGTTGGACGAGTTGCGAGCCGCCCGGCCGGTGTACGTGTACGTGGATTCCGGCTCCTACCGCTACGCCCAACTCGTCGGCGAGCGGTGCCCTGCTCTCTGCGACTGGCTGGCGGCCGAGTACCGCGAAGCCCGACGAACGCCCACTGGCGTGTGGTACGAGCGATTAGTTCCGTCTGCCAATTAAGCACCTCCGCACCCGCTCCACATCGGCAGGCAGTGGGGCAGCGCGGCAGATCCAGGCCGGCCCGCGTTACAGTGATGGTGCCGCGCGACCGTGTTCCGGGCGCCGTGCCTGCTCGTGCTGTACTCGGTGGTCGCGGTCCTATTCGCTCACTGCCGGAGACGGACCGGGCCGGGTCGGTGGCGTGGCCGGGCAAGGCCGGGGTAACGTTCTCGGACGCGGTGAGGTCAGCCCGCCGGTGGCTGTGGGCGGAGGGGTATTCCCACCTGATCTGCATCAGTCGAACTCAGCAACTCATCAAATTGCAAAAACGGCACCGCCCGTAGCTCACTCCTTACCCAACAACCGGTCTATGAGCCAGCACCCACGAACATGTGGCCCATCACCCCGGCAGTGGGCCAGCACGTCGCTATCGTCGCAGCCCGCCTCCTCAAGGGCGTCAGACAGGATGGGAAGCCGATCAAACGCCCGGTCCGCGTAGATGGCTCCCGCCAGGGCCGCGACGGTGGGCGTAAGCCACACCGGATCGATGACCGTCGGGCGGGACGGGTCGCCGACGATGTCCCGGAGGATCAGGACGAGGGATTGGATCTCGGCGGCGACGGCCTCTTTCCACGGCGCGTTGGACCGGCAGGCGGCGGCACGGGCGGCGTAGTGTGGGACCGGATAATAGTTCCCGTTGGCGGCATGCAACACCGCACTCGCCGCCCAGGCCGGAGCCGCCTCGGGGAGGGACTCGGCATGCATGGTGTCCAGGAGGGGGTGCCGCAACTCCTGCCAGGCGGCCCGGGCGGCATCCTGCGCGGCGGCCAGTTCGAACGCGGACGCCATACCGTCCTCGTACTCCTCGCGGACCTCCACCGCCCGCCGGCACCGCTCGTCCGAGAGTGCGGGCCAGACACGACGGCAGCAGGCACAGGCGAACAACCTCAGTTTGCGGTCCCCCGCCTGCTCGGAGAGGAGTTGCAGACTGGTTGACTTGGGGTCGGTGCAGAAGAGCCACTCCGCCTCGGTCATCAATCAGCCCCATGCGGTCGCAGCGATCTGATCTTAGGCGAAGAGGTCCAGAGAAGAAGACTGGTGGGGTCACGGAGGTCCGGTGCCGAGGGAACTCCTGTGGTGGTCGAATACGGCCCGTCCCACGGCGGACCGACCGCATCTGGCCTCCTCCATCCGCGGTAAGCGACGGCCCATCGATTTAGGACGGCCAAGGCAGCGGATAAGATGAATTGAAACGCCCGCCTACGGCAACTGCCTCGATCGGAAAGGATGGTAACGCCCTTGAAGATATTACACGCTATTTATCAACTCGCGCTAAAGTTAAATCGTTCGCCGACGTGGTAGCGGAACTGGTCGAGCGGCGGCTCGCAGTCGGTGAGCTGGCCGGAGGCCTGGAGACGAGCCAGTTCGTCGAGACCCGGCTGGAACATGGCCGGCACGATCCCGAGATGCCCGACGCTCAGCTTCCGCTCGTCGCACGTGTCGCACCGGTAAACGTACGCCCAGAGGCCGCCGGCGATGCCGAAGTAGGCGTGCATCCGCCGTCCGTCCTTCACGCCAACCCGCAGGCACAACTCGTCGCGCGGCGCGGGCAGGGCGGCGAACGCCGCGTGGGCCGGGGGGCCGGAGAACGTCACGCCGCACGTTTCGGGCAAGCCGGTCAGGTTCGGCCCGCCCGCCTGCGTGTAAAGGGCGGTCATCGCCGCCTCGTCGAACGGGACCGGGCCGTCTGCCGCGCTCGCCACGATCAGGGGGAACGATTGCACCACGTCCCGCTGGCTGACGCTGTGCCAGCCGGCCAAACACAGGTCGGTGACTGCCAGGCCCGCCCGCGCCAGGAGGTGGTGAAAGAGTAAGGCGCGGGGTAGGCCGACGACCCGCTCGTGCAGCACGGCGCGGCCCCCGGCGGTCGTCAGCCGGCGGACCGCCGCGACCGCGCGGGCGACCGCCAGCACCGCCGCGGCGGGTGCCCCGAGGGCCGCCTCCAGGTGCGACCCACGGGCGTACTCTTCGGGTCGCTCGGAGGGCAGCCACGGGATCAGGTAGGCCGGCAGCGCCTGGAGGGAGACGACCGCGTCGAACGCCCCGGCGTCGAACTCGGTGTAGTCCGCGCAAGCGAACGACACGTTGCCGAGGCCGCAGCGGGCGCTGGCCTCCTCGGCGACCGCGACGGCACCGGGGTGTTGCTCGACGCCGACGACTTGGCTGTCCGGGAAGGCCGCGCCGAGGTACAGGGTACTCACGCCCGCGAACGAGCCGAGGTCGAGGATGCGGGCGGGCGGGGCGCGGCGGAGCCGGGCGGCGACCTTCGGGAGTAAGGCGTCGTAGTAGCCGAGCCGCCCGGCCGCGAAGAGGCGGCACAGGTCCGGATGCGCGTTCACGAACGCGAAGAACTCGTCGTTCGCCGCGGCGACCCGGGCGACATCGTTTACGTCCTTCGCCGCGGCGTAACATTCGTCCCGCCGCCGGCGGTACCCGTCGAAGACGGGCCACGGCAGGGCGCACTGGAGCCGCCACTCCCACCCCTCGCGGGTGTCGGGCGCGTCCAGGCCGGCGGCCGCGACCACGGCCGCGAGGGTTTCGTCCGCGAGTTCCGCCCTGGGCATCACCCACCCCCCAACTGACGCGACCGACGCCCTATGCCGAAGCCTCGACGGGCTTGGCCCCCGAGATCACCTCCAGAGTGCCGAACACCGTCCCGAATCGGCGCAGAACCCGCACCCCGTCAAAGCCCGCCGCTCGGACGAGCCCTGGGAGCAGGCCGGCCGCGTGCGCGGCAGTGTTCGGGAAGCCGTCGAGGAACCGGATGCCGAGGAAGAGTATTCGCATGATCGGACCGCCAGGGCGGCCCCAGTCGGCGACGTGTATCTCGCCGCCCGGAGCCAGCACCCGAAACGCCTCGCCCATCGCCGCCGCCTTCGCCGCCGGGGCGAGGTGGTGGAAGAACAGGCTCGACACGACCCGCTCGAAACTCCCGTCGGCGTAGGGCAGGGATCGGGCGAACCCCTGGTCGAACCTCACTCCGAGCCCGGACCGCCGCGCTTTCGCGGCGGCCCGGCCGAGCATCCGCGGGTCCGCGTCGAAGCCAACAACGTCGGCGCTGGGGCAAGCCTGCTTAACCCCGAGCGCCAAGTTTCCCGTCCCGCAGCCGAGGTCGAGCACCCGCTGGCCGGGAGCTAATCCGGCTGCATCGACCAGCCGCTTCTTCACCGCCGTGTCCCGGCAGGTGAGAGCGACCAGCGGGTCGTAGAGCGGGGTCAGCCAGTGGAAGCCGGCCGCCGGGACAAGCGATTCTTCCGGGGCGCTCATCGGTCGGTCTCCCCGCTCGGAACAGCCAGCCTTACTTCTTCTCATCGACCTTGACGTGAAAACCAGCCTTGTTGAGCGCCTTCACCAACTCGGCCGCGTCGAACTCGCCGGTCACCTGGGCGGTCGTGACCTTCGACTTCGCGTTGTCCCCCGTCACCCCCTTCACGTCCTTGATGGCCTCCCGGAACGACTTCACGCACCCGCCGCACGAGTTGTGGAAGCCGGTCACCGTGAGCGCCTTGACCGTCCCGGCCTTGACCCCGCTGTCGTCCTTGAAGGCGAACCCCTTGTCCTTCCCGGCATCGCCGTGGAAGCCACCCTCGGCGAGCGCGTCGAGCGCCCGCTGGGCCGCCTTCGCGTCCGCCGCGGTGAACGCCGCCGACTTCGCCTTCTTGTCGGTCGAGACGCCGGAGACGCCCTCCACCTTGCCGAGGATCGCGGCCACTTCGTCCGCGCACCCGTCGCAGCACATGTGAACGCTCTTCAGTTCCACCTTCTCGGCCGCCGCCACGGGGCCGGCCGAGGCGAGCGTCGCCACGGCGACGACCCCCACCAACGCGAGAACACGATTCATCACACACTCTCCTGGGGCGGCGACGGATCGCCGCCCGGTTCTCCCGCCGGGGTCCGGTTGTCACGGCAACCGGTCAAACCCTTGACGGTGGTCGGTGCCGCCCGAGAGAGGCGGCGTGTACGCAGTCTCTCACTTCGTCGTCACCGTGCCGCCAAACGCCATCACCGGGATTGCCGTGACGGGGACGCGATCCGGGTTCGCCCGGAGCTTGCGGTACACCAGCAGCCGGCACGGGGCGAAGTTCTCGTAGTTCGTGCGGAGCCGAATTGCCGCTTCGAGCGCGTACTCGGCCGGACGCTCACGGAGCACGCGGCGGAGCCTGTCACCCGCCGGCGTCTGGATAAAGACCTGTGGCTCCTCGACGACGAGAAATTCGGGGTCGAAGCGGTGAATCAGATCCACCGCCTGCTCGTCCGTCTTCGCGTACTCTTCGTACCCGCCCCGAGGGTCACTGAATACGGAGTAAAGCAATTTGTCGGCCCGCAAGACTGTCATCCGTCGCTCAGGATCGTGACGGCGGATGGCGTAGATGAACGCGCCGTTCAGTTGCCCGTCATACAGGACGGGCCGATCCCCCGATGATCTCTCCAACACCCATCCGGCCGCTTCTTCGGTGCCACAGAGATAGTGGCCGGTCCAGCCCGTCCCCCGTAGTGGGCCGATGCTCTCCCACGCAACTCCGCCGACCAACACCGCGAAACCCACGACCTCCAGTCGAACACGCCCACGGAAGACCGCCGCGACCGCCCCCGCGGCAAACAGTGACAGGGCCGGCACCCAGTAGATGGCGTGCCTCGCCTCCGGTTCGGCGAGCGGCACGAACGTGAGGTAAGTGGCGACAAGTAACGCGACGTACGGCCCGCTACGCTTCCGGTCCCGCCACAGGGCGTAGACCAAGCCGACGACGGCCGCGACCGCCGCCGTCCATCCGAGTTGTTCCGGAACGTAGGAGAGGTACAGGTAGAAGTTCTTCGGGTCGAGCCACGACGTGGCCTGGTCCCCGGTACCGCTGGTCGCCGCGTGCCGGATACCGCTCCCGTACACTCGCCAGGTGAACAAGTAGTACGGGACCGTCAGCACCAGCGCGAGGAGCAATCCCAGAAGTACGGGCCGCCGGAGCAGCAGCCCGAACTGTCTCGTGAAACCCAGTCGGAGCAACACGAAGGGTAGCAGCAGCACGCCGTCGAACCGCGTCAGTGCGGCGAGTGCGGCGAAGAGGCAGGCGAGCACCGCGTCGCGGGCACGCTTCTCACCGACGTACCGCTCGAAGTGAAAGACGGAAGCCAGCACGAGGGCGAGCGTCGGAACTTCGAGTAACACGTACCCGCTGAACATGAACACGAGCGGAGCAAGACCGAGTACGGCCAGTGCGGCTAACGCCACCGGCGTGCCGTGTGTGCGTCGAAACAGGCGATAGGCGTAAACCCCTCCGAACAACGCAAATGCGTAGATGACGAGTCGGGAGACCAGGTAACTGGTCCCGAGTGCCCACATCGCCACCCCTTCCACCAGGTAAAAGAACGGGGGCCAAATGACGATCCCGAGTGCCGGATACTGCATGTAATACCGAACCGCATACCCACGCGGGTCGGCGGTCGAAGTCGGCCAGTCGGCGATCGCGTCACTTATGAACACGCCCGTCATCACGTGTCGCGTCTCGTCCCCGTTCTTGAACGGCTCCCCGACCGGCGAGAAGCAGACGTGCAGGAACGCGAGGCCGCCCAGCACGAGCGAGGGTGGCCAGGCGGCCCGGATGAACTCGCGGGGCATCACCACGCCCTCCCGAGGAGGGAGTCCACCACGCCGGCCGTGGCCGCCCGCTCGTCGTGCCCGTCCACCAGCCCGACCAGCTTCCGCCGGGTCCGCCAGAACACGTCTTCCATCAGGATGTGGGCGAACTCGCCGTTCCGCCCCACGCTGTACAGGCCGTCCACGCCGGTGCCCTGCTCGAACCGCCGCCGGTCCGCCTCGTACTCGGTGAGGAAAACCGGGTAGGCGAGCGGGGTCCGCACCACCCGGCACCCGAGGAACCGCTTGGCCAGACCCGGGACGATTCGATCCAGTGCGTTCCGGCAGAGTTCACCCAAGGATTCCTCCGTCGCGGTCCAAGTTTCGTCCCCGACGCGGCAGCCGATGTCGCAGGTGACCTGCGTCTTCCCCGCCGGCACCAGCCAGGGCAACCCGAGGCCGATTTCGCTCAGCCGGAAGAACGGGTACTCCGCCCCCGGCGTCCAGGTGACGACATCGGGCAAGCCACTCGCCCCGTCGAACTTCATGTTCACGAACACCATCGCCCGGTAGCGGAAGCGTGCCAGGTGCGCGAGGCGGTCGGTTCCACGAACCAGCTTCGCGAGGACGTGGACCGGGGCCGTGCTCACGACGGCACGGGCCGGAACGTCCTCTCCCTTGACCCGCACCCCGACCGCCCGTTCGTCCTCGACCAGGATCGCCTCCACCGGCGATTCCGTGTGGATGACATCGCGGATCTCGTCGGCCAACCGCTCGCACACCGACCCGATGCCGCCTTCCGGGTAGACGTGCCACACGTGAGGCGATTCGGTGACGGTCCCACTGTACCCGACCGCCACCGTCCGGCGGGTCATTTTCGCGGCGGCTTTCAGCATCATCGTTCGGGGCAGGCTGGTGGCGAACTTCTCGCCGACCGAGGCGGACAGTTCCGCTCCCGTCGCCCCCGCCCACGCTTCGGTGAGCGGGAGGGCGATCTCGTCGGCCAGTTTGCGGCCGTACTGCCCGCGGTAGTGGTCGGCGGCCGTGACCGGCTTCCCGGCGAACAGGCCGCGGGCTTTCGCGGCCACCGCACTCGTCACGTACCGCAGCGACCGCATCAGCCCGAACGGGTACGAGTAGCTGCGGCCGCGGTGCCACACCGTCTCCCCATACCGGGGCATCGGCCGGCACGAGGCGGAGACGCCCACCGCCGCCGCCAGGCGGTTGGTGATGAAGTGCGCCCCGCAATCATAGGTGAACCCGTCCGCGTCCCGCTCGCTTCGCGCAAGCCCGGCGAGATGCTTGCCGGCTTCGTACACCCGCACCGGCACCCCGTGCCGTCTCAAGTACGTGGCGGCCGTCAGTCCGGCGAGGCCGGCCCCAAGGATCACCACCGGTCGTTCGTCGTGCGTCATGACGTCACCTCCGCTTCGGTTGTCGGCTTGCGGAACAGGCCGTGGAGAATGGCCCCCCGGCCGAGCGCGGCGAGCGGCATGTCGAATAACGTGAACGCCCCGAGTGCGACGGTGGATCGGAGCGACAGCCGGTTCACCAGCCACCGCGGTCCGCCCCAGTCGTCGAGCCAGTTGCGGAGGGAGTAGACCCAGTTGACCGGGCTGACGGCGGACGCGACCCGCTCGACTGAAAGTCCCGCCGCCGTCCCGAGCCGGGCCAGGGTCGTTCGGTCGAAGAGGTAGGTGTGGCGGGGGAAGTGATACCCGCCCCAGTGCCGCCCGCCGAACAGGGCGAAGTCGGGCGATCCCACGTTGTCCGTCACGACGACGACACGCCCGCCCGGCGCGAGCAGCCGGGCGGCGGACCGCATCGTGCCCAACGGGTCGGCGAGGTGCTCGACGGTCATCACCAACAGGACGAGGTGGTACGCCGAATCCGGGAGGCCTGCGGATTCCACGCCGCCCAGGTGAATCGTCAGCCCGCCCTCGCGCGCCGGCGCGACCGCCCGTGCGTCGGCATCGACCCCTTCGAGCGTCCAACCCGGCCGGCCGAACTCCCGAAGCAATCCGAGGTGAAAGCCGTCCCCACAACCGACATCGAGAATGCGGGCGTCGGCCGGCAACCCCCGACACCAGCGGAGCAACCGCCGGGCTTCCAGCCGGCGGCGGACGCGGTAGACGAAACCGTACTCGGCCGGCCGAAACTGGAAGGCGTGGTAGTCGTCCGGGTAGATTCGCGCCGACTCGTCGTCCGCCGGCCGTGGGTTCAGGTAGACCAGGCGACAGCGGCGGCAACGGACGGCCAAGAACTCGTCCGGGGTGGTTCGGTACTCGAAGTCGGCACCGACCGCGACCGGGTCGGCGTCTTCGATTCGACACAGGCAGCAGACCGCGGGCACCAGGCGGAGGGGTGCGGGTCCGCCGACCGAGCGGTCGGGGGCGAGGGGTGACATGGTCTGAGGGTCCGGCTCCGTATGTGGTTGGGTTAGGTGACACAGCACCCAGGGACGCCGCCACGCCCTGAGACCTGCTTCACGCGGTGGTTACTTCTTCTCTTCGATCTTCGTCGCCTTCACCCACTTCTTCCCGTCCTTCTCGGCGACGGTGCCCGTCACTTTCGCGCCTTCCTTCTTCCCGCCGTCGCACAGCCCGTCGTGGTAGTCTTCGCCGTTCCCCTTGTCGGCCACCTTCTCCGTCGTCTTCGGCTCGTCGGCCGAGACCAACGCCGCCGCCTTGTCCTTGCCGCAACACGAGGCGCCCGGCTTCTCCGTCGAGACGGCGAGCGTCGCGGAGTCCGTGGGGGCGGCCGAGTGGTGTTGGTGTCCACCCACCGCGGGGGCCGCCGGAGTAGTCGGCACCATCATCCCCGGCATCGCCTCCCCGGCCACCCCGTGCGGAACCCCGGTACTCGCACAGCACCGGGCTGCCGATTGCGGCGCGGCGTACACCGGCATCGCGGTCGGTTGGGAGCAACCGCACCCGCCGCGGGCGCGACCGGCCGCGTTCGCGTCCACCGTCACCAGCGCGGTCGCGGCGACCGCGCACGCCAGCATCAGAACTCGATTCATCGGGCCATCTCCTGGGCCGACGTTCGAGACGCCGCCCGGTTCAACCGCCGGAGTTCCGTTGTCACAGCAACGGCTTCTACGCCCCGGCGGTAGTCGGTGCCCCCGGTCGGCCGTTCAAGCCGGCGGGGGGGACTCGCGGCGAGCCACTCTCCTCGGCGGGAGGTGGGTTCGTGTCGGCGGGGAATGAACCACGACTCGCTACCGTCAACGGCACCGGGTCATCGACACGGTTCTGCGTGTACCAGGCGTCGTCCCAGGCCGCGGCACTCGCCACCGCGGCGTCCGGCCGGTACACCTTCCGGCCGAACAGCAGGAACACGGCCGGGGTCACCACCTGGTCGAGCATCGTCGAGGTGACGAGGCCGCCGATGACGACGACGGCGAGCGGGTGGAGAATCTCTTTCCCCGTCTGGCCCTTGCCGAGGGCGAGCGGGACGAGGCCGATGACGGCGACCGCGGCCGTCATGAGCACCGGGGCGAGCCGCTCCAGACTGCCGCGAATGATCATCTGCTCCCCGAACGACTCGCCTTCCTCTTTCATCAGGTGGATGTAGTGGGCGATCATCATGATGCCGTTCCGGGTGACGATGCCGATGAGGGTGATGAACCCGACCCAGTGGGCGACGGACAGCGTCGTCGCCTGAATCCACACGCCCGGCCACTTCCACCAGACCAGACCTTCGAGCGCCGCCGGATCGGGACGGTTCAGGATGAGCAGAGCCGCGACCGCTCCCAGTCCGGCGAGCGGCACGTTCACGCCGAGCACCATGAGGGCCGCCCGCCACGAACCGAGGCAGCGACACAGTAGCAAGAAGACCCCGACGACGGCCGCGGCCCCAAAAACCAGCAGCCGAGTGTTCGCCTCTTGTTGCGCGCGAAACTGGCCGTCCTCTTCGATGCGATACTCGCCGCCTTTCGCGCGCAGTCGCTCCTCGACCGGGCGAACCGCGACGCGGATGTCGGCGACGACATCGCCGAGACTTCGTCCCTGCACGTTGCACGACACCACGATCCGGCGTTGCACGTTCTCGTGGTTGAGCGTGTTCGGCCCGGTCGTGTCGAGAACATCGGCGACTTGCGAGAGGGCCACCTTCCGGCCCGACGGCGTGTCGAGAATCGTCTGCCCGATGACGGCCGGGTCGGATCGGGAAGGGGCGTCGTACCAGACCACGAGCGAGAACGATCTCTCCCCGTCGAGTACGGTGGAGACCGCCCGGCCCTTGTAGGCCGTTTCCAACAACCGGGCGACATCACCGGGGGCAAGACCGTAGCGTGCCGCCTCGTCCCGCTTGACCCGCAACCGCACTTGCGAAATCTCCACTTGCGGCTCGACTTGCAAGTCCACCACGCCTGGCACTTTGGACATGGCGTCTTGTACTTCTTGGGCGGCGGTCCGCAGTTCCAAGAGGTCGGGGCCGAACACCTTCACCGCCACCTGCGCCCGCACCCCGGACATGATGTGGTCGAGACGGTGGCTGATCGGTTGGCCCACGTTCGCCGTCACCCCCGGAATCGAACCGACCCGATCGCGGACGTCGGCGAGAACCTGTTCGGGCGGCCGCCCCTCCCGCTCGACCCCGTAGCCGTGCAGCCCCGGCACGGCGCGAAGGACGGCGGCCCACGCGCCCGGCTTCGCGCGTTCGTGCGGGGTGAGTCGCACGTCGATCTCCGAACTGTTCACGCCCTCGGCGTGTTCGTCTTGTTCGGCACGGCCGGTGCGTCGTGACACGGCCGCCACCTCCGGAATTTGGAGCAAGGATTGTTCCGCCAGGGCCGCCACCCGTCCACTCTCGGCGAGACTCGTGCCCGGGGGGAGTTGAAGCCCGACCGTGACCGTGCCTTCGTTGAACGCCGGAAGAAACTCACTCCCCATGCCGAACACGGCGGACATCGTGACCGCGGACAAGACGAGAGAGCCGACGAGGATCGGCCGGGGATGACGGAGCGTGAACAGGAGCAGTTTCGCGTCGAGCCACTTCAACCCACGAAGAACGAGCGGGTCGCGGCCGTGGCCTCGATTCGCGCTCGACGGCAGCAAGTACGACGCGAGTACCGGCGTCACGGTGAGCGAGACGACGAGCGAGGCGGCGAGCGACACCAGGTAAGCCAACCCGAGGGGGGCGAACATCCGCCCTTCCAGACCGGACAGGGCGAACAGCGGGAGGACCACGAGGCAGACGATGAGGGTGGCGTAGACGATCGAGTTCCTCACCTCGCTCGACGCGCGGAACACTACCTTCAGCACCGGTTCAGGACTCGGCTTGGAACGGTTCTCCCGCAATCGTCGGTAGATGTTCTCCACGTCCACGATGGCGTCATCGACCAGTTCGCCGACCGCGACCGCGATGCCGCCGAGCGTCATCGTGTTGATGGTGATGCCGAAGTAACTGAACACCAGCGCGGTGACGAACACGGAAAGCGGAATCGCGGTGAGCGTGATGACACTCGTTCGGATACTGGCCAGGAAGATCAGCAGGACCACGAACACCCAGAACGTGCCGTCCCGGATCGCCTCCACCACGTTGTCGATGGCCGACTGGATGAAGTCGGCTTGGCGGAACACCCGCCGCTCCACCACCACGCCGGGCGGGGCATCCCGCTGAAGCTCTTCGAGTGCCCGGTCCAACTTCGGAGTCAGGGCGAGCGTGTTCGCGCTCGGCTGTTTCTGGATCGCCAGGATGACGCTGCTTCCGCCGGTGATCCGCTCCCCGTCGCGTACCCGAACGCTCCCGTCCCCGCGGCGGACCGGCCCGCCGAACTTCACGTCGGCCACGTCCTTGACCCGCACCGACCGGCCGTCCCGCCAAACGACCGGCGTCTCCTCGATGTCGCGCAGCGCCAGCGTCTGGCCGCTGATGCGGATGAGCGACTCCTTCGCGTCCCGCTCCATCACCCCGCCGCCGGCCAGCACGTTCGCCTTCTCGGCCGCATCGTTCAACTGCTGGAGAGTCACGTTCTGGGCCGCCAACCGGGCCGGTGAGGTGAGCACCTGGTACTGCTTGAGGTGGCCGCCCATCACCGTCACCTGAGACACCCCGTCCACGGCGAGCAGCCGGTTTCGCACGGCGAACTCGCCGAAGGTGCGAATCTCCATGCCGATGCGAACGTCCTCCTCGGGAGTCTTCGGCGGGTCCGTCGGCCGCAAACCGACCAGCATGACCTCGCCCATGATGCTGGAAATCGGGGCCATGACCGGGTTCGCCTCGCGGGGCAACCGCTCCCGAACCAGTTGCAGTTTCTCGGCGACGACCTGCCGGTCCTGGTAGATGTCTGTGCCCCAGTCGAACTCGACCCACACGACCGACAGACCGATTCCCGACGCCGACCGCACCCGCTTCACCCCGGTCGCGCCGTTGAGCTGGTATTCGATGGGCCGGCTGACCAGCATCTCGACCTCTTCGGGCGCGAGGCCGGGAGCCTCGGTCAGCACCGTCACCGTCGGCCGGTTCAGGTCCGGGAACACGTCGACGGGGGTACGCGACAACTGGTACGCACCGCCCACGACCAGCGCGAGCGCGGCCATCAACACCAGTCCACGGTTCTGAAGTGAGAAACCAATAATTCGGTCGAGCACGGCATCGTCCCCTTTTACCGAAGCGACGCGAAACCGGTGACGAGTTCGGCGACGCCCGACGTGGCGACCGGCTGGCCGACCTCCAGGCCGCGAACGATTTCCACGCGGCGGTCGTCGGCCTTCCCCAATTCCACCCCCCGTCGCTCGAACACCCCGTCCGGGCGGCGAACGAAGACGAAGGTCGCGCCGGGTTCACCGGCAACGGCCCCCACCGGCACCGTGATCGTCGCGTTGCGAGTGCCGGTCACGACCGTCAGGCTCGCCAACTGCCCGTGAACGAGCGACGGCCGGTTTGCCGCATCCAGTTCCACCCAGACGGCTAACGACCGGCTGTCCACCCCGAACGTCCTTCCGCTCCGGGCCACCCGACCGCTCAACACCGTGGACGGGTCGGAGACGAGTCGCACACGCACCGACTGCCCGACCCGAACGTGGGCCACGTCCCGCTCGGAGACGAAGCCCATCACCCACGGCTTACTCTGGTCGTGAACGGCGAACAGGACTTCTTGGGCCAACACCGCCTGACCGAGTGACTTGTCGAACGTGACAACCGTACCATTCACCGGCGACCGCACCGGGATGGCCGACAGCACTTGTTTCGTCTCGAAGATGCGATCAATTTCTTGGGTCGCCAAACCGACCGTCGCCAGCTTTCGGCGCAGCGTGTCCACCTGAGACTTCAAGCCGACGACACGGCTTTCGGCTTCCCACACCCGACTCCGTGCGACCGCGTCCAGGTTGCGGATGCGAGAGAACGTGTCGGATTCCCGCCCCAGTTCCAGGCTTGCCCGGATCAGTTCGAGTTGCATCGTTTGCAGTTCGGGACTGATCACTTCGGCAAGCACTTCACCGGTCTTGACCGTTCGACCGCGATCCGTGCGGATGGAGGCGATGACGCCGGCGAGCGGTGACGTTGTCGACCCGCGATCCGCCGGCGGAAGATCGACCGCTCCGTCGAGCGTGATCGTGTCGTCCACCGTTCCAGCCGCACTCGATTCCACCCGCAAGCCGATCGACCGTTCCGCTTCGGGGCCGAGTCGAAGTACGCCGGGGGCGAACAGGCCGCCGAGTTCGTGCGCCCCCCGCACGACGACTCGATCACCGGGGAACAGTTCACCCGCGAGAATCTCGACGCGCCCTTCGGTTCGGCGGCCGAGGGCGACCGACTTCTTGCGGTACTCCGACGCCCCCGCCGCACTCGCCTCTTCGATGAACACGAACCGGTCCACCCCTTCGCGGGCAACGGCGGCGACCGGCACCGTCGGCCGAGGCTTCTCGGCCGGGAGGATCACGTCCGCACGACCGGCCATGCCGGGTACGAATCGGGGTTCCTTCCCGGACGGGTTCTTCAGTTCCGCCCAGACGTAAGCGAGGTGCGTGATCGGATCGAGATACGGTGCGGCGGCCGAGATGGTGGTGCGAAAGACTTCACCCGGATGAGCGACCAGTCGCACATCGACGGGTGTGCCCAGCACGACCCGGTGCAAATCCTTTTCCAAGACGCCGACTCGCACCCAAACCGTGGACACGTCGGCGACTTCCGCGAGGTGTTCGGTCGGCTCGACCACCTTGCCCACCGTCAGTTCGGCGTGGATGACCGTGCCCCCGACCGGCACCCGCACGGGCAAGGTCAACTCCGAACTCGCCACGCCCCGTTTCAGCAGCGCGTCGAGTGAGTCGGCGGTTAGTCCGAGTGCGAGCCATCGACTACGAGCCACGACGACCGAATTCCGCGCCTGGGCCAGCTTCGACTCCGCGTCGATGAGCACCTGACCTGCAATCGCGCCGGACTCGACCGTCGCCCGGAGTTCCTTCACGATCTTCTCGCCGAGCGCCGCTTCCGTCTGTGCGGTCAGGGCTTCGAGTTGGAGGGTGTCGAGTTCCAGGCTTTGCACTTCGGCCACGACATCGCCGGCACGCACCGACTGGCCGGGCGCGACGTGAACTTTGACCACCCGTCCCGCCAGCCTCGACGTCGCAAACCCGTGATGCGTCCAGGGCAGTTCGACGTTCGCATAGGCCAGCAAGCTCCCTTCGACAGACCTCAGTTCCACCTCGGCGGTGGCTACCGCCAAGCTATCTCGCGCGGCCGGGGTGAGCAGTAACTGCCCGCGGGCGACGTCTACCTGAACCCCTTTGGTGGGGAGCGGGGCGTGGCCTTCGTGGGCGAGGAGGACCGTCACGCCGACGGTGGCGAGGCACACCGACGCGAGGACTGCCGGTCGCGTGAGACGGCGGCAAGGCGGTAGTGGGTCGCTTGTTGTCGGGCGCATGGCGTCACCTGCACGGTGCAAATCGGAGAACAATTCGAGCGGTAAGGCCGGGCCGGCCGCGGGTGCGATCCGGTCCGACGGGTTACTTTTCTGTGGCGCAGCATTAGTGCTTGTGGCCGGCCATCTTCACCATCTCCTTGCATGACGCCGAACACTTCTTGCACGACTCGGCGCACGCCTTCATCTCCGGCATGTCGGGGAACTTCTCGCACTCGGCGGCGCAGGCGTCGCTCGCCTTCGCGGACGCCTCACACGCGGTCACGGCCAGTTCGCTGTGCCGGCCGGTGAGCTTCGCCGAGAGGGTGCAGAACTCGGCGCAGTCCACGCTCAGGTGCATCAACTTCACATGCTCCTTCTTGCCGCCCTCGACCATCTTGGTGCAGGCGTGGAAGCACTTCTCGCACGCCACCTGGCAGTCGGCGCACGCCTTCGCGCACTCGTCGAAGTGCTTCTCGTGGGCGGCCGCCGGCTTGTCGTCGGCTCGGGCCGAGAGGGCGGCCCACCCGGTCACGGTGGACAGGACGGCGAACGCCGCCAGTACGGAGAGACGTTTCATCAGAAACCTCCTGGTGCAGAACACGGGCGATCCCAGCAAGGCGACGCGCGAAGTGCGCGCCGCCGCTGTTTCAAGTGGCGGCACCTGGTGCCGCCCGGTGTTTCGGTCACCCGGCCGACCGGGTCCGGACAAATGGCTGGCGGGCACATGTGTCACGGAACCCGACCGACCGAGCTTCCCACGGCCGTGGGGGGGAAGGGCGGATCGCTCCCGCGCTTGGTCGCCCCAACCGCCGCAGGTACTATTCGCCTGCCGAAACCACTCACCACTCGTGGGTAGCCTCGGGCGTGCCGCCCTCGGGGGTCACTTGGCCGGCTTCTTCTCGAACGTGCCGTCCGGCCCCACGAACTTCGTCGGCTTGTACTCGGCCTTCTCCACCGCCTCCCACAGGTCTTTCGCCGACGGCGACTTCCCCCCCTTCGGGGTGACGGTGGCCGTCTTCGCCTTCACGTCCACGACCACCGACTCCACGTTCTCGACCGCCGCCAGTGCCTTGGTCACGGCCTTGGCACAGCCCGCGCAGGACATGCCGTCCACGGTCAGGGTGATGGCCGTCGGGTCGGCCTTGGCCGGCTTCTCGGGCTTCGCGTCCTCACCCGCGCAGCACTTGCAGCCGGCCTTCGCCGCCGCTTTCGGCAACTCGATCGGCTTGGGCACTTCCTGGCCCGACGCGCTCGTCGCGGCGAAGGCGACCGCCGCGATAACACCGCTCAGAAACGTCTTCGTCATGGTTCAACCCCTAGGGGAGATTCTGGATCGCGGGTTTTCAACCGTACCCGCCGGGCGATCCGGTCCGGCGGGCGCGACACCCGCGTGTTTCCGCAACGATCACTCGGTGCAATCTCGCGGTGAGCGACTCTCACTGCTTCACATAGTCCTTCGGATCCTTGATCTCGCCCGGCTTCTCTTTGGCCTTGTCCACGAACTCCTCGATGCACGGGGTGCAACAGAACTCGTAGGTCTTACCCCCGATCACCCAGGTGAACTTCGGGTTGGCCAGGGTCTTGGAGATCGGGCAGATCTTCTGCCCCGCTTTCGGGTTGTCGTCGTGGGCCGGGCGGATGCCTTTGAATTTCACCGATGGGACCGTCTTGCCGTTGGCCTCGATGTCAGCCGCGGTGTAGGCCCCACCGGGCGAAAGAAACAGCTTTTCTTCTTCGTCGTTCCCCTTCTTCGCCGGCATTTCCGCCCCGGCGTGGTCGCCGGCCGCGGTCGCGTTCGAGAAGGCGATACGGAACCGTTCGCCGTTCACGTTGATGTTGTTGACCGTCACCTGGACCTTCTTCCCGACCAAGTCCTTCGGCAAGGCGGCTACGAACTGCGAGGTCTTCCCCTTCGCGTCGCCCGGTTGCGGTTCGGCGCGGAGGGTCATCTTGTCCGCCTCGGTCGCGCCGTCCGGCGTGACGTAGGCGGTGAGGTCTTGCACCTCCACCTCCTGGATGCGGGCCTCGTCCTTCCCGAGCATGTACAGGCGGACGGTGCCGCCCTTCTCGAACACGGCTTCGGCGTGGTAGCTGTCCCGGCCGAGCGATACCAGGGTGCCCCCGTGCGCCCCCGGCTTGTGCCCGTGGGCCTCGTCGCCGGCACCGCCGGGCGTCTTCCCGGTCGGCGGCGTGGGTGCCGTCTGCGCGGCCGGCGGCGTCGATGACCCACACCCGGGCACCAGCACACCGGCGGCCCCGACCCCGGTGACAAGAATCAGTCTGCGTAGCATGTCCGTATGTCCTGTTCACGGCCGGGGGCGTTGACGCCCGGACCGCGGGATAGCGTGGAAGGAGGGCACGCCCGTCGGTCCCACGCGAAGATTGGATGAACCCGTGGGGACGCCCGTTCACACCCCAACGCGGGCGTGACAGATGTTGAAAACGGGGGTGCCTGGGCAGAGCGGGGCCAAAGCGAACCCCGAAACCCGGCGACTAACTGGCGGGATTAACAGCGCAGTTTGTGATGTGCGAAGAGAAGGTCGGAAGTGGAGACGGAGGCGGACCGGTGTTCAAACCGCGGGGACGGCTGAGCCGTTAAAACAAGTCCATCCAAGCCAACACGAAGGCTGATCGGTGCGACCGACGCACTGAGCAAGCTCGACAGGTCTGCCGTGACGGTTGAGACCTCGGCGACGGCGACCACCTTCGGGTTGTCTTTACACGGGCATTTTGGCGGATCGCCCGGACTGCCATCGTACGGGGAGTGCCGGCCGCCATTCGACGGTTTCGGCTGTTGCCCGCAGCAGTGCTTCCGCTGGGGTTCCTCGCCAGCGCGGGCGATTCTGGCCGTGGCACTCGCGTCATGCCCCAGACGCGCGGTCGTGCAGCAGCAGAGCATCGGCCCTACTATCAGCGACAGCACCAACTGGTGAATGACGACGAGCCGGAACATCGAGACCCCTACGCGGCGCGGTAAGTCGCCGCGGATAGCAACACCGTCATTATCGGCGGGTGCAACAGGAAAGTCCAGGTGGCCATCGGGATTGTCCGTTCTGTAGCGGGGAACCCGGCAGCGCACGAACTCGTCTTTCGGCCGGTCCATGGTATACCACGCGCTCATCCCAACTAAGCCGCCCGGACTCCCTTCCAAACTCGACCGCGCACCGGCGGCACGCCTCGGCTTTATGATGGCCGCCGGCCATGAATGGCAATGAACCAGGTGGTGTCGGACGTGTTGTTCTGATTCAACTTCTCGCCTACATGGGTCGCAGCCAAGTACAGGGTCAAAGGAAACGGACTGGGACTACCACCGCAAACAAACCCAACCGCCCATCACTTGAGAAATCTGGTTACCGGCCACGCGCAGTCACCCACGCACTCGCATATCACCCGACCTATGCTGCCCCGGTTTGTTGCGCAAATCCTTTTAACCCTGTCAACTCCTGCAATGCCTCGATCCGATATTCTCATTACGACCGGAAGTGCTGGCGGGCACTCACCGTCCCCTATGGGCAAATCTGGAGGCATGGGATGCGCCGCCGCGTTCGAGCGATCGTGTTTGGAGCCTCAGTCTCCGCCGCGGCTGCGGCCGGGTGCCAGACCCCCGACCCGCAGCCCCGACAGCAACCCCCGTACCCGGCCGCGATCTCTCGCGTGGCCAGTTCCCCCGCCACCGCGACGGCGCTCCCGCTGGTCATCCCCGCGGCGGCCGTCGTCCCGGCGGGCGAGTCCGCCTCGGGTGTCGTGTCGGCTGCCGTCCTTCCGTCTGCCGCCCCGACCCGCGGGGGGCCGCTCACAATCACCGACCTGGAGCAACTCGCTCTCGCGAACAACCCGACGCTCGTCCAGGCCACTACGTTCATCGACGCGGCCCACGGGAAGGCCCTCCAGGCTGGGCTCCCGTACAATCCGACGGCCGGAATCTTGGGCGAGAACATCGGTGCCGACCGGACGGCCGGGGAGTGGACGTGGTTCTCCCTCCAGCAGCAGGTCGTAACCGGCGGGAAACTCCGGCTCAGTCGGATGAAGTACGAGCAGGAGGCCGAACTCGCGGAGATCCAAGCCCAGGCCCAGCGCCTGAAGGTGGTGAACGGGTTGACCGCCGCGTACTTCGACGTACTCGCCGCCCAGCGGACGGTCGAGAACGACCGCCGGTTGTCCGAGAATGCCGAGGAGGCGGTCAAGACCACCGAACAAATGCTCAACGTCGGCCAGGCGAACCAGCAGGATCTGCTCCAAGCCCAAGTCGAGGCGTCCCAGGCGCGGGTCGCGGTCCGGACCGCCGAGGCGCGGCTCCGCCAGGACTGGGTCCACCTGGCGACCCTGGTCGGCGTCCCCGACCTCCCGCAGCAGCCGCTCACCGGCCAGTTGGAGCCGGACGGCCCGGCACTCAACCGGGACGAGGCGTTGGCCCGGCTGCTCCAGGACAGCCCGGAGGTGGCGTTCGCGGTGACCAAAGTGCGGCAGGACCAAACCCAGCTTCAGCGGGAGAGGCGGGAGCCGATCCCGAACGTGACCGTCCGCGGGGGCGTCGGGTACAACTACGAGACCCGGAACCCGACGGCGCAGGTCGGCCTCTCCCTCCCCCTGCCGCTGTTCGACCGCAACCAGGGGACCGTCCGCCAGGCGGCGGCCGACCTGACCCGGTCGCACGCCGAGGTGACTCGGGTTCAGCTCGACCTCCAGCGGCGGTTCGCGGATGCGTTCACCCGCTACCAGACGTCGCGGGACGAGGTGGAAAACTTCCGCGACCAAGTGCTACCCAAGGCCCGCAAGGCGGTCGAGTTGTACGAGGAACAGCTCAAGGCCCGGCGGGCGGCGTTCCCGCAGGTGCTGGTCGCCCGGCGGACGGTGTACCAGTTGAACGACGAGTACAGCAAGTCGCTCGTGCAGTTCCGCCGGGCCGAAGTCGAGGTCCGCGGGCTATTGCTGGTGGACGGGCTGACGGCCCCGTCGAACCCGACTCCGCCGGGCCACATCGGCGCGACCCCGCGACCCCGGTAAGGCCGCTGAGCGAGAAGGGGCGGGAAAGCCAACACTTTCCCGCCCCTTCTCTATTCCCGCCATCAGGACGGTCGATCTACTTCTTATGGCCCTCGTGTTCGTCCTTCTTGGGTGCCGGCTCTTTCTTCGGGTCCATCTTCATCCCCTCGTGGCCCTTGGCAGGCGGGTCCATCTTCATCCCGCCGTGGCCGTCGTGGCCGGAAGCCTTGCCCGGACCGGCCCCCGGGACGCTGGCACCGGGGGCCACCTCCCCCTTCCCGGACACGACTTTGTCGTATAGCTCGGGCGGCAGCACCCGGATGAGAGTGGTCAACCCCTCGACATCCGCGAACCAGCCGTCCCGCATTCCCCTCGTCTCCGGCTTGGTGAGCTTCTTCAACTCGGCCGCCGAGTAGCTGGCCATCCCGGACATCTCCTGGGGGAAGCCCGGCACGCTCATGCCGTCCTTCATGTCCATCCCCTTCATCCCCGGTTGGGTACCGCCGGCACCCATCATCGGCCCGGTCCCGACGGCCCGGTCGGGTCCGGTGTTCTCCCCGGTCCCCCGGCCGAGAGTGCCCCCGAAGTCCGGGTTCAAGGCGGGGCCGCGGGTGAGCATCCCCATTCCGGTCGCCATGCTCCCGCCGGCCGCCATCCCCTTCATGGCCCCCCCGCCCATCGGGCCGGCCATCGTGGACATGAAGTTCATCATGTGGTGGAACATGTGGCAGTGAAGTACCCAGTCCCCGGGGTTCCACGCCACGAACTCGATGTCCATCGCCTGGGCCACCCCGAGCAGAATGTTATTGTGGGGCGTCCAGGCTGTGACCGGTAGCCGCCCGCCCTCGGTCCCGGTGATCCAGAAGGTCATCCCGTGCAGGTGCATCGGGTGGTGGTCGATCACGCTGAAGTTGACCATCCGGATGCGCACCCGGTCCCCTTGGCGGACCACCATCGGCGTGATGTACGGGGCGGCACGACCGTTGGTCGTGAAGATGTTGAACTCCATCGACATGGTGTTCGTGACCGACGCCCCGGGGAGGATGGCCCACTCCTGGAGGATCAGTGCGAAGTCCCGATCCACCGGCGGATCCCAGGCCGCCTTCGGGTGGACGATGAACAGCCCGACCAACCCCATCGCCTGCTGCATCGGCACATGGGTGTGGTAAAAGAAGGTGCCGTTCTGCCGCAGCTCGAATTCGTAGGTGAACATCCCGCCGGGCGGGATCGGGTCTTGGGTCAGACCCATCACCCCGTCCATCGCGGCCGGCACGTCCAGCCCGTGCCAGTGGACGGTGGTGGCCTCGGGCAACTCGTTGTGGACGATGATGCGGACCTTGTCCCCCTCGACGACCTCGATCGTCGGCCCGGGCATGGAGCCGTCTTGCGTCTTGGCCATGCCCGGCATTCCGGGCATTCCGGGCATCTCCTTTGCCCCTCCCATGCCGGGCATTCCGGGCATGGAACTCGTACCCTTCGGGCCGGGTTCGGCACCGTAGCCCCACACGTCGAACCACTGGTCGGGCAAGAACTCGCGTCTCATGTGCCGGGCGTACAGGTGGAACTCCTTGGCCCCGTTCACCATCTTCCAGGGCAGCTTCCCGATGTCCGGGTGCTCGACCGGGACGGGCGGCTCGCCGGACTTGCGGCGGCCGGGGGTCAGCTTGCCCCGGTCGCCGGGGTCCGTCGGCCCGTAGTTCTTCCCGCCCCCGCCGTGACCGGCGTGCGGGTCGTCCTTCGCGGGTGGCTGATCCTGGGCGGCGGCCGACCCGGCCAAGAACCCACCGGCGAGGGCGGTGCCCCCGAGGAGGAAGTTTCGACGATCTGATTCCGCGCCCATGGAATACCTCTCTTGGTGACCGGCCCGCCAGTCGCTCACCTTTACTCGAATTATTCTACCCGGTGGATTGCATACATCCGCAGGTCGAAACCGGGTCGGCCTACCCCGACCGGGTCTGGCTTCCGCGAGAGACGGTACAACCCCACCGCCGTCCGACTCGGACGCGGCAGGGAACGGACGGTTGACGTTACTTCTTCGTCTCGGCCTCGATCTTCGTGATCGTGTGCTTCTCGCCCTCGACTTTCATGCTCACTTTCACCTTGGTGTGCGGCTTGAGGTCTTTGAGCTTGGCGTCCTTGCCGTCGAGGGTGATCTTCGCCTCCTTGGGCACCGGGTGGGTGACCTCCTTCTTGTCCTCCCCGACCATCGTCAGCTTGTCGTCGTCGATTTTGACAATGTGCCCGTCCATGGTGTGATCCTTCTTCTCCTGCGCCTGGGCGTAGCCCCCCCATCCCAGGAAGACCACGGCCGCGGCCAGCAGGCCGGCGGTGGTGATGCGATGCGTCATAACAGTAGTCCCTCGGTGAAGCGGTGGGCGACCTGGTAAACAGTCGGTGTCGGCGGTCGCCCGTGACCGGTACCGATGGCTCTGGACCCGTCCGGGTCAATGTTCGTGAGGGGCTTTCGGGGCGGGCTTCTCCACGCCCCCCGGTTGGCCGCCCGGCTCGGGTTTCGGCGGCATCACGGGTTCCCCGTGACCGTGCCCGCCGCGCAACTCCGGGGCCAGGAGTTGGGGATCGACTCCGGCCCCGCCGCGATAGACGATGCGCCCGCCGAGGAACCCACCGGCGGCGATCAAGGCGGCAGCCAAGAGGCCGGCAATGCGTACCCCCGTGCCAGATCCCGCGGGCCGCCGCCGGAGGAAGAAGACCGCGGCGAACAGGACAATCGCGACGGCGTTCAGCCCCAGATGCCAGTACATCTGGTCGTGCGCCATTGAGGTGTGCGCCCGGACTGTGAAGAACGCGAGCAACCCTGTCGCCACGGCTACGAGCCCCGTTACAACGCCCGCCCCCATCAGCGCCGTAGCCGTTCGGGCGAGGTCTGTCCGCCCTCGCCGCCATGCGTACAGGTCGAGAGCCACCGCCCCGAGCAGAAACGCGATCGGGAAATGCACCGTGGCCGGGTGAAACTCCCAAGGTGGGAACATTCCGCCTGACGGATCAGCCCCCGCGTCTGCCAACAGAACCATGGGACTCTCGGTTATGGAAGAGATTCGAGGGGCAGACCGGAGCAGACCTGTTGCGATGCCGGGATCATCTGTCGGCCAAATACAACTAGACAGCACATCTGATGCCAGCTTCTGGTAGGGTAATTGGCGGATACAGACCCGTCCGGACTACCCTCACTTCATTTCGTTCACTCGAATCGGGCGGCGGCGGGTCAATCCTTGCGGTTGCCGATCTCGCGAAATCGATGACCTCCGCAGCCGATCTCACACCTCAAACGTCACTTCTTGTCGAGCCCCCGTTTAACGGTGTCGCCGATCAGCAAGACTGTGGGGTACAAGACCTCTGCTTCTTCCTGAATGTGTAAGGTCAGCTTCTCGACGAAGCGCACGTAGTCCGCCTTCCCCTCTTCTTTGGCCGCTTCCCCGAGCTTTTTGAGCCCCGCCAGGAGTTCGCTGTGTTCGCGGTGAATCTGCGGTAAGCCGTCCCTCAACTTCTCGGCGATCTTGACCGCCTCGCGCATCTCGGGCGTCACCTTTCCCTCGGCGAGCCAGGGTAACAGTCCGAGCGGCGGGAACACATCCTTTGCCTTGGCAAAATGGGCGACCCCGAGCTTCTCGATCGCTCGGGCTGCATCTCCGACCTTGCCGCCCTCCTTCGTGGCATTGACGAACTCGGCGTGAAAGGCTTCGTGCCGCTTCTGCAGGGAGTCGGGAACCTTCAGATCCGGCGACTTGTCTTTGCACTCACTCTTCGGTATCGGGGTGTCGCCCGCCCGGACTGACGAATCCGCTGCGACGGCAGAAAGGATGGCCAACACGGCGAAAACGAAGCATTTCGGCATGGCAGATACTCCCGTTACTGATGTGTTCATGGTGATGTTCCTCTACGAGGACTAATGCCCGGGATCACTTCAGCCATCCTGTCCTTTTTGCGTCCAACCAGCCCCCGGTAAAACCGGCCCGGACCAGGCCCGCAACCAGGTAAGGACAGCGACGCATCAAGCTCCAGATGAGTCCCGACCGGTGGTTCTCGACCATCAGCACGATTGGCCCCTGGTTGAGCCCGTAATTCCACGGGGACACCCAACCGGCCGCGCCGGCCGCACCGGGGAACGTCGGGTTGAAGCTGGCCGCGAGACCATAGGAACAGCAGGTCGGCCCGACACCGAGCCGGAACATGTGCTCGATCGTCGGCAGTACGATCTCCGGGGCGAAAGGCAGCGAAGCAACCGCAGCCCACGGGGCGATGGTCCCGTCGTCCGGGCCGAACGGGGCGCCCCGCTCCAGGTAGTCATAAAAGGTGCGGTCGATGCCCTCGATACGGAGCGTAGCCGGACCGGGGCCGTCGCACGCCGTCAGCCCCCAGCAGCAATCGCAGTGGTGGCTGAACTGGAGGGGGTTCCGGATCGCGTATTGTTGATGCACGAGGGTCGCCCGGCGGCTATTCTCGAAGTAATCGATGCCGCGGGTCCGCATGAAGTCGTCTTGAATTCCGCGGAAATCGACCCAGATTTGCGAGAACTGGTGGACGAAGAGCGGGCCGGCGTACACAAACTCGTAACCGTAGATATTCTTCCAACTGTAGGTGGAGGTGTACGCTGTGTAGCTCTCCACAGACAAAGGGTGCGTCGGAGAGCCAAGGCCTAAGAGATAGAGGATTGTGGCCTCATCATATCCCCGCCACCGATACGGCAGGAACCCGCTCTCCGGCTTCCACCCATGTGTGACCGTGGCCTCCCCATTCTGGGCCCACTGCCAGTCGGTGCGGCGGTAGAGCGCATCCGTCAGTTCGCGCACCTCACGCTCTTCGGCCACATCCCGATCGAAGTACGAGGAGGCGGTCAGCACCCCTGCGAGCAGGAGGCCCGTGTCGATGGTGGACAGTTCACAGTCCCCGGCGCGCCGTCCGGTGTCCATGTCTAGGAAGTGATAGTAGAACCCCTTGTAGCCGGTGGCGTTCGGCTCGGATCCCTGGGGGCTGTTCCAGAAGAACCGCAAGGTCGCCAGCACCCGCGCCACCGCCTCGGTACGCATCAGGAGCCCGCGCTCGACGCCGACCGGGTAGGCCGCCAGCGCCAGCCCAACGGCGGCGATGCTGGAGGGGAAGCCTGGACGCGTGCAATCCTTCACCAATCCATTCGCGGGGTTCGCCTCGTTCACGAAGTAAGCGAACGCGTCCCGCTGTAGCGAGTCCAGCGTATCGTCGTATAAAATCGGAGTCATGGCAGCCGCCTCCAAAACTATCGGATTCTTGGGATTTTACGGGGACTGGTGCCATTCCCGCTCGCACCCGCTCAGGAGCCGGTCCGCCTCGACAGGCCCCCAGCTACCGGCCGCGTAATTGGGGAAAGGCGGTGCAGGCTGCCGCTCCCACGCCTCCAGGATCGGTGTCACGAATTCCCAAGCCGCCGTCACCTCGTCCGACCGCAGGAACAAGGTGGGGTCGCCGCGGATGGCGTCAAGGAGCAACCGCTCGTAGGCTTCCGGGACCGGCTTGTCGAACGACTCGGCGTAGCCGAACTCCATACGCACCGGCCCGAGGGCAAGCCGCATGCCCGGCCGCTTCGCCGCGAATGACAGGCTGATCCCCTCATCCGGCTGAATCCGGAATGCCAGCGTGTTCGGCTGCACCCCTGCGTTGCAGCACTCGCAAGTTGCCCCGCAGTCGCACCCCCGATCGCACAGTCCACCGCCCCGAACCGGGGCCGTGAACAGCCCGGTCGGTGCCCGCTTGAACTCGACTGCCACCTCGGTCACCCGCCGTGGTAGCCGCTTCCCGGCCCGGAGCAGGAACGGTACCCCGGCCCACCGCCAGTTGTCCACTTCGGCCCGCAGCGCCACGAACGTCTCGGTCGCGGAGTTGACCGCGACCCCTTCCTCGTCCCGGAATCCCCGGTGGTCCTGGCCGTCGATCAGCATGGGGCCGTATTGCCCTCGGATCACCCGGCGGGGAACGTCGGCGTCCCGGAGCGGAACGAGACTCCGCAGCACCTTCACTTTCTCTGCCCGAACGTCGTCGGCCCCGAGTGACGCGGGCGGCTCCATTGCAACCAAGGCGAGGAGTTGAAGGAGGTGGTTCTGCACCACGTCCCGCAGGGCACCGGTCCGGTCGTACCAAGCCCCCCGCCGCCCGGTCATCCCGTCGACCTCCGCCATCGTGATCTGGATGTGGTCGATATATCGGCGGTTGAAAAGCGGCTCGAAGATGCCGTTGCCGAAGCGGAAGGCCAACAGGTTCTGGACGGTCTCCTTGCCCAGGTAGTGGTCGATCCGGAAGATCTGCTCCTCGCCGAGAAACCGACGGAGGTGACGGTCGAGGGTCAGGGCCGATGCGAGATCCCGGCCGAACGGCTTCTCCACCACCACGCGAGTCCACGGTTGCCCGGCGGCTGGCGTGAGCAGTCCGGCCCCCGCCAGTTGCTCGACGATGGACGGAAAATGATCCGGGTCGGTGGCCAGATAGTACAACCGGTTCCCGGGGTTGCCCGATCCGGCTTCGACCTCTCCGAGCCTCCGGGCGAGATCGGCATACCCCTCCGCCGCACTGAAATCCGCCCGGTGGTAGTAGACAGAACCGGCGAACCGATCCCAATCTGCCGCGACCTCGACTCCCGCCAGGGAGTGGGCTGCGTCCCGCAGGTCGGCCCGGAACCGGGCGTCGTCTTTGTCCCGCCGGCCGACACCAAGGACCGCGAACGGGGCGGTGAAGAACCCACCCTTCCACAATCGGAACAAGGCTGGGACGAGTTTACGGGCGGTCAGGTCGCCGGTCGCTCCGAACACAACGGCCGTGAACGGCGCGGTGACCCGTACCGGGGGCAACCCCATTCCGCCGAGGCCCGTCGCGAGGGTGTGGCTGGGCACATTGTTTTCGTTCAGTGCGGTAGTCATGGTGTGCCCCTGATCCCGGACGGTTACTTTGAGCCGAGGGACTTCCCCTGGTTGTTCAGTGGTGCTTGTAAAGACCTACGCCTTTGATGTCGGTCCACGCCGTCGTTTGATTGCACTGGTAACATTGATCGACCGTGGCCTTCGGCTTACCCGCCACCTTGGCCGAGATCATTTGGAAGTGCATCATGTAATGGCTCGGCGGTGCCTGATGGCATTGGACGCAGTCCATGGACTTCGCCGGCGGGTGCCGGAACTCGGGGATCGTCCATTTCATCGTCGAATGGCATTGCGCACAGTCTTGGCCGAAGAGCTTGGCGTGCCGATCCTTGGTGGAATGGCAAGACGCGCAATTCAAGACCGCCTCTCGCGGGGTGAGGCTCGAATGGCCTTCCGATCCGTGCCCCGCGGGCTGGTGCTTGCCGATCCAGTCGAGGAGGTCTTTCCGCATCCGTTCGTTTTCACCACCCGGTGTGGGGTCGGCTTTCAGTTGGCGGAAGCCGATTTCGGCGAGCGCCCCGTGCTCCATGTCGGTCGGGCGGCGATCGATTCCCCGGTGCTCGCGGTGGCACTCGACGCAACTGCTCACGTTGGCGTGAAACGCCGTCGGCTGGCGCTTCAGCAACGACTCATCGTTGGCGTGGCAGGCGATGCAACTGCTCGCTTCGACGCCCTTGCCGGCCGTGTGGCAGGCCGCGCAGTTGTGTTCCAGGAACGCGTGCGACTTGGACAGATCGCCGGGTCGGGCCATCCGTTCCCAGGCCGCTTCGCTCAATATGCCGGATCGCTCCCCACCAGAATGACTCCCCAGGAAGTAATACCCGCCGAACACCGCCACGATGATCATTGCCGCAACGGCGACGTGCCAGAGTTTCATGAGAACCACCTCAGCCCGAAGTGAATGCTCGCCCAGACGTGCAACCCGAGCAGCACGTAAAGGATCACGGAAAGGACGAGGTGGAGCATCAGCCACCGGCCGCACCAGCGCTTGACGAGCTCGTGCGTGCGGACCGCGTACTCCAGGTCCGCCACGGATTCGGCACACCGGGTGACTTCGCCGGCCGGGCCGCCGGAGGAGAGATCGAGTCCCA
Source organism: Fimbriiglobus sp. (assembly GCA_022841795.1). Taxonomy (GTDB): domain Bacteria; phylum Planctomycetota; class Planctomycetia; order Gemmatales; family Gemmataceae; genus JALHQU01. The sequence continues at coordinate 31,465 of JALHQU010000009.1, forward strand.
GTGACGCCAGGCCGGCCACCAGGACGGGCGACTTCGGAAGGCCCCTCATTTCGGCCGGGGAGTTCTCCATCACCCCCCACGCACTGTCCAGATCGCCCCGGGCGGTCTGCAACAGCAGCAACTTGTCCTTGATTTCCTGGTTGACATAACTGAGCAGGTAGCGGCCGATAAACCCGCTCACGACGACGAGCAGCATCACGGTCGTCAGCGCGATTCCCAGCGGGCTGTCGAACTTGTGGCCGGTGTGAATGATGCCCAGCAGCGGGCCGAGGATGCCCGTGTAGACGTGCAACGTCATCCACGTCTGCAACGAAACGTGCGGCGTGATCCGCGCGCCGAGGAAGGGGATGCGCTTGACGGTCGGGTACGCGAGCGGAACGAGCATGAGCACGGCCCCCGCGATCCCGAACGCCGCCCCGACCCCGCTGCCCGCGAAGCGGGGCGAACTGTGGACGAGGAAGCCGAGCCAGGCGAAGATCAGGACGCCGAAGACGCCGGCGGCAACGATGCGATCGCGTTCTTTCATGGCTACGCCTCCACCGCGATGTCGCCCTTCGGCTTCGCCTGGCAGGCCAGAATGATGCCGTTGGTCTTGTCCTCGGGCGTCAGCGAATCCTCGACCGCCATCGTGACCTCGCCGGATGTCATCTTCACCTTGCACACGCCGCAGGTGCCGATCCGGCACGAGAATTCGATGCCGATGCCGAGTTCCTCGGAAAGTTCGAGAACGGTCTGGTCGGTGTGAATCTTTGCCGACTTGTTGTTTGTCGAGAACGTAACCTGCGGACCCGCGGCCGTGGCCGTCGGTTTCAGAGACGTTCCGGCGGCGGCCGGGGCGGGCTTGACGGCACCGAATTGTTCGGTTTTCAGGTTGTCCGGGGGAACGCCGAGTTCGGCGAGGATGGCCTTGGTCGCTTCCATCATCGACACCGGCCCGCACAGGTGGATTCGCCGCGACGCCAGATCGGGTATCAGCCGCGTAAGCAGTTCCTTGGTGATGTGTCCGCGGGGGCCGTTCCAATCCGTCCCTTCGGCCCTGGTCATCGTGACCGCGACACGTAACTTCGGATTCCGGCGCTGGAGGGCGGCGACTTCGCCCCCCAGGATGTAGTCGGCCGGGGTGCGGCACGTGTAGACGAAGAAGATGTCTCCGGGCCAGGACCGCTCGGTGAGGTACCGGCTGATGCTCACCATTGGCGTGATGCCGACGCCGGCCGAGAGGAGGACGACGCTGTCCGCCTCCGTCCCGTCGAAAGTAAACCTCCCGACCGGGCCGGCGGCTTCGACCTGGTTGCCCACCTTGAGCAGATCGACGATGTGGCGGGACACCGCGCCCCGCGGCTCGCGCTTCACGGTCAGATCGACGTACTCCCGGTGCGTCGGGGAGGACGAGATGGAGTAGGAGCGGTTCATCCGCGCTCCGCCGATCGAGAACGCCACGTTGAGAAACTGGCCGGGCACGAACGTGAATGGGAGCAGGAGGTCGCCGGACGGGGGCAGAAGGCGGAATGTTTTGACGCTCGGGGTTTCCGCCAGGATGCTCCCCACGCGAAGGTATCCGCGCCAATTCGCGGCCACGGGCGGTGCGGAGGCGGCATCCGCACCGGCAGGCCGTGCGGCTTTGTCGTCGGCCGCGGGCGGTGCAGTTTGTTGGGCCGGCAGAGGGCTCATGTTTACGTCCCCTCGGCGGCCGGCGAGGCGGCCTTAGCATCCGTCGCAGGCGGCGGGGTCTTTCCCCCAGGCGGTGCGGACGGGCCGGCCGATCCTACGAGCGGTGGTGCCGAGCCGGGAGGAGGCGATCCCTTGTCGGCCTCGATCCGCCCGAACAGGGCCGCCGCGCGGCGCATCTTGGCGAAGTACATGGCGACCATCGCCAGCGCGAACGCGACGAGCAGGATCATCGTGAAGAGGTGAAACAGTGAGACGCCGGGGCGACCGCTGCGGGCTTCCACACCCTGCGGCGGTTGAAGGTTCATTTCCCCCTTGAACCATTGCAGGGCGACCTGGCGAGGCGGCTTGCCCTCGGCCAAGGCGCGTCGGGCGGCCAAGCCGCTCTCGAACCGCGCGACGGCTTCGCGCACCTGACCGGTGGCGTCCTGCATGGCCGCGTAATCCTCGATTTCCGTCGCCGCGGCCAGCTTTTCCAGTCCCTCGGACAGAAGGGCTACCCCCGAGCGCATGCGCTCGTCCGCCTGAGTCCGGACTTGCTCCCGCTGTTCGGTCGTCAGGTCTGGCAAACTCATCAGCGAAGGGTACAGGTCTTTGGGCGGTGGGACTCCCATCTTTTTCATCATGCCGTCCATCATGCCTTCCATGCCCCCGCCCATCATGCCGCCACCGCCCTTGTCGGCGTCCTTCCCGGCCCCGCCACCCATGCCGGCCATCCCGGCGTCCTTCGCGGGTCCGCCGCCCATCGCGGCATCCTTCCCGGCCACTGGCATGGCGGGATCACCCCCCTTGGGGTGGTGCTTCGCGTGTTCGTCCGGAGACTGGCCGTAACCCGGAAGAGTCAACGCCAGTCCGACCGCAACGGCGAACGCGGCGAGCCCGACGAGCCGGCGCGGAATTTTATGGGAGGGAGTCGGAAGGCTCATGTTCACGTCACCTCGACGAACCGGTTCATGGTGCCGGACGAGTTGGGCACGCACTTCGGGCAGCCGTGGTAGGCCGTCTCGCACCCCGGCTCGCAGCACCACTCGCCATCGACCACGAACTTGTACTCGTGCCGGCCCGACGGAAGGGCCACGCCGACATCCCAGTTGCCCTCGGCGGCCGAGTTCATCGGTGTCACCTTCGGATCCCAGTCGTTGAACGTTCCCGCGAGGAAAACTTCGCGGGCTGCCGGGGCGTGGCACATGAAACTTGTTGCCGCCGGCCCTTGAGGCAGAGCGGCTTTGGCAGATGCCGCAGGGGGCGAGGCCGGCGGTCTCGCCTGTTGAAGTGTGCTTGCCATGGCGTAAGTCCTTTTCTGTCGGGGGAAGATCGCCACCAGTTGCCGATAACGGTGGCGGAAGGCAATGCTCCGCAGGATGGGAGGAAAGAGGACGGCGGACGCCGGTCGTGCAAACCGGCCGCCGGTTGCTCGGGAGAACTTCCGCCCGCGGTGGCCGAGGTCATGGGGAGTTAGTGGTGCGGTTGGCAGCCGGTCACGCCGAGGACGGCGAAGAGGAGTGCCAACGTCATAAGCGCCAGCCACCTCCATTTCGACTGCCGAACGGTGCCGATGCTCCCTAGGATGATCCGTTTCGCTTTCATCGCTGCGTCTCTCGTGTTGGTGTGCTGGGTCTGTGTGTCTGTTTCGCTATGCATGCAGGCGCGGTGCGCCTCGCAGCCACCGTCGGTCACGGGGTTTTCGGAGGGTGGGGGGCCGTGGTCGCCGGGGGGGCCGTGGTCGCCGGCTGCGCCTGCCCGATGAGAATTTTCCGTTGCTCGTCGGTCAAGACCTGAGCAGATTCCCCGACCGACTGGATGAACGCCATCCGCTGGTCCCCGCGGAGCTTCTCGATCTCCCGGACTTTGGCGTCCATCTTGGTGGCGTCCGGTTGGTCGGACCCGGTCAACTCCCATAACTGTTGTTCGGCCTCTTCGATCTTCCGCTGAGCGGACGCCTTCGCGGTCGTGGCCTTCTGCTTCATCTGGCCGAGCTTCGTTTTTTGCTCGGTGGACAGGGTGATGTGCTCGGGATGGTCGAGGAAGAAGTCGCTGGCCCCGATGTGGTAGATGTGGGACATACCCGGGAAACCGGGCAGGGTGGCGGCCATCTTCATCTTCTTGCCTTTCGCCCCGCCCATGCTGCCCATGCCCATCATGTCCATGTCGTCCATCATCATCATCCCACCGCCACCACCGGCCATGCCGCCCATGGCATCGTCCTTCATGCCGCCCATCATCATGTCGTCGTCCATCATGCCCATCGCCGGCTTCTTGCCGCCCATCTTCTTGCCGCCCATGCCGCCCATCATCATGTCGTCATCCATCATGCCCATCGCCGGCTTCTTGCCGCCCGCCGCCATCCCCGGCATCGCTCCGCCAGCGGCCGGCGCGGTTCCCGGTGCCATTCCCGGCATCGCCCCGCCGGCGGCCGGCGCGGTCTTGGCCACGGCCGCTTCCAGCCGGGCGACCTTCGCGCTGAGCAGCTTGATCTGTTCGGCCAAGTCCTTGTCCGCCGGCATGGCGGCATGCTTGGCGGCCGGGTCGGCGGGCGGATCCTTCTTGTCCTGAGCCGCGGCGAACAGCGGCCACGCGAGCAGGAACCCGAGGATGGCCGAGCCGAGGCCAACGGCCCCGTACCTACTGCGAGTCGATTGGAACCATGTCATGATGAAACCTCGGGGTGGAAGGCGGCGGCCCCGAATGAGGAGCCGCAGCGGGGAATGCGGCCGGAATTAGGCCGCCAGGTTCTTGATCATCTCGCGGCACGCCTTGGCGCAGTCGCGGCAGGACTTCGCACAGGCGGCCATATGCTTGTCGTCCTTGAACTTCTCGCACTCGACCGCGCACTTGTCGCAGCACTTCGCGCAGCACTCGCACGCCTCGGCCGAAAGCGGGCTCAGTCGGGCGGTCAGGGCCGCCGCCAGCTTGCAGCAGTCGCCGCAATCGACGCAGAGCTGGGCGGTCGCGGCGTGCTCTTTCTTCCCCTCGGCCAGCAGACCGTTGCAGTGGGCGAAGCACGTGTCGCACTGGAGCTGGCAGTCGGCACAAGCCTTGGCGCAGGCCAAGAAGTGCGCTTCGTGCTCGTGGCCCGCGGTGGTAGACGCCATCGAAATCCCCTTGTGAACGGAAAACCCCTGGACCAGCGCACGGAATGTGAGCTGCGAATCCACACACTTCACGAAGCGGGCCGCGGACATTGGGTCACCGCACGGCCCATTCGCAAACTGGCTCAGAACGGATCGTTGAGGCCGCTAACGCGGATGAGCTTCTTGTTGGCAAACTCCTCGACGCCGAGGCCGGAGAGTTCGCGGCCGTAGCCCGACCGTTTCACGCCGCCGAACGGGAGTTCCGGCGCGGTCCAGGTCGGATGGTTGATGAACACCATTCCCGTATCGATCTGGTCGGCGACGCGCTTCCCGCGTTCGATGTCGTTCGTGAAGACCGACCCGCCCAGGCCGTAGGGCGAGTCGTTGGCCAGCGTAATCGCGGCCCGCTCGTCCGCCACTCGATACACCGCCGCGACGGGGCCGAACATCTCCTCGTAGGAGATGGGCGAGCCCGGCTTGATGCCCGTCAGCACCGTCGCTTCGAGGAAAGCCCCCTTACGGTCGATCCTCTTGCCGCCGAGAAGCACCTTGGCACCGTCCGCGACGGCGCGGCGCACCTGGTCCGCGAGGTGGACCGCGGCTTCTTCGGAGCTGAGCGGCCCGAGTTGCGTGCCCGCGTCCAGCGGGTCGCCGACCTTCAGGTGACTCATCCGCGCCACGAATTTCCCGATGAACTCGTCCGCCACCGCGTCCACGACGATGAACCGCTTGGCCGCCACGCAGCACTGTCCGGTGTTGTTCATTCGCCCGACGTACGCCCACTCCACGGCCTTGTCGATGTCGGCGTCTTCGAGGACGATGAAGGCGTCGTTGCCGCCGAGTTCGAGGACGGACTTTTTGAGATTCTTCCCGGCCGCGGCGGCGAGACTCGCGCCGGCCTCTTCGCTGCCGGTCAGCGACGCGGCCCGAATCCGGTGGTCGTCGAGTAGCGCGGCGACGGCGCGGCCGGGGATCAGCAGGTTCGTGTACAGGCCGGGGGGCGCGCCGGCGTCGCGGAAGATGTCCTCGATGGCGATGGCGCACTGCGGCACGATCGAGGCGTGCTTGACCAGCACCACGTTGCCGATCATGAGGTTCGGCGAGGCGAACCTGACGACTTGGTAGAAGGGGAAGTTCCACGGCTCCACGCCCAATACGACCCCGATCGGGCTGTGGCGGATGACCGCCTCACCGCGTTGCGTCTCCACGGGCTGATCGGCCAGAAACCGCTCGCCGTTGTCGGCGTAGTAATCGACAATTGCGGCACTCAACTCGATCTCGCCGACACTCTCAGCGATGAGCTTGCCCATCTCGGTGGTGATGAGCGTCGCAAGCTCCTTCTTCCTCGCACGCATGATCCCGGCGACTTTGCGCAAGAGGCCAGCCCGCTCCGAATAGCCGGTGCGGCTCCAATTCTTGAACTCGGTTTCGGCGGTCGCGATCGCGCGTTCGATTCGCTCGGCCGTGTCCTCGGTAAAGCACTTGACCGTTTCGTTCGTAAACGGGTTGACCGTTGCGATGGCCACGTGTGTGTTCCCTCGATGAAGTTCAGGCTGCGAATGGACATTGCAATCGAATCACGGTCGCTGGCAAATACGACGTGGCTCCCCTTCGCCAGCCACTCATGGGAAGGGGAAAACGCGACGAATCAACGTTTGCCGGCGGGCGGGGGAGCTTGTTCGTCGGCACCCACGACTGGCAGGGCCGCTCCGGCGGCCGGCTCTTCCTGCTTGATGCCGGCGTCGTAGGCGAGGTGGTGCAAAACCGCTTCCACGCCGCCCAGTTTCTCCTCCAGCGTGTCCGTGCCCACCTGCTTTTTGGCCGTCCGGGTCCAGCCGCGCGTTTCGTCCATGACGTGGTGGAACAGGCGATGGACCTCGGTCACCCGCTTGCCGATGTCAGCGTGATTGCCCTTGTGCTCTTTGCCCTGGAGATATTTGGCCGCTTGGAGAACCTCGTAAGCCTCGGCGTACACGTCGGCGAAGTTTTTGTTGCCCTGGTAGTTGTGGTGCAGATCCAGGCAGAGGGCGTTGACGTCGGCCACCAGCCGGCCGGCGAGATCCTCGTACCGGGCATAGCCGCCGAAGGTCAACTCGACGGGCTTTTGCACTGCGGCAGCCGGTGGTGGAGCGATTGGCGCAGGCACACCCGGAGCGACTGCGACGGGGCGTGCCGCGAACACCGATACGAACGGTGTCGGCGTGTAGTAGTGAGTCTGACCGACCGAGTAATAGCCTCCCGCATAGGCGGGGCGGTGCGGGACGACGTAATTCCAGTTGCTGTGACCGTAGTAAACCCCGTGGTAGGCGGGTACGCGGCCACCCGAATAACCTCCGTAGCCGCCGTGGCCGCCCGAGTAGCCGCCGTAGCCGCCACCGGAGCCGCCGCGGTGTTGCGCCGTGGCCGTGCCCGTGCCCGTTGCCAGGAACGATCCGGCCACGATCGCCAGCGTGGCGGCCGTGAGCAATTTCGTGAGACGCATCATGATGAAACTCCGTATTTGGGGCACCGACAACCCGCTGCCTTCGAAAGGAAGGGCCGGGCCAGCTTCCAGTCAATTGCCTTCACCCAACGACATATTTACCGGCTCGCAACGAGTGCCGAGTCGGGAGATGCGAAAAGATGTGTCAGGCATTTCGACCGCCCGTGACAGTATCGCTTCCGCATCAGACAGGTGTCGTTCAGCCCGAACAGCAGGAGCCTTCCTTGCCCTTGATTTCCCCCGGCTCTTGCGCGGCGGTCTTTTGCATCTCCTTACCGCAGCATGAGGGAGCCTTCTGGTCCGCGGTGACCGTCTTGGTCATCCCGCAAGCGCTGCATTTGTAAGTGATCTTCGTTGCAACCATGTTCGACTCCCAAAGTGATGTTCAAGAACTCGGGTAAGTAAGCCACGGCTGACACAGCCGCGACACAGGGTGCCTCTCGAACAACAAAACGGGCACCAGCTTGAGACTGGCGCCCGGCCTATCCCGATCAGCAAGAGGCGTGACCGGCCTGTCGGTCAATCCTTCTAGTGCTTGGCGTGCTTCGCCAACTCGCGGCACGCCTTCGCGCAGTCGCGGCACGATTTCGCGCAGCCGGCCATCTTCTTGTCGTCGGGGAACTTCTCGCAGGCGGCGGCGCAGTCGTCGCAGCACTTGGCGCACCCCTCGCCGAGGTGGACGGCCAGCGGGCTGTTGCCGGCGCAAAGGCTGGCCACCAGGGCACAGCACTTCTCGCAGTCGGCGCACAGGCGGGCGGTCGCGGCGTGGTCCTTGTGGCCGTTGGCGGCGTGCGTCATGCAGTGGTCGAAGCAGGAGGCGCACTCCAACTGGCAGGCGCTGCACGCCTTGGCGCAGAAGCCGAAAACCTTGTGGGAGTCGTCGTCGGCCACGGCCCTGGGGGCCGACGACGCCAGGAAGAACGCCGCCAGGATGGCGGCCCCGAAGCTCGTCACGTTCCTCGTCATTGCAAACTCCTTGTTGGAAAACACGGGCGACTTGCCTGGAGGGCACCTCACCAGAGGCACCCCCGCTTGCTTTCATGCCGGCCACCGAGCCCTGGCAGGTTCCTCCAGCAAAGCAACCACTGTGCCGCGTCGAAAGATGGGCTGTCGGAGCGGCCGGAACGCGAATTCACGCCGATTCTCGGGCATTCGCACCGACATTTCGACGGGTAGGCCACTCGCGGGGGGACGGGCAGTGTGCGGAATCGGCGCGCCCTTGGTCCGCCGCCGCACACTCACACACCCCGCCAGTCGCACACCTTGTCCTTGCCGCCGCCAACGTCCGACCGGCGACGTGCGGAGTAGCGGTGACACATAGGCCCCGCGTCCCCGGAACGATAGAAAGAAGCCTGGGCGAGCGAACCGCCGCCGATTCCGGGAACCGGAGGACGTGTCTATGCCGACCGTCGATGGCAAGCCCGCAGAAGCGGCGTTGAGCGACAGCGAGACCCGGGCGCAAGCCATCCTGGCCACCACCGTCGATGCCGTCGTCGTCATCGACCACCGGGGCACCGTCGAGACCCTTAACCCGGCCGCCGAGCGGATGTTCGGCTACGCCGCGGACGAGGTGGTCGGGCAGAACGTCAAGATCTTGATGCCCGATCCCTACAGCCGGGAGCACGACGGCTACCTGGCGAACTACCTCCGGACGGGGCAGAAGAAGATCATCGGCATCGGCCGCGAGGTCGTCGGCCGGCGCAAGGACGGCACGGTCTTCCCCATGGACCTGGCCGTGAGCGAGGCCCGCGTGGGGGAGCACCGGGCCTTCGTCGGCATCGTCCGCGACATCACCGAGCGCAAGCAGGCCGAGGAGGCGCTGCGGGAAAGTCACCGGCAACTGGAGACGGCACTGGCGGCCTTGCAAGCGAAGGGCGAAGAGGTCAAGGTGATGTCCCAGCAGCTCTGGCAGGCCGCGAAGCTGGCCGCGGTCGGCGAGTTGGCCGCGAGCATCGCCCACGAACTGAACAACCCGCTGGCGACCGTCAGCCTGCGCGTGGAGTCCCTCCTGGTCCAGACCGCCGCGGACGACCCCCGGCGGCGGCTGGTGGAGGTCGTCGAGCAGGAGGTGGACCGGATGGCCGGACTGGTGGCCAACCTGCTCCAGTTCAGCCGGCGCGGCCAGCAGCGGGCGTCCTCCGTGGACGTGGGCGAGGACCTCCTCAAGACGCTGGAGTTGGTCCATCACCACTTCCGGAGCCGGCACATCCGGGTCGTGCAGGAACTCGCCCCGGACGTGCCGGTGATCCAGGCCGACCGCCAGCTCTTGCGGCAGGTCTTCCTGAACCTGCTCACGAACGCGGGCGACGCCATGCCCGAGGGCGGGACACTCACCCTGCGGGTCGCTCCCGGCTCCCTGGTGGACGGCCGGCCGGCGGTGGTGATCGAGTTCGCCGACACCGGCCTGGGCATTTCGCCGGAACACTTGTCGAAGGTGATGGAGCCGTTCTTCACCACCAAGGAGGAGGGCAAGGGGACCGGGCTGGGGCTGGCCATCTGCCGCCGGGCCGTTCACGAACACGGTGGCACGATCCACATCACCAGCGAAGTGGGCAAGGGGACCACGGTCCGGATCGCCCTGCCCATCGGAAACGAGACGAACCCGGACCACTGATGCGAACCCCGACCGGCGCGGCAGCGAACAGCGGAGAAACGGTCATGGCGAAGCCCACCCTGGGACGCTTACTCGTCGTGGACGACGAGGTGCAGTTGACCAACGCCCTGTGCGAGACGCTCGCCGAGCAGGGCTACGACGTTACGGGCGCGACCTCGACCCGGGACGGGCTGAAGGCGCTCGAATCGGGAAACTTCGACGTGCTGCTGAGCGACCTGATGATGACGGGGACGGACGGCATCCAACTGCTCCGGGAGGCCTTGGCCGCCGATCCGCTGCTAGTCGGCATCATCATGACGGGCCAGGGCACGGTGCAGACGGCGGTGGAGGCGATGAAGGTCGGCGCATTCGACTACGTCCTCAAGCCGTTCAAGCTCCAGGCCATGTTGCCCGTCCTCGCCCGGGCCATGCAGGTCCGCCGGCTGCGGATGGAGAACGTCCGCCTGCGGGAGTGGGCCGAGCGGCTCAGCTACGAGTCGCCCCGGTACACCCTGGTCGGGTCCAGCCCGGCCATGCGGCGGGTGGTGCAGCTCATCGAGAAGGTCGCCCCGACCGATGCCACCGTGCTGGTCCGAGGTGCGAGTGGCACCGGCAAGGAACTCGTCGCCCGCGCGCTCCATCGCAACAGCCCCCGCCGCGGCCGCCCCCTGGTGACGGTCAACTGCGCCGCCCTGCAAGAATCGTTGCTAGAGAGCGAACTGTTCGGCCACGAGAAGGGTGCCTTCACCGGCGCGGTGCAGGCCAAGCGCGGCCTCATCGAGGTGGCCGAGGGCGGCACCCTGTTCATCGACGAGGTGGCCGAAATGTCCCCCGCCCTCCAGGCCAAGCTCCTCCGGGTGTTGGAGGACGGCCACTACCGGCGGGTCGGCGGCACGCAGGAGTTCAACGCCGACGTGCGGGTGGTTGCGGCCACCAACAAGCCGCTGGAGGAGGAACAGAAGGCGGGCCGATTCCGGCAGGACCTCTTCTACCGCCTCAACGTCGTCGCGGTCGCGCTGCCGACCTTGCGCGAACGGCCCGAGGATGTCCCGGAACTCGTGGACCACTTCCTGATGACCCGCCAGCTCGGGGCGGTGCGATCCGGTGTCACCCTGGAGGCGATGGGGGTGCTGGTCCGCTACGACTGGCCGGGCAACGTCCGCGAGCTGGCCAACGTCCTCGAACGCGCCCAAATCCTGGCCGAGGACCACCAGATCACGGTGGACGACCTGCCGGAGAACCTGGTCGCGGTGCCGCCCGCGGCCGGGGCGTGCGGCGGCGGTCAGGCGGGTCAGGCGTTCCGAGAGTGCCATTGCCCCGGAAATCCCGCGGCGGAGACGTCCGACTGCATCCCACTCACCCCCCTTCGTCTCGACGAGGCGGAACGACTACACGTTCTGGCGGTACTCCGGCGAGTGAACGGCAACAAGGTCCAGGCGGCCAAGACCCTGGGAATCAGCCGGCGGGCCTTGTACCGGCTCGTCGCCAAACACCACCTCGAAGGCCCCACACCGGAGCGGAAGGCGGAAGAACCATAGGCCGTGCCCAACCACGCTGCCTTTCCGGCCACGGACCGGCCGTGGGCTCGTGGCGAATCGCACGGCTTACCGTCGCCAGGCCCACGATGAACGCCGCGAAGAAGGGCCGGACGGGGTGAGAAATGTTCGGCACCTTGCATGCTTCTTCCCCAGAAGGTTACCGGGCGAGAGGACGTAAGACCGCCTCTGTGGAACCCCGCTCCGGCCCCGTCTGTCCATCGGGCCTCCTGCTCGGCGATGTCGGCCCACCCTCGGCGATGAGTACGGCGGCCGCTCATGCGATCGTTCGCGTCACTCAACATCCTCTCGGATACACACAGGAACCGATCGGCATCGTGCCGGCCGCTGATCCTCGCGCCCGATCACTACTTCACGTACTCGGACGGGTGCTTGATTTGGTCCGGCTTCGCCTTAGCGAGCCTCACGAACTCGTCGATGCACGGCGGGCAGCAGAATTGATACTCCTTGCGGTCGATGAACCAGACGAAGCGCGGGTCCGCCCGAGACCGTGACACCGGGCACACCCGCTCCCCCGGAGTCGGCCGGTCGTCGTGCGTCGGCCGCTCTCCGCGGTACTTGCGGGAGGCCGCGGTCGGCCCGTTCGCCCGGATGTCTTCTTCGCCGTATTTCCCGCCGGGGGTGGAGTACAGGGCGGCCTCCACCGCCTCGGCCCGCTCGACCGTGGCCGCGTCGGGCGGCGGGTGTGCCGAATCGATCTCGAACCGGAACCGCTCCCCCTCGACGGGGAGCGACCACACCACAAGCCTCAAGTGCCCCCGCCACATGGACGGCGGGAGCCGGCCGCGGAAGCGGGACGCCGTGCCGGGCGGGTCCGCCTCCTGCGGCTCGGGGCGGAGCATGACGGCGAACTCGTCCGTCCCGTCGTGCCCGCGAACGGCCGCGCAAACCGTTCGAGCCAGGATCGGCCGCGGCTCGCTCAGTTCCCGCCCGAACGTGTAGAGGAGGAGGCGTCCGCCCGGCTCGAACACGGCCTCGGCGTGGAACCGATTGTCCCGGTCGATGGCGACGACCGCCCCCCCGTGCGGACCGGGCGGGTGGCCGTGCGACTCGGGGGCGGGGTCCGCCTCCGGCCGACCAGGTCCGCCCAGATTCAGAACCAAGACAGCGCCCACGCCAAGCACCACCGTCGCGACGATGCCGAGTATCCGCCATCGCCCGTGACTCGGGGCGGGCCGCCGATGTGGGCCACGTCTCTTGTGCTTAGCCATGTCGTACTTCTTCGTGTGTGCTAACGGATGACGGCCCCCAGCGAGGCCTGTCTGTTCCTCGTGGCCCCTTTCCTCCCCTGCGGCGAATCGGTGGCGAGCAATCAGAGTTCTTTCGACGTAGCCGAGACGACCTTGCCCGAGAGCTGTGCGGCCCGCCAATGGCACATCGCGAGACTGCCAAACTCTTGAGCGGAAATCCTGGCTTTTCTTATGTCACCCCCCCTATGAAGCCGAGGGGTCTCGACCGACCTCATCAATTCACCGATGCTCTACAGGTATGCGATGGGGAGGCGGCACCTCGCCTACTCAGGAGCAGCAGTTCTCCACAGATAAGGGGTGGTCATGTGCCCGCGTCCGCTAACCAACCGATGTCGGTCCGTCATCGCCCGCTGTCCGTCTCGGCGGTTCCAGCCTCGCCCGGGACCACCTTCGGCGCGGAGGGTGGATTCTCGACGACCGAGTTTACCTCCCCGAACGGTTTCACCGGCCTCCGCTTGAGCCAGATACACTCCTTGGGCACGAGCGGCAGCCCGGCCGTCTTTCGCCGCCGGTTGACCGCCCGCAGGATGTGGAACTCCTGCCGCTTGACGAGGTAGTACGGCTCGAACGGCAGGTCGTAGAACGCCTTCGCGAGCCGCTCGGCGCTCCGCCGCGTCGCCTCCTCCTCGAACCACGCCTTGAGCAGCCGGTACTGGGGGAGGTCGATTCGCACCTGGACGTGCCCGCCGCGGAACGCGACCGAGTAGCCGGCGTAGCGAATGGCGCGGCGTCTCAGGTCGCGGACGTTCGCCCCCTCCAACTCGAAGAACCGATGCTCCCCGTGGGTCGCGAGCAGCACGAAGAAGTCCTCGTGCCGCAGGTACTGCACGCTCGCCTGGCCCAACTGCTTCCGCCGCGCCCGCGCCCAACGAGACAGGTCGATGCGGTACCGCTCGACGAGTTTCTCGTCCACCCGCCGGCGGTCCTTCCCGGCGGGGATCCACCCGTCCACGTAGAAGTGATACCCGCGGGTGACGTAGGCCACGGCGAGTTGCTGGATGAACCCCTCCACTGACACCGCCTCGCACCGATACCCCATCTGCCCCCCGTCGAAACTGAACGAACGGACCCAGGAACGGGGGTGTTTCCGGCACACCCCCAAAAGCCTCGTAACCCTGGCCGCGTCGCCTCCCGCTTCGCCCCGAGACGCCGCCCTCCCCGCGCCCACCCGCACGGCTCCGCCGTGCTGTGTTCAGGGAGTTGCAACGCCCCAATTCGTAGAGGTTGCGGCGCACGAACCTGAACGCCGCCCGAGTCGCACCTCGGGCGCACGTCGTAAGTTCACTGCCGATGGGAACGCTCACCCAAGAGCGCTCCCATCGACCGCTGCCCCTCCCAGCCAGGGATGCTGTGGACAACTCCGAAAAGTTGTCCACAGGCACGCCCACCATCGGCTTTATTAAGCCCGTCGGCCCTTTCGTCGAAGGTTTCGTTCGGCACCACCCGGAACGAACAAACCGCCCCGCCACTGCCTTGCAGCGGTTCGGCCCGGCTCACGCCGGCTCCTACTCAGGCCACACTCCCACCCGACCGCATTGGGATCACCCGCACACCACGTGCGGGCACCGGGGCGCGACCCCGGCCGCGATCGGGCTTCCCAGGTTCGCTGTGGACTTCGTTCGACTCGTCACGTCGGTAGTGGGCTGCCCCACGGGCCAATCACCGCACGTCCGCCCCTCCCGGGGCGGCGCAGTTTCCGCCACGCCTCGCGGCGCGGCGATTTCGGGGGATCGAACACAGAAGCGTCCCCTTACCCATCAGTGATCGGCTTAGTCCCGGTTCGGCACCGTCCCGAGTCGGACTCACTGGCAACGGCTTTCGCCGCTCTCATGGTTGAGCTCTTCATCGCCGGGTGTTTGGCCCGGACGCCGGCTTCGGTTGAAAGCCGGTCCCGCGTGTTGCCACGACGGGAACTCCCCACGCCAGCACGGTTGAGCGGGCCTAGCGGTTCTCACCGCCGTAGCCCGGAACCCCCGCGACGGGATTGATGGCAGGACGCCACGCACCCGCTTTGATTCACAACGGCCCCGAAGAAAAACTCTTCGGGGTTTTCCCCTGTCGCCCGCCGTTCACATCGAAAAGATTCGTTATCGGATAGAAGACCGAGATTACTCCGCCGTGGCCCGCCTTCCGTACGAAGGAAGGGCGAGCCACACGGCGGGATTACTTCGATCAGCCTCCGTCGAACTGGGCGAGCCCCTATCGAGGCACCCAGCTCTACGGGCGTGACGTGGCAAGGTGCGACCTTACCCCCTTAGCTCGGTGGTAGCCGAGTTTACCGGGTGTCACCGCCGATCCAATGAGCGTCACGAACAACGTTGCGTCGTTCCTGACGACCGCCGTGGACGAACCACAGCACTCCGCGGATAGCACGGGGCTGGGGCGTCCATCACATGATCATTTGTCGCCAATTCGGCGTCACTTCGAGACCGCGTGACACGAAGGATCCGCGTCAACTCGTCGGTCGCGCGTTGAGCAGCCGGGTCAACGCGGCCCTGTCCCTCGGCTTGACGGCGAGTCCGGCCGCTTCACTTGCCAAGAAGTTCAGCAAGTGGCGTGCGGTGGCCTTGAGGGGCATCGTCGGGTGGACCCAGACGCCGATCTCCCGCTGGGACAGGAGATCGCTTGGATCGAGGTCATGGAACCTCAGGCCCGAGGAGCGGAAGCCGGGCAGGTCGGGGAGGAACCCGTACACGGCCTCGGTGCGGATGAGCGCGGCGGCCGACGAGTAATGATCGACGACCAGTCGATCCATGCCATCCGGCTGGAGCGGCTTGTGACCCGCCAGCAGTCCGTCCAGGTCGCTCGCCACCAGACAGAACGGTTTGTCGTTCAGGTCGGCGTAGCGGACTTTCTCGGGAAGGGTGCTCTCGGGGCCACACACCACCTTCGTCTGGATGCCACCGATCAGTCGGCAATACTCGACCCCGTCCCAAGAACCGTGGAGCGGCTTCGCGGCGATCCCGACGTCCACCGTGCCGGCCCGAAGGTCATCGAGGATGTCGGCGAACACCTGCTCCCGAATCCGAATCACCGAGTCGGGCGGGATCGGCGGTCGGGCCGCGAACTGCTCCACTTCGGCGAGGGCCTTCCGTAACGTCAGACCCGGTTCGGCGGATTCGTCGAGCCGCGTCTCGAACAGCCGGACGAGGCGCTCTTCTTCACGCCGCCGCTCATCGAGGGCGCTCGCCAAGTTCCGAGCCAGCTTCTGCCGCTCTCCCAGCCACTTGCCCAGAGGAGTTGCGAGGACGAAGTGAAGGACGGTTTGGCTGACGGCGAGAGTCACTTTCTCGGGTGATCGTTCGAGTGCCGCCCGGCCTTCGGCGTAGGTGGCGAGTACCCGGCGGGCGTTCAGGAACACCCGCATCCCGAGCGCCGTGAGCCTCGGTTTCCCCGGGCGAATCAGTTCTCCCCCGTACACCGCCGCGAGGGCCCCCATCGCGTGAATCCAGGTCGAGGGGGCGGCCACGCCGTCTTCTTGCAGCTTCGTTCTCAGTGCGCCGTGTGTGACGAACGGTGCGTTGTGCTGCGTGAGCAGGAGCGTCGCGGTATCGGCGAAGATCTGGAGGTCGTCGATGGTGGCCTGCTTCGGCCGCTGGGAGCGGGAGGCGGACATGGCTGTGTCCTCGGGAACGGGTTACCAGATCTCGCGCGTAATATACCAAATCTCGTTTTCAGTATTATTAATTCTGCGAAAACTCGTATTCACGATGATCGACCCCGGGTACGATTTCTGACGTGGAGATGAAGCCGGTGTTGGCATTGCGAACGGCGAGAGGGGAGCGGATAACCGATGCAGAGCAACCTTTAGCAGAGGCGGCTATGCAAAAGTGAACCGCTCGCCGTTCAGTGGAAATACCCACACAAACGACAACGGCAACCTTGGTTAACCTGAATTCTCCCCCCTCGCGCCCGGCGACCCTACACCAAAATGAGGTGCAAATCGAGCGCGCGGATCCAAGGGACTCCACCGATGGAGGACGGCGATGGACCCGTTCATTACGGTTCTGGGGATGCTCGGACTAGCAGCCGCGAACAGCACGTCCAGCGATTCCGACCAGCACGACCAGACAGCGGGCGACTACGCCCGAGAGCAGCGCGATCTGGCGGCTCAGCAGGAGCGCGAGCAGCGGGCTTACGAACGCCAACAGACGGAGCGGAGCTACTGCAACGAGAAGACTAACGTCCCGTGAGTGATTCTGTCCGGGCACCCGCGGGATGCCTCGCGGGTGCCCGGGGCTAGGCCGACTCCTTTTGCGACACGTCTTTCAGAAGCCGAACCACGTGTTTGTGCAGGACCAGCGCGGCCGTGGTCTTGCCAATCGCCCCGCCGGAGCCGAGTAACGTCCGCAGGAACGGCTCGGCCGACGCTCTCGCCTCCTGCTCCAACCGCCCCCGCTCCTCCCCCGAAAGTGAACCCAGGTACTCCCGTACCCGTGCCGCTTCCGCCGCGTCGGCCTGGGCAAGTGCCAGAGTTTGTGCGGCCTGATGCCCCGGACCGCCGGGCTTCGAGGCGGCGGACTTTGTCCCGGCGACCCTCTGGGACACGCCCTTCGCCGGCGACGTGCCGGTGCCGCTCTCGAACGTCACCTCCCACTTCCCGCGGGAGACCTTCCGGTAGCGGGTCTCGACCGGCTCGACGGCGACGAACCCGAGCGCCTCAAGTTCCTCCACCGCCGGCTGGAGCGCCCGGCGAATCTGCACGGCGTCGTAGTCCCGGCTGAACCCGAGCCGCTCGCAGGCGAGCGTCCGCAGGTCGAACACCAGCCGGGCATACTTGGGCGGGTTGAAGTGCTTGTCGAGATACCGGTAGAGCCGCTTCGCCTTGGCCCCGAGCGCGCGGACCGTCTCGTAGTCCAGCCGCTTTAGATAGCCCGCCTGGAAACTCTCGAAGAGGACGGCGTTCCAGCGGAACTCCGAGTGCAGGTCTTCCATCGGCCCGCCCCCCTTCCGCCCGTCGCGGATGTGGTACGAGTCGAGGATGCCGAACCCGCCGCGGTCCTTGAAGACCTTGTTCGTGTTGTCCCGCCAGGCGTTCAGATAAAAGAGGCGAACCCCGGTCAGCCGGGCGAGCGCCGTCGCGATGCGCTCGTAGGCCCAGTCGTTGTTCGGCCAGCCGAGGAGGCGGATGAGTTCGTGGCGGGTGAACCGCACGTCGGGGGACTTGAAATCGGTGTGGAACTTCGTCAGTTGCAGGAGGCCGAGGTAGACCTCCTCGTCTTTCGCCGTGGGCAGGCCGTGTTTGGGGTCGCCGGTGACGGACAGTTTGCGTTCGACCGGCAGGCCGCTCTCCCGGTCGTTGTCCGAGACCTGGAATTCGAGCACCTGCACCCCGTCGGACCGGTCGGACAGGGTGGCGAACGGGAACTCGACCAGGTTCATCTCGTCCCGGCCGTTCCGGAGCTGATCGTTCGACCACGGCCGCCGCTTCGCGGCCGCCTTCCCGTTTCCTACTGATTCATTCATACCCCTCGCGGATCGTTATGTAGGTAGTAGGTAAATAAGTAGAGGCGGATTTTCTCGAACAATTCCGGGCGGTTGACTCGCGATTCTTACCCCGAAGCACGAGCTTTCCTGTCTCAGATTGCGTAGAACTCTGCCTCATTTTGCGTGCATTCCCTGTCCCGGTTTGCGTATCCACCAACCCGTTCCTGTCTCATTTTGCGTGCGGGGGAAAAGGCGAAAAAGAACTCCGTCCCTGTCTCATTTTGCGTGTCCCCCACTCTTCCGCCCCGGCCGTTCAGCCTGTTTCATTTTGCGTAACGCCGTCCGGACCGCACCCCACCGCCATTTCCTGTCTCATTTTGCGCATCGATCTCTCGACCCCCCTGCGCCTCCTCCAGGCCCGCTGAAGGCCAGGAAACTCCCCTCGTCCGGGCAAAACTCTGCCTCATTTTGCGTATGGCGGGATTTCCAACTTTCAGCCACTTAAAGCAACAGGAGACTACGACGCAACCGGGCGCGGCGCAAGAGCGATTCGGCCAGTCTGTCGGTCGGCTTGCACGCCTGCCAGCAATCATGAAAGCATGCTTGCTGGGCGACAGAAAGACGGCCTGTCCTTCTTTCTGGGTGCTCGGCCCGTTGGCGTTCTGGTCGGTCGGCTTTCGGGCCTGCGGGCCTGCGGGCCTGCGGGCCGCGTGGTTGGCGTGCGGTCTGGGTTGTTGGCTGGTGTGACATGCGGCGTGTTGGCTGGGGTGCCGGTTGTGCGGTCAGTCTGCTGGTGGGCCGTCTTGTCGGCTGCCCGCTTCGGCGGTTGGCACGCTGCACTCTTTGCTGTCGTGATCGTCGGCAAGGAGCGCGTCCGGCCTGAAACGCCGCTGGTTGACGGCTCAGCCGCTTGGCCGCCCGCGTGGCCGGACACCCGGTCAGCCATCCGGCCGGTCGGGCAACATTCTTACTTGCCAGCTTGCAAGCTTGTCGGCTATGCACCTTGCATGATTATCGCCGTTGTCAATTCCAAGGGCGGGGTGGGGAAGTCCACTCTCGCCGGCAGCATGGCCGCCTGGCTGCACGAACTCGGTCACACGGTCGTGCTCGCCGACTGCGACTCCCAGAACTCCTCCTCGGAGTGGATCGCCGAGGCCTCACCCCAAGTCAAAATCGCCCGCTACGAAAGCGCCGACCAGGTGCTGGACGGGTTGCCCCTACTCCGGAAGACCGCCGACTACGTCGTCTGTGATGGCCCCGGCAGTCAGACCGAGACCAGTCGGGCGCTGCTCCTCTGGGCCGACCTGGCAGTCATCCCGTGCAAGGCCTCCATATTCGAGGCGAGGGCGCTCGCGAAGAACACCGCCTTCGTCCGACAGGCCCAGACCATCCGCAAGGGTGCGCCGGTCGCCGTGGCCGTCCTGTCGATGGTCGGCAAGGACTTCCGGCTGACGAAGGACATGCGGGACGCCGCCGACGCTCTCAAGCTGCCGCTCGCGGCGACGCACATCACCCTCCGTCAGGCGTACGCCGACGCCCCGGGCCAATCGACCCTGGTCTGGAAGATGGGCTACCGCGAGAAGGAAGCGGCGAAGGAAATCGACACCCTCTTCCGGGAACTGCTGCCCGAGGCCTCGGAGTCCGTGGCCGTGGTCGGCATGACACGGGCGAAGGCGAAAATGAAAGCGAACTCGAAAAGGTAGTGGGGGACTATGGCAGAGCGTCGGTCACTGGTGTCAGGAATTGAAGAGATCGGAGTGGATCCGGAGGTCGCCCGGGCGTTCATCGTCCAGGAGCGGCCGAAGCCGGACGTGAAGCCGTTGCCGGTGCGAGCCGTGCCGGACCCGGCTCCCGTCGAAGCCGTCGAGATGAAACAAGAGATCGCGGACGACGGAGTGGGGGAGGGGAAAGGGACTCCCGCCCCGAAGCGTGTCGCAAAACCCGTCGCTCAGAAACGTCCGCACGCTCAGCACGCCCAGCGAATGCTCGCCACGCTGCTCGTGCCCGTCACCGTTCGCCTCCGGCCGGAGGTCGCCTCCGCGCTCAAACAGGCGTCGCTCCAGCGGCAACTGAACGGGATCGAAACCTACACCCAGCAGGACATCGTCGAGGAAGCCCTCCTGCCGTGGCTCCAGGCCGAAGGACTCCTCGACTGAGTTCAAGAGACTGCGATCTTCTTTGCGACCGGGTTACGACTCGTCACCGGTCAGCCTTTCTTCTCGACACCGAGGCCTGCGGGTAGCAGGTTCTTGCGCTTCAGCGCGGCCTGCACGTCCTTCACCTTCGGCTTCTTCGCCGCCTTCTTCTTCGTGGCCGGCCCGTGGTGTTTGTCGGCACCGTTGGTCATGGGAACACTCCGGAAGTGGAAACTGGGGCACGCACCCTTTACGTCACCGTGACTTAAAGGATGTAGACCTATCGTATGCACTCCTCAGAATCCGTACAAGTCGTTGCCCCAGAACTATTCCACCGGATGAGGGCGGAACGAGTTGTCCGACGTGGCTGTCCGATTCGGAAAGCGTTTGCGGGAAGTGCGTGAAACGGCTGGCATCTCGCAGGAGAAACTCGCCGAACTGGCGTCGCTCCATCGCACTTACGTTTCGAGCGTGGAACGTGGCAAGCGGAACATTTCCATCGAGAACATCGAGCGGCTCGCGGTCGCACTCGGCGTGTCCATGCGGGATCTGATGCCGGCGGATAAAGCCCCCGAAAAAAAGCGGAGCTAGGCGGCGATCACGAGCGAACTCGACGGCTCGCCGAGCAGTTCCCCGGTCCGACGGTAATACTTCCGCAGCGAGTCCCGCGAGGCGAGGAAGAACAGGAGGACGAACGGGAGACACGCCGCCCCTCGCAGGCCGAGCGGGTAGTCGTGGACGGCGTACCGCCAGAGGAGGGCGACAACCATGTTCGCGTAGAACTTGTAGTAGCGGTAGTGGACGAGCACCAAGTACTCGAACGCCCCGACGCGCTCCTCCAGCTTGGAAAAATCTCGCGCCGGTGGCTTCAGGCCGGTCAGGTGGTGAAGTTTGTCGATGACAAACCACCGCACCGTGCTCACCGTCAGCCCCGCGGCGAGCGCCATCACCGTACTCGACAGGAACGCGGAAAGTTGCGGGTTCGGATCTTCTCCGGTGCCCCACGCGATGGCAGACGGGGAGAGGAGGGGAAACCCCTGGAGCGCGGTGAAGCCCGGCAGCACGTAGGCGATGACCAGGCCGAAGTTGGTGAGTGAACTCTCTTCTGTAGCCACGAATGAAACCGCTACCACCTCCGCCGGGACGGTGTAAACGGGAAACTCTGTCTCATTTCGCCGAGCCGAACCTGGTTTTCGCGCTCAGGAATTCCCAATCATCGATCCGATTCTTGATCCCACTCAAACACCACGCAAAAACACCGCGGAGAATTTCGTTCGAGCCGCTGACCGTTCCGGCGACCACACTTCCCCCTCCCGCCGCGAAGCGGACGGCCTCCGGCCGTCGCAGCACCCGGACGAAATCCTCTCGTCCGCTCATTTCCCCAACAACCCCACGGCCGGTCCGCTCACGCTCCCCGGCCTCCCCACTGGTGGACTCGTCACGCCTCCGCCGTCCGCCGGCCCCACCTGTCCGCTCCCGCAACCCGCCTCAAGCTCCGGTCGCGCCGCTCCCTCTCCAGCTTGACCCGAGTTGCGTCCGCCCACCCCAGCCACCACCGGCCGACCGACGCCTCCGGCGAACCTCGACAGAGAAACTCGTTCCCGGAGGAGGGGCGGTTCGCCCCAGGGGGACTCATGAACCGCCCCTCCTCCGGGAACAATTTTCGGAAAGGGGACCGGGGTTCAAAACGCCCCGTGCAATTCCGCCGGGAGCAAGTCCGGAGAAAAATCCATGAGCACATCAAACCGAAAAGACTGCTACACCGAAATCACAACCGCCATCATCGCCGACCTCGAAGCGGGCATCCGCCCGTGGGTGAAGCCGTGGCGGTCCGAATCCGGAAATCCGTGCCGACCGCTCCGCAGTACCGGCGAACCTTACCGCGGGATTAACGTTCTTTGGCTGTGGCGGGCCGCCGACCGCGGCGGATACCGCAGCCCGTACTGGCTCACCTTCAACCAGGCCCGCGAACTCGGCGGGCATGTTCGAAAAGGGGAGAAATCTTCCCTCGTCGTCTACGCCAACCTCTACACGAAGACCGAGGACGACGATGACCGCGAGCCGGAGGAAAAACGGATTCCGTTTCTGAAAGCCTATTCCGTCTTCAACGCCGACCAGATCGAAAATATTCCCGAACAGTTCTCGGGCCGAATACTCCCCGCCGACCGAAGCCCACTCGACAGAAACACCGCGGACACCGCGAGCGGGTTTTTCCGAAACACCGGGGCGACAATTCGCGAGGACCAGGCGCAGGCGTACTACAGCGTCCTGGAAGACGCGGTCTACATGCCCCCGCACCACGTGTTCGAGCACGCCGACCGCTTCTACTCGACCCTCGCCCACGAACTCACCCACTGGACCGGCCACTCGACCCGCGTCCCGCGGAAATTTCCCCGCGGCGGAATCGGCCTCTCGAATTACGCCCGGGAGGAACTCGTCGCCGAACTCGGTGCGGCCTTCCTGTGCGCCGACCTCGGCATCAGCCTCACCCCGCGGCCCGACCACGCCGACTACATCGGCCACTGGCTCCAGGTGTTGCGACAGGACAAGCGGGCGATTTTCCAGGCCGCCGCACTCGCCCAAAAAGCGAGCGACTACCTGCACGCCCTCCAGCCGGTGTTGCTGGACGAAGCCGCCTGAACCGACCACCCACGAAAAGGAGACAAACGAAATGGAAAACAAAACGAACCCCCTCGACTTCATCACCCCGGACAGCCCGTCCGACTACCCGCTCACGACCGGCGAACTCGTCATCCTGGCCGAGCGGTGGTGGGACTTCTTCATCGACATGGACCACTGGTGGGTGCTCGCCAACCAGGTCGGCAGCAGCGAACTCCGCGACGTGCGTTACGCGGAGGGGAGGCTGGCGCTCCTTGAGGAGGCCCTCGGATCCGAGCACATGGACCGTCTTCAACTTGAGGCCTTGGCCCGATGGCGGGGCAGTTACGGGGAGTTACTGTGGCACTCGGTGAGGGCGAAACGACCGTTGTTCGAGGTCGAGGCCGAATGCCGTTCGGTGGCGGAAGGACGCCTCCCCGCCTACGACGACCAACCGCAAGAAACCGCCGATTAGCCGTCACCGGGGCCGGGGCAATTTCCGCCCGGCCCCGGTGCCACCGCCGAACGACACCGAGACGGAGAACGACCATGACCAGCAACCACGACCGGGCCGCGCGCCTGGACGACATCCTGCCACTCTACCCCGACGACCAGCACACCAACGTCATCGATCTGCTCGCCGACATCTTGCACTGGTGCGAACTGAACGGTGTCGATTTCGAGGACACACTACGAACCGCCCGCTCCCACTTCGACGCCGAGCGGGGTGGGGGATAAACCGGAGGGTTTCCCCACCCTCGGGAACCGATATCACGACGGCTCCCGACCAAGCCGAAAAACGACGGCGTCCGGTCCGTCGTGGAATGGACCGCCGAACCCTTTTCCGCTTCGCGGATGTCCGCCCCCACCCACGCGGGCCGTCCGCGTTGCTCCCGACCCTCCCCGCGGGTGGACTCGTCCCGCCTCCGCCGTCCGCCGGCCCCACCTGTCCGCTCCGCTCCGCCGCCTCAAGCTTCAGTCGCTCCGCTCCTTCTCCAGCTTGACCCGCCTCCGCTCCGCCCACCCCGACCACCACCAGCCGACCGACGCCTCCGGCAGAACTCGACTGAAAACTCGTTCCCGGAGGAGGGGCGGTTCGCCCCACGGGGACTCATGAACCGCCCCTCCTCCGGGAACAAGTTTCGGAAAGGGAACGCGGCTCGCGACACTCTCGGCAATTTCGCCGGGCATTATTTGGAGACACGACCATGACCGACGACCTCACCCTGATTCACGCTTACACCCGCCGCGAAGCCGTCCAGGACGGCGTCCTCGTTGACGCGACCGAGGCCGCACGAGACGCCGGGTTTCGCTACCCGGTCGCCTTCACCGCCACCGTGTGGGCGACCTGCGTCACCGTCCCGAACTCCGCACCGTGGCAGGACGAGGGCGGGCGACTCTGGGACGTGCTCACCATGCTCGGTCACGCCGTCCGCGCGGCGGGCCGAGACGAACACCTGTTGCACTTCGACGTGCTCGTGCAGAACGACCACGTGGCACCGAAACTCGTCCGCCTGAAAGCCGTCTGCGGGCCGGACGACGACCTGGCCCCGTGCATCACCGTCATGATGCCCGAAGAAGATTAATTTTTTTCACAGGGCCTTCGCAGTGCGGATGCGTTGGCCCTGCATTTCACCCTGAAAAAACAGGCGTTTCTACGCCGTAGCCTCCCGCGGCGCAATTTTCCGAGGGGTATAATCCGGCGGATCAGGGGCCTCGCCCCTTTAACCCATCCTCTCCCCCGGCGGCCGGGAGACGGTCACAAAAAGACCGGCCGCACCGTGCCCGTCGTCGGCACGAACGCCTGCCAAAGTAGACGACGCCAAGACGGTTTTGTCCCTCATCCAGGCGCGCTCGCGCACGGTTCAGCTCCCGCCCTCCGGCCTCCGGGGGGCGGTCGGTGAGCGTGACAGCGCCGCAAGCGAAGGAGGTGTTTCACAACCAACAATGAAGGATGAACACGATGGAAGCGATACTGATCGACCTGACGGACGCGGCGAGAGCACAGGCTGGGTATGACCTCGGATGGAAAGTCCGGGTCTCGCCGCGGGTCTGGGAACACTGCCTGGGATCCGACAGCAGTGCGAGCGGAGAGACCCGATTGCGGGACTTCTTCGACTTCCTCAGAAGCGGGTTGCGGGACGCACCGGCGAGCACTCACCCCCTGCTCGGCAACATGAACCTCGCGGTGGCAGTTTACCACCGTAAGGACGCCGACGGGGTCGCGGAGCGACCGATTGCGGGCATCTGCATGGTGTCTTTTGTCGGTGCCGACCCGGACGGAAACCCGTGCATCCTGTTCCTCGCCGTCGAGGAGGTGACCGGCCCCTGATTTGGGGCGTCGGATTTTTAAGGTTTTCGAGGCCGGGCATCTGCCCGGCCTCTCCCCAAGCGGGGGCACCCAGACCCCCGCAACGAATGGAGGTGAGTCGGAGGGAATTCCATCCCGGCCCTCGTCCGCCGCGAGCCCGACGTGTGGCCCGAACGTCCTCCACCAACCACGACCACACAACCCGTTTCTTTCCCCGCCACGACGCGAGCGGTTTCACACGGTTCAGCTTCCACGGCCCCCAATTCGGGGGGCCGCGGACGGTGAGCGTGCGACCGCCGGAGCGAAGGAGGTGTGCGACACCAAAACAAAAGGAGAGTGCGTATGAAAGTCGATGAACTGTTGGACGTGAGTGAGCGGGCCGAGGTCCGCTTCTTGAGGGAGGCCGGCTGGCAGGTTTCGTTTTCGAAGGGGCTTTGGGACCGTTACGTACGGGTGCCGGAGTGGGTGGACGACGAGTCGGAGTACACCCGGTTGGGGGACATCTTCGCCTACGTGCGGGGTTATCTCTCGACTTCCGACCGGTGCGAACGGTGCGGAAACGAACCCCGCGGCGGGATCTGGTTGAAGATGGAGGCCTACCCCAACGACCCCAAAGCCGTCACGCCCGACGGTCAGGCGATCGCGGCGGCCATCGAGTTGGCGGTGTTCGCGACGATCGACCGGGACGATCACTCGCCGCGGCTGGTCGTGGTCTTGGCCCGCGAGACCCTTCCGGCACGGACCCGGGTGAATGAGTTCCTGAGACGGGCGAAGGAGTTGTTGAATTAGGTTTTTTGGGGGTCCGGACATCCGTCCGGGCCTCCTTGTCCCTGGCCTCTCGACGGACGTCAGCTTGCCCACGGTTCTGCTTTGCCGACCCACCACCTCACCGCACGGAGCGGGGGTCGGCACCGGAGAGCGTGGACGGGCTACGCCGACGGGAGACGCAAAGTTGAAACGGAGGTGACACGGAGAATTGGACATGAACAGCAAGGAAGCATCGGTGCTCAAGAAGTTGGGTTTTCACCTCTCGAATGACAACGGCAAGCACCACTTGCCGTGGGAGGCGAAGGGGTGGTCGAGACGGTTCGGTCGCGGCCTCGTGACGACCGTGCTCTACGTCCGGAAATCCGCGATCGGCTTCGAGTACCGCATCATCGTCTCGGACAAGGACACGGCGAAGGACAAGCTCCAGTGCTTTAACGCCGAGGAACTGAGGCAGGTGCGGAAGCAGTTTCGAAACGCCGAGCGGATGTGGAAAAAGGCGAAGCGAGGTCTCGAAGGAAACCTCGCCCGCCGGACACTCCGCTGGCTCACACGGTAAAAGGTTCTCGCACAAGTCCGGCCCACCAGCCGGGCTTGTGCCCTTTTCGGGATGTCGGTTCGGAATTTATCACGGGTCTTGGGTCGGGGAAAGGGTGTCCGGCTGGCCCACCCGGTCGCAGACACGAACGAGGCCGCCCGGCTCGCCCCAACCTCTGACCGGGTCAGCAGTCCGGCGCACGGCGCGGGATGAACGAGTACAGAAGGTCGTCCGGCCCACTTCCGGTTGTGGGACGTTTTCCAATCGCCCCTCGGGAATATTTTTGGCCCACCACCCAGGACGGTGGGCCGAGCGTGGACAGCCTTCTCGGCCTGGGGTATGGAACTCGGATTCCCTCCCGCTCATTTCATTTCTACCCCGGCAGACGATTCACCGCTTTCCCCGGCCCGGAGTTTCTCCCGGCGGAGGACCGGCGATTTTCGCACAGGTTTTCCGCCCAGGAGCAATCCGATGGCCACACGCGATCCGGCCAAGGGGCTGAAGCGCTACCTCACCCGCCTCAAGCATCAGAAGCTGCGAGACGGGCGAATGACGTACCCCGAGTATTGTGACCTCGGCGTCGGTGCCGACTGCTGGTACAAGCGAGAGACGATTAACTGGCGGGTGTTCGAGTGGCAAGTCTGGCTGAGCCTGCAAGTCTACGGTCGTCACCCGAGGGCGGGGACGTTTGCCGAACCCCATTTCGCGCAGTCGCTCGGCGCGCCCTTCGTGGTCGATGACACGACCCTGCTCTACGTCGGCGCGGACGAAGGCGGCAAGTGGGAGTTCCTCCTCGTCTGGCGGGTCGGCGGCGACTTCGGGTTCCGGATTCTCAGCGAGGCGGAGGTCGATGCGATCAGCGACCTCTTCCACGCCCTGCTCCGAAGCTTCCTCGGCATCCGCTTCGACCGGCTCCCCATGCATGGAGTGCCGTTCCGCGGGCCGGCGCTGTGACGGGTTCTGTCCCCAAGGAGGTTCCGCCGCCGGTCCTCCTGTCACACTTTGCTCACGGTCGGCACGAGTTCACAGTTCGACGGCACCGGACTCCCGCGCGTACTCCTCGCACACGGCCAAGAATCGGCGAATGTAGTCTCTCCGCGCCCAGTTGTCCGCCACCGTCCGCCGGAGCGCCCCGTCTCGGACCTCCCTCTGTGTGAGTTCAGCGTGGGTCTGGTTCCACAGCACGAAAAACTCGACCGTCGTCAAATGGCCGTCGAGGACCAGCGCGGTAGTCAGTCCGTCGCCACCCTCCAGACCGATGTGCGGCGCGACCGCCACACACATCCCGCGGCGTACCATCTGGATGAGCGTGGTGTGCGCGTCGAACGTGATGATCTGCCTTCGAAACGCTCCGAGGTCGTGGGTGGTTTCGAGGGCTTGGGGGACTTGCACGCCGACCGGCGGGCCCAGCCCGAACACTTCGAGGAGGCCGAGGCTCGACCGGTCGAGTAACCCCGGCGGGGCGACCACACCGAACGGCACCGGCGGACTGATTTTGAACGCACCCACGTTCTCCGGGAACGGCCATGTCGGCTTCCCGGCGCGGTCGTAGGCCTGCCCGCGGATCGCCACGTCAAACCCGCCGTGGTGCGCGAGGTCCAAGAACCCCTCGGGCGTATCCCGTTCCCGGACCACGATCGCCGGCTCCGGGACACGGGCCGCAAGAAGTCGGTCGGAGTACCGTCGGAGTAGGGCAGGGAGGAATTCGGTGGCCGTCAGTTGGCTACAGCAGAGTGTGAGCGTGACCGTGTCGTGGGTGCGGCGGATCTGCTGGTGCGCCGCGAGGACGTCCTTGGCCAGCCGGAACAGTTCCCGACCGCCGGGCGTAAACTCGGGCGGCCGCCGGGGCCGGTGGTGGAACACCCTCCCCTCGGGGCAGTAGCGTCCGAGGTCGGTGAGGATGATCGTCAGCCAACTCTGCGAGATCTTCATCAGGCCCGCCAAGTCATTCACCGAGTTGGCAGTCGCGCACTTCTCACCGGCCTTCACGAGCAGCGATAGAAGTTTCAGGTCGGGTTCCACGTTGTCCTGGGCGTTCGGGTTTCGTGGGCCGTCCATACGGATCTGTCTCCAGTGTGTTCCCAACGTGTTTCGCGCCGCGGAATGGTGGCATTCCCGTGGGAATCAATATTCGGGCCAGCCCGCACCCACTCCCCGTTGATCGCCACGGGATAGGAGGGACAATGTGGTTGCTCGGCTGTCGCCCGTCCCACCCCGACAGGAGCCGTGTGGTGGTGGGGGTGAACGTCCGACACCGGTGTCGGATCACAGAAACGGAGGGGACTGCGACAACGACAAAAAACCCCAGACATCCGAGGATGACCGGGGCTGCAAGCCCGTGACAGCAAGCTGAAGACGGACAAGCCTAGGAACTTCAAGTCTACTCAGCTTCCCGGCGGACTTCCACCCTCAGTTCGAACCACCGCCCGGCCCGACGGCCACGTGACCGTCACGGCCCCGTCACGTACCCACCCGGCCGTGACATCACCCGACCCGCGGAGTCCGCCATGTGTTCTTCCTCGCAGCACGATCCCGACGTTCCGCCCTGGCTCTCTTGGGCCCTCCGGTGGCTCTGGTCCCATCGCGAGCAAGTCATCCCGCCACTCGGCGTCGGACTCGCCGTCGCCGCTCTCGGTCTCACCCTCTACCTGCGGTTCGCCCCGACCGACCTCGACCGGGCTGAGGCCGAATTGATCCGCGCGCGAGTGGTAGTGCAGAAGCTCGAATCGGACGCCCATCGGAGCCTGAAGGAGGCGAACGCCTATTCCGATTGGGCGGCCGAACACCGCAAGACGGTGGAGGGGGACAAGAACACACACGACCGGGTGTGGCTCCGTTGGCGGGAGTCCTACCTCGACGCCTGCACCCAACTCCACTTCGACCACATTCAGCGCCGGCACGCACTCCTCTCGCTCGCCACCGCCTACATGCCACTGCTGGCCGAAGCCGAGGGGGAGATTCTGCGCAGCCGAACGGCAGGCGACCAGGGGCATCCGGTCAAGGTCGCCACTCGCGTCCGTGAAATCCTCGCCCCCATCCTTGCAAACCGCTGACCGCCGAGAGGAGGCACCGATGTTTGACAAACTGCTCATTCCGCTCAAGCGGGCGGTGTTCCTGGCGACCCGCGACGCGGCCGAGGCCGGACTGTTCTCCGCCCTCCAAGCGGGATCGGGACTGCCCGACCTCAGCATCGAGCAAGCCGCGGCGGCTTACCGCGCGCTGTTCGCTGAGTCCTCCGAGGGCGACGTGCCGACCGACGACCAGCCGCCCAGCCTGCCGCAAGCGGCCGCCGCGACACCGGCCGCACTCGAACCCCGCCGCCCCGTCGGGCGACCGAGAAAATTCCAGGAGCCACCCCAATGATCCAGACGACCGAGCGGGACTGTCTCTTCCTCCACGCCCTGCTCATGTGCGTGCCGTGCCTCGGCCGTTCAGCACTCCGCACCCTGTGGCCGCACAACCTGTCCGGTGAAGAGAACATGGACCGTCGCCTCTACCAACTGTGCGAGGCCGGGCTACTCGTCCGGCACACCGGCTACGCGCAGGAGGCCGAAGCCGTCGAACTGTTCTACTTCCGCACCCCGGACGTGCCACCGCCGGACTTCGGCGCGCTCGCCTGGGAACTCACCAGGCGGTGGGAACGAGTGCCCTTCGGCAAGGTCGTCTTCTACACGGCCGGGGAGAAGGCCGCCCGGCACTACGGGCGGACGGTGACCAACCCGCTCAAGTCAGCCTCCTCACTCAGTCACCACATCAACTTTGGAGCCGTCTTCCTTCGGCTGGCCGATCTCTGCCCCGACCTCGCCCGCGGCTGGGTGTCCGAGGAGGTGCTCGCCGCCGCCCGCGGGCACGGCGAGAAGGTGATCGACGCCGCCCTCGTGGACTCGACCGGCACGCCCGCGCTCGGCATCGAGATGGCCGGGGCGTCGTACGCCGCCTCGAACGGCAAACGGCTCCGCGCGATCGACGCCGACTGCGCGGCCCGCGGACTTCCATACGAGGTTTGGACCGTTACGGGGGGCCGACGATGACCCCGAGCGACGACCGCCACGAACTCACCGACTCCGGGTGCCGGCTGGTGTCGCATGTGGACCGCTACTGGCTCACCACCGCCGACACCGCCCACCGGTTGGTATGCCGGAACTCGACGCCCGAAGCCGTGCGGAAGGCGCTCGCCCGCCTCGCCGAGAGCGACTGGCTGGTGCGGCACCCGTTCGGCGACCGGCAGTCGTACTTCGTCCTCGGGAGCCGCGCGCTGCTTCGACTCGACCGTCGGCGGCCGACGAAACCGCTCGGCTACCAGTCCCTGCTCGAACACTACGCGGTGCTCCTCGCCTGCGCCCGCCGGGACTGCCCGGTGTTCACCGAGGACGAGTTCCGCACCCAGTTCCCCGACCTCGTCGAGCCGGGGCGGTCCGCCAAGAACTACTTCTGCGACACGACGGACGGCACCGCCCGCCTCGGCGTGTTCCTGGTCGATCACGACAAGCTGTCGTCCAGGCTGGTGAACAAGGTCGGCTCCCGCATCGGCAAAATCTTCGCCGCCGACCGCCCGGCCTTCCGCCAACTCATCCTCGATGGGCGGTTGGCCGTTCACGTCCTCACCGCAACCGAACACAAGCGGGCGAATCTCGTCGCCGCCTTCGCCCGCAAGCCGCCCCGCTCCGTGCCGGTGTACGTCGAGGCGCACCCGGAACTGACCGACTTCTTCCTTCTCAACCGGAGGTGATCCCGTGATCCGCAAATGGACGGCCCGCAAACGGACCACGCTGAACGAGGCGGCCCTCGACCCGGACCAGTTCGCGAACGCCTACCCGCTGTTCCGCGCCGGCCCGAGCGACCCGCGAGTCGCAATCAAGGAGGCGGCCGGTCTCCTCGTCTCCTTCGTTTGCCTGGCGCTCCCGATCCACGCCGGGGTGTGCTGGCTCGCCTCGACCTCGGTCGCACTCGCCGCCGCCCTCGGCGGGGCCGGGGTGCTGGGTCTGCTCGCTGTCGCGCTCCTCCGCCACCTGGGCCAGGACGACCTGCTCCGCAAGCTGCCGCTCGTCCTCCTCGCCGCCCTCCTCCTCTACGGCCTGATGTTCCTCACCTCGGCCCACACGTTCCGGTCCGGGTGGGGCGGCTTGGAGGCAGTCGGCGTGTTCCTTCTCGCCACGACCGTCGCGTCCGTGCTCGCCAGCTTCTATCAGCCGATGGCGGCCGCCTATCGGTCGGTCACGCAGGCGACTCCTGCGAGCCAGTTGCTCGCCGCCGCCGCCGCGCTCGCCCTGTCGGTGGGCACCGCGGTCGTCTCCCGCCTGGTCCCCGAGTGGGCGTTCTCGCTCGTCACCGTGCTGGTCGTTAGCCTCTACGCCGGCCTGATCCTGTTCGAGTACGCGGCCTGGGAAAAGGCCGACCCCGCCCGCGACCTCCAGCAGGCCCTGGCCGCGCTACGGGACGCCCGCTCGGACGCCGACCGGGATCGCCTGTCGATGACGCCGCGGCAGGGGCGACGGGTGCTGCACGAGGCGGCGCTGTTCGGCCTCGCGCTCGGCGTTTTCGTCGTCACCACGGCTGCCCTCCGGACACCGGAATCGGAGTTGGCCCGTTTCCTCGCCGCCCTCGACGGTTCGCCGCCCGAGAAGGTTCTGGAGACACTGGCCGCCTTCTGGGTGACGAGCGTGCTCGCCACCGTCGTTTGTCTCGCCACGGCCAGCGCCGCCCTCGACGGGTTCCGCTTTCCCAAGCACTCGACGAGTTTGCTCCTCGCCTGGAAGCCGTTCGTGGTGTTCCTGACCTACCCGGACACGCCGCACCCGCTCGCCCACCGGCTCCGCTTCCGCTGGCTGCGCCCGCGGGCGGTGCGGCTGGCGCTCTCCGCCGGATCGCTCCTCTTCGTCGGATCGCTGGCCGGTTTGCCGAAC
This sequence comes from Fimbriiglobus sp., assembly GCA_022841795.1. GTDB lineage: Bacteria > Planctomycetota > Planctomycetia > Gemmatales > Gemmataceae > JALHQU01. Next base: position 63,762 of record JALHQU010000009.1, read on the forward strand.
CCAAAGTCGTCGGCACCGCCCGCCGTCGTTCCGGGAGGTCCGCCGACGCCGCCGGGACAAACTCGCGAGCCGCAACCCGAAGCGTATCGCCATGAGCTTGAGGCCATACTCGGCGGACCTCAGACGGCGTCGGAATGGCAACTGCCCCTTCCGACGCCCGAATTGCCGATCACCGCTCAGACCCGGAAGCTCGATCAGCCGAGCGAGTCCACGGTCGCGCCGTTCGTCCTCACCGCCGTGCTCGTCCTCCTCGCCCCGCCGCTCTGCGTCTACATCACGGTCGGCTCGCTCGGGGTGCTCGTCCTACCCGCGTACCACTCTCCCGCCCGGAAGCCCGCCGGCGTGTCGCCCACCGCGTGACCCGATCCCGGCGTCGCCGCTGCACGGTGCCAGCGGTGACGCCGACCCCTACCGCACCGGTGAGGAACTACGATGACCCCGCGCTTCACCCCCAAGCCGCATGAACACCCGGCGGTCCTCCTGGAACTGCTCGACCGGCTCTCGCCGGACCTCCCGCCGTCGCCGTGGGACGCCACCGTCGAGCGGCTGCTGAACGGCCTCCGCGACCCGCACCTCTACCTCGGCCGGCTGCTCGCCGACGGCACGCCGTACCTGTTCCAGCGGAAACTGGCCACCATGCACGCCTTGTTCAATGGCGGCACGGGCAGCGGCAAGTCGGCCCTCGGGGTCGCCCCGATGGCCTTCCAACTCATCGCCCACCGCGACTCGTCGGTGGTGGTGATCGACATGAAAGGGGACCACGCCCTGTTCTGGGGCACGTTCGCCGAGGCGAAGCTGAACGGGCTGCCGTTCAAGTGGTTCACCACCCAACCGGGCGCGGCCAGTTTCGTCTTCAACCCGTTCGGCCAGTGGTTCGACCGCTACCGCGATGTCAACGCCCGCTCTCAGAGTTACCTCACTTCGATGGGACTCTACTTCGGTGAGACCTACGGGAAAGGGTTCTTCGGTGCCGTCTCGCTCGACACGATCACTCGCTTCCTCGCCCACTACCGGGACATCCGTTCGTTCGAAGACCTCTCCCGGTATGCCGAGGAGCCGGGCAGCTACGCGGCGACGCACACCGACCCGGAGAACAGCCAACAGCTGCGGATGCTCCTCCGCCAACTCGCCGCCGTCCGCCCGCTGAACGTGAGCGAGCGGTCGAAGCCGGCGGTCGCCCCGGCCGTGTTGGACCACGAAATCGACTTCAGCGATGTGGTCACGCGAAAACAGGTGGTCTACTTCTCCCTGCCGTCGCTCGAATCGGAGTTGACCGCGAAGTCCGTCGGCAAGCTCGCCCTCTACGCGGTCGTCCAGGCGGCGAGCATCCTGCGCCGCCTCGGCCCCACCGTTCCGGTGTACGTGTTCGTTGACGAGTTCCAGCAACTCGTCAACGAGAACGTGAAGATCCTGTTGGAGATGGCCCGCTCGATGGGCGTCCACCTGATCCTCTCGCACCAGGACGTGAGCCAGCTCAAGACGGGCGAGTTCGACATCAGCAATACCGTGGAAAGTTGCACCATGTTGAAAATGTCGTTCGAGTCGAGCGCCCCGCTCGCGCTCGATCAGATGGTGAAAGCAGGCGGCAAAACCCGGGCCCACACCCTTTCCTGGAACCAGGCGCTGCCGCCCGGGTTCGACGAGAACGACACGAGCCTGTTGACCCCCCACCTGGCCTACCCCAAGCACCCGTTCGAGCCGGCCACCCTCACGGTCGGCGAACAGTTACTGGAGCGACTCTCTCACAACCAGGTTCTGGCCCACAGCGCCCACCCGCTCCGCGCCTTCGTCCGCTCGCGCGCCGACGGCGGCCTCACCCAGTACTCCGGTCAGGTGACCGAGATCGAGTGCGAGTTCCCCGTCCCGCTCGACCTGTACCAGGCCCGGTCCAACACCCTCTTCCCGAGCGAGCATCCGTCGTGCGTGACGGTGCCCGACCGTCCCGACGACGAAGACGGTGACGCCGGCCCTGCCCTTCCGAACAAGCCGCTCCCCGTCCCGAAGCCGCCGCGGTCCACGGACCGGGCCATCGCCGACCGCCTGAAAGCCCTTCACGATGCGATCCGCCAGCCACCGGCGTCTTCCCCGAGCGGGAGATGAGCCGATGTCGCTCGCGAGCGAAGTGACCACCCGGCGAGAGACCGCCACCGCATCGCCAGACGACGACCATCCGGCGGTGCGATTCCGCAGCCGCGTGCGGACGAACGCCACCCCCGGGCGGTTCAAGAGACGACTGGAAAGCCTCGGCCTTCTCGCCCTCGCAGAAACCATCGACCGCTACGACACCAACTGGCACTGGACCGGGACCGGGCAAGGGTATGAGATCCTCTGGCGAGACACCGCGACCCTCACGGACCTCCTTCCTCTGGCCCGACTGTGAGCCGGCGGTCGTGAGCACGCCCACGCCGACGAATCCGTTCGCCGGCTGCGTGACCCGGCACCTGGCGGCGCTCTCCGCCCGCGGACTTCGTTTCGGCACGGTTTACGCGGACCCGCCGTGGGCCTACCAGAACACCGCCGCCCGCGGCGCGGCCGAAGACCACTACCGGACGATGTCGCTGGAGGACATTTGCGGTCTGGCTGTCCGACCGCTCCTTGCCCCCAATGCCCACCTCCACCTGTGGACCACGACCGCGTTCCTGAACGACGCCTTCGCGGTGATCCGGGCCTGGGGGTTCACCTACAAGAGTTGCTTCGTGTGGGTGAAGCCGCTCATCGGGTGCGGCAATTATTGGCGACTCGCGCACGAGTTCCTCCTGCTCGGCGTCCGCGGCCGCACCCCGTTCCGCGACAAGACCCAGCGGAGTTGGCAGGAATTCACCCGCGGCCGCCACAGCGGCAAACCGGAGCGACTGCGGGCGATCATCGAACGGGTCAGCCCCGGCCCGTACCTCGAACTGTTCGGGCGGAAGCCGGTGGACGGGTGGGTGGTGTTCGGGGACACCATCGACCGCGGGCTGTTCGACCTCGACATCCCCGACCTGGACGCGAGCATCACACCGAACTCCCGCCCGCACGACGGCGGGCCGAGTGAGGGACCGTCATGACTCCAGCGACCGACGATGTGCTGGCTCGGCTTCAGAAGATCGAGACCCTTCTTGCCGCCCTCGTCGAGCAGCGGGCGGTTAAGGAGTGGTACTCGACCGCCGAGGTCGCCAGCATCCTGCGGCGGGCCGAGTTCACTGTGCGAGAGTGGTGCCGACTCGGGCGCGTCCGGGCGGAGAAAAAGCAGTGCGGGCGGGGACCGGCGAGCGAGTGGATCGTCAGTCACCAAGAACTCACTCGCGTCCGAAATGAAGGACTGCTTCCGGACCCACGCATGATCCGTTCGACAAACTAAGTCCAGAAGTCCTAACGCGCACCTCGCCAAGCCTCATGTGAGAGCGGAGGCCCCGATTCACGCCCGGTCGCTACCGACATCGACAGGATGGGGCCGAAAGTGCGATATTTGAAGGTGTATCACTCTATTGCCACAAAATCGCTCCCGCCATGCAAGTGACAATTCCACCCGTCTACCGAATTGACCTTCAAGAGGAGGGAAATAGCGTCGTCCAACTCGCCGCTCCTTCCGTCTCGTTCGAAGCGAGTATCGCCACCTACTCGAAAGGCAGGATGAAGGGGTTCGTCATCTCCCCTACAGTCGGTGGCTCTGCAATGCTTGCGATTGAGAAAGGCCGTCAGCCCCCCTCGCACTTCACGCACGCGATGCGGTTGCGAGGCAGTACCATTGACCTGTCGTCGAGTGAACGTCTCGATTTGACGGACGCCCGCTGGGAGCGTCACCCCGATCACATCGTGCCTCCGGACTACGAGGCGCACGCCCACGCGGTTCGTGACACTTGGGTTGGAGCGTTCAGATACCGAACGGAAGATGTCGCCCGAAGGGTGGAAGGCCTACGCCCCCCACAGATGGGTGCGCTTTACGCGATACAGTCACACTGGACCGTGAGCAGTGAACCGGCGACCGTCGTACTTCCCACCGGGGTCGGCAAGACCGAAACGATGCTCTCGGCATTCATCGTCGAACGCTGCCATCGCCTTCTCGTCATCGTGCCGACGGACGTTCTGCGCACCCAGATTGCGGACAAATTCATCTCACTCGGTCTGCTGAAAACGCCCCGATTCCAAGTCATCGCCGACCGTGCCGATTACCCCGTCGTCGGTGTCCTGAATCGCCGACCGCCTGACGCCGCTGCGGTCGAGTCATTGTTCAAGAAGTGCAACGTCGTCGTCACCACGATGGCCCTCGCCAGCCAGTGCCAGGCCCACGTCATCGCGAGCATCGCCGAACACTGTCAACACCTTTTCATCGACGAAGCCCATCACCTCGGGGCTCCGAAGTGGAAGCAGTTCCGGGACGCCTTTACTGATTCTAAAATCATCCAGTTCACCGCCACGCCATTTCGAAACGACGACCGCCCGGTAGACGGCCGCCGCATCTACACCTTCCCGTTAAGGAAAGCCCAGGAGCAAGGCTACTTTAAGCGAATCCATTTCAGACCGGTGACTGAGTTCAACCCCGCCAAGCGGGACGCAGCCATCGCCGAAGCCGCGGTCGCTCAACTGCGAGCCGATTTTCACCTCGGTCACATTCTCATGGCCCGGGTCTCCACCGTAGCTCGGGCGGAGGAAGTGTTCGAGTGTTACCGCCAGTACGCGGAGTACAATCCGGTCCAAATGCACACCGGGATCTCTTCGAAAAAAGAGCGAGACGAGATTCGCACCCAGATCCTTTCTGGCAATTCTCGAATTGTGGTCTGCGTAGACATGCTGGGTGAGGGCTTCGATCTCCCCGAACTTAAGATTGCCGCCTTCCACGACATTCGAAAGTCGCTAGCCGTGACGCTCCAACTGGCCGGACGGTTCACGCGCGAAAAGCCAACCCTCGGGGACGCCACCTTCGTGGCGAACGTCGCCGACGTTGAGGTGCGGGACGAACTCAGGCGTCTTTACAGCCACGACAGCGACTGGAACTCGCTCCTGCCACTACTGGGCGACGGGACAAATGACGGCGAGTTTAGCCTCGCCGAGTTCGTCGGCGGCTTTCAGGATCTCCCGAACGACCTCCCGCTTCACCAAGTCCGCCCGGCGATGAGCACCGTGGTCTACCGAACGAGCAGCATTCCGTGGAACCCGAACAATTTCGACAAAGGACTCCAGGGATTCGACAGCTTCGACAAGGTGTTTCATTCGCTGAACGCACACGAGAATACACTCGTCATCGTCACGACGCGGCGGGTGCCAGTCGAATGGGCGGGCACCGATGAAATTTACCAGTGGGATTGGCAACTCTACGTCCTCTACTGGGACGAGCCGAACAGGCTCCTGTTCATCCACAACTCCAGCAACTCGGGATTTTTCAAGAAGTTGGCCGAGGCCGTTGCGGGCAACGATGTCGCGCAGATCCGAGGGCCGGAAGTGTTTCGATGCCTCGCGGGTGTGAACCGCCTCAAGCTACAGAACGTCGGTCTCCTGGAACAACTCGGCCGACTCATCCGCTACACCATGCGGGCGGGGTGCGATGTCGAGCCGGGTATGAGTACCGCTCAGAAGCAGAAGGCGATCAAGGCGAACCTGTTCGGGCAGGGGTTCGAGGGCGGCCGCCGGACTACGATCGGCTGCTCCTACAAGGGGCGGATCTGGTCTTATCAGACGACGAACCTCCTCCAGTTACGAAATTGGTGCCGAAGTGTCGGCGGCAAGTTGACCGACAAGTCTCTCGACCCCGAGGAGGTGCTGAACGGGACGCTGGTGCCGGTGTTCGTTTCCTCGCGGCCGAACAAGTTTCCGATCGCGATAGACTGGCCCGACGTCTTCTACAAAGAGCGAGAGGAGAGCTTCTCGTTCACCTTGAATGGCGAACTGGTCCCGCTTTGCGAGACAAGCCTCGTCCTCGATAAACCGACCGAAACCGGGCCACTCGGCTTCTCATTGGTGTCCGGCCCGTTCCGGGCGTCCTTCGAACTCGTGCTATGCGAACGGAACGGTGACCCCGACTACTCGGTCCAACTGGTTCAAACCTCGATCGGGATGGTCAACCACCGCGGCAAGGCGGTGCCCGTCACTGACTTCTTCCAGGAGGAGCCACCGACCATCTGGTTTGCGGACGGGGCGTCTCTAATCGGGAACGAGTACATTGCACTGCGCCGCCAGTCGGCACCGTTTGCTCGGGATCGCATCATCACCTGGGATTGGACCGGCACAAACATCCGTGTCGAATCACAGGGCGCACATCGAGATAACACGTCGATCCAGTTCCGCGTCATCCAAGAGTTGATGAAGCAAAATTTTAACGTCATCTACGACGACGACGACCACGGGGAATCGGCCGACGTGGTGGGAATCACCGAGTTCCACGACCGCGTCGAGGTTGAGTTCTGGCACTGCAAGTATTCGACCGAAGACAAGCCAGGGCACCGCATCAAAGAACTCTATGAGGTTTGCGGACAAGCCCAGAAGAGCATCCGCCGGCTCGATAACACCCGCGATCTGTTCACCCACCTGTTGCGTCGTGACCCTCGAAACTCCGGCGGAGCGCAGTTCACCCGATACGAGCGCGGGGGCAAGGACGACCTGTTGCGAATTCGCGAAAAGGCCGACACCCAGCGTGTTCTCCTCAAGGTGTTCATCGTTCAGCCCGGTGCGTCGAAGAGTCAACTCACTCCGGAGCAATTGGAATTGCTTGCCGTCACCGAAAACTACCTGATAGAAACGTTCGCCGTTCCCTTCGGGGTGGTGACGAGCCCATGAACCGGCCTCGCCCGCCCGAATACGCGAGAACACTCGGTTCTGGCCAGTCGGCGTGTGTCTGGTCTGACAACGCGCCGGCATCCGGTCCAAAAGGCCTCCAGAAATAAATTGGTGGAGGTCTTTTGGACCGGATGCCGGAACCGCGAACCCCGCCCTCGCTTCCCGATTCGGGGCCCTGTGGAAGCCGCGATAGGGGCTTGATCTTGTAAGGAAAATAGGCTATTATTTCTTACATGACCGGCACTAAAAAAGCGACACAAAGCGTTGATTCAATGGTGTTTGCCCGCATTCGTGGCCGGGGCCGCGGCTCCGTCCTTGTCCCAGGCGACTTTCTCGACCTGGGGAGTCGCGAGGCGGTGGACATCACACTCCACCGGCTGGTCCGCGAGGGGACGATCCGGCGGCTCGCCCGGGGGGTGTACGACTTCCCGAGGGAACACCCGGTGCTGGGGCCGCTCACCCCGCCGGCCGAGGCCATCGCGAAAGCCCTCGCCGGCCGCGACCGCACCCGCCTCCAGCCGACCGGGGCGTACGCGGCGAACGCCCTGGGGCTGTCCGAGCAGGTGCCCGCGAAGGTGGTCTTTCTCACCGACGGGCCGAGCCGGACGGTGACGATCGGCCCGACCACCATCCAGCTTCGGCGGACGACGCCGAAGAACATGGCGGCCGCCGGTCGCTTGAGCGGTCTCCTGATTCAGGCGCTCCGCGAACTGGGCGAGGAGCACGTCACCACCGCCCGGCGCGAGCACCTGAAGCGCATCCTCCCGATTGAGCAGCGGAGAGCGCTGGTGAAGGACCTTCAGCTTGCGCCGGCCTGGATGCACCCGATCTTCCGCGAACTCGCCGAGGGGGACGCATGAAGCTCGCTTTCCTCGATCTCGTCCCTGACGACCGCCGCCTCTACGTCGAGCAGGCAGCCATTCAGCGGGGCGTGTCTCCGGTGGTTCTGGAAAAGGACTTCTGGGTGTGCTGGCTGCTCGGCGTGCTCTTCACCTCAAAGTTCGCCGGGAACCTCGTATTCAAGGGCGGCACCTCGCTCTCGAAGGTGTTCGGCGTCATCGACCGATTCTCGGAAGACATCGACCTGTCGCTCGCGCCGGAGTTCCTGAAACTCCCGGAAGCGGGGCCGAGCCGCACCCAGGCGAACAAGTGGATGACGAAGGCGGAGGTGGCGTGCGGGGAGGCGGTGCGGGCGCAGATCGCGCCCGCGCTCGAACGGGCCGTCGCGGTGGTGCTCGGCGAACGGCCCGGCGGCTGGTTCGAGTTCCTGACCGACCCGAATACCAACTCACCGGTGCTCCACTTCCACTACCCGTCGGGCCAGCCGGCCGGCTTCGAGTACCTGAATCGCTCGGTGAAACTCGAATTCGGGTCGCTCACCGACCAACAGCCGACCGGCCGCCACCCGATACGCCCCTGGCTGGCCGAGGCCGTTCCCACGGCCTTCCCCGACTGGCGGTGCGAGGTCGTGGCGCTCGAAGTCGAGCGGACCTTTTGGGAGAAAGCGACCATCCTCCACACCGAGTACCACCGCCCGGCCGACAAGCCGACGCCCGACCGGTTCTCCCGCCACTACGCCGATACCGCGGCGCTCGCCCGCCACCCGGCCGCGGGGAAGGCCGTCGATCTCGACGACCTGCGGGACCGGGTCGTCGCCTGGAAAGGGCAGTTCTTCGGCAGCGGCTGGGCGCAGTACGACCTGGCCAAACCCGGCACGTTCCGGCTCGTCCCGCCGGCCGAGCGGCTCCCGACCCTACGCCGTGACTACGCCGCGATGCGGGACATGTACCTGTCGGAGCCGCCGGCCTTCGACGACCTGCTCGCCGTGCTGGCCGACGTGGAGGCGCGGATCAACGGCCGCAGCCGCTAAACCAGGGAGCGGCGAAATACGTTGGGGGCAATTTGGGGGCAACCGTGCCCACCCAGGCCCAGTGCGAGTACAATGCGGGGCAAGCCTGGATTCGTCCGGAACACCTGATTTTCTGGCTGTTGCGACGTGATCACGAGGTAAGGGCGACGTAGCACCAACCCGTCAAGGGTAGCTTCGAATCCCTCCCTCTCCGCTGTCGGGTCTGGGCGGTGACGCCGCCGCCGGTCACTTCGACTTACAGTGGCTGAGCGCCATCAGCACGTACCCGGTCACCAGGGTCGGGTCGCCCTCCATCCAGCGGTCGTTGGCGTTCACCCAACTGCCGTCCGCCTGCTGCCGTTTCTGAATGGCCCGGAACAGGTCCGTCCGCCAGTCGTGCTTCACTCCCTTGTCATCGGCGAACTCGTCCTCGCCGAGCAGGTCCAGGGTCTTGCTCATAGTGTGGTAGTAGTAGTACAGCCCCCGCTCCTTCAGCTGCGGCGGCATGCCGGCGTTGGCGTCCACCGTGTAGTTCTTCCGTAGCCAGCCGAGCGCCGCTTTCACCCGCTGGTCGTCCTTGCCCACCCCGGCGTAGATCAGGCTCTTCACCCCGGCGTAGGTCATGCTGCCGTAACCGGGCAGTGGGTCTTTGGTGCCGTCCAGGGCGGCGTCGGTGGTCTTGGTGCTGCCCCCGCCGGCGGCGCTGTAGATGAAGCTGCCGTCGTTCACCTTGCCCGCCCACGGCTGGTCGTTGTGCTCGCTCTTCAGGTTCTGGCAGCGGGACACGAACACCTGCACCTTCTTGAACGCCTCGTCGTCCTTGCCCACCCCGGCGGCGGCCAGCGCGTCCAGGAAGAATTGGGTGTTACTCAGGTCCGGGCGGGACTTGCTGTCGTACCCGGCCCCGCCGAAGAAGTCGTCGGCCGGCGTCTTCCCCTCGCCGTCGTCCCACTGCAGCTTCTTCAGGAAGTCGGCGGCGTTGCCCACCACCTTGCGGTACCCGTCCCGCTTGGCCGCCGCCAGCGCCATCACGTTCACGCACGTCACGTAGTTCTGCAAGCCCACCCGCGGGTTGTCGCCGGCGATGTGCCCGGCCTTCTCGTTCACCAGCCCCTCGACGAACTTCAGCCCCTTCGCCGCCGGCTCCGCGTCCGGGCTGGTGCCCGTCTGGAGCAGGCCGGTGACCACCACCCCGGTCACGCCGATGCTCTTGTCGGCGCTCCACCCGCCCTTGTCGTCCTGCTTGCTCGCCAGGAACTTGGTCGCCTTGTCCACCACCGCCTGCCACTCCTCTTTGGTCGGCTTCTTGGCCGGCTCCTGGGCGAGTGCGGGTGCGGCGAGCAGCAGGGCCGGCAGCAGGGCGAGCAGCGTCCGTTTCACGGTGGGGTCTCTCGGGGTGCGGGTACTGGCATGGTAGCCGTGGCAACGCCGGTGCCAAATAGTGTTCGGAGACCTCACCCCCCGGCCCCCTCTCCAAAGTGGAGAGGGGGTGTTCAACGGCCGATGTGATCGGGGTGTCCGAGTAGTCTTCCGGAAAGCGAAACTGTCGGCGGCGGCCTGTCGCCCTTGAACCCCCCCTCTCCGGCTCGGAGAGGGGGCCGGGGGGTGAGGTCTTTCCCCCGCTGGCTACGGCACTGCCATTCCTGAACCCGGAATGACCACCGCGGTCAGAACGCGAACCCCAGGGTGGCGAAGTACGTCAGGTCGTTCCGCTTGGCCGGGCCGGGGTCGCTGTCGTACCTGTTCTGCACCCCCAGCCGCAGCGCCACCCCGTACTCCGGGTCGAGCAGGATCTGGTACGCCGCCCGCGCCCGCACCCGGAACTGGCCCCAGTTGTCGATCCGCGGGTAGTAGTCCACCACCGTCAGGAACGACTGGCGGTCGCTGATCTTCCAGCTGAAGTCGGTGCCGAACACCATCTCCGGCACCCAGCGGTCTTGCGGCCCGCCGATCTGCCGCACCGCCCCGGCCCCGGCCCGCACCCGCCAGTTGTACTCGTCGTCGTCGAGCAGCTGGTACCCCACCCCGCCGTACACCCCGACCAGGAAGTCGTACGCCCGCAGGGTGTCGTACTCGATGTTCGTGGCGGCGAACACCGACCACGGGGTGCTGGCGAACAGGATCTCGTCCCGCGCGTTGAACAGCGCCTGGTCCTGGGTGATCGCCCCGTTCTGCCGGGCGTAGGTGTACAGGAAGTCGGTGACCAGCAGGTTGTCGGCCGTCTTCCGCTGGGCGTGCATGCCGGCACGGACGGTGAACAGCCGCGAGTTGCCGTCCGCCCCGTTCACCCCGATCTCCCCGCCGCCGGACCACACCTTCGGCGGCGGCGCGGCCGGGAACAGCCCGTCGTTCGGGATGACCGGCGGCGGCGGGGCGGCCGGCGCCACCTTCGGCGGGTCGAAGTTGAACCCGCCCGGCGGGGGCGGGGGCACCGGCTGGGCGGCGGCGACGGCCGCCCACACCAGCCCGGCGGCGAGGGCCAGTCCTCGGCGGAGCATGTCGGCATCCTCGGAAGCGATTCCGCTGGATGAATTCGGAATCGGGGCGAAGAACCGGCGGGGATACCGCCGCCGCCGGGAAATGCAACCCCGACCGTGGCGTCGGGGGTGGGTGGGGGGTGGGGTGAGATACTTAAAGCCCCAGCCGAGACCAAAGAAGC
>JALHQU010000010.1 GCA_022841795.1 Fimbriiglobus sp.
CTTCTGCTACCCGGACGACTACACCCACACCCACATCCGGCACAACGCCGTCGGCCGGCTGGACCGGGTGCCGGTCCGCCCGACGTTCGAGGTGGTGTTCGCGTTCGACCCGGCGGTCGGGGTGCTGGAGACGTACTGCCCCGGCCCGCGGGCGGGGCGGGAGTGGGTGGAGGGGCTGTTCGTCGATCGGGGCGGCGGGGTCGGCCTTGATTGCCTTCTCCCAGTCGGCGAGATCAGCCCGAAGCCACTCCCGCGCCTGGGTCCGCCACTTCGCCCGCTCGGCGTCGTCCAGACCGGCGGCGTCCCCTTGCCCACAACCGGCCAGGGCGGCGGACACCGCGGCGATGCTCCGGCGACCGGTGCGGAAGTCATCGGCCAACTTCGGGCTGACCCGAAAGGCGTCTGCCGTCAGTCCGGCTGCCGTTCGGGGGCGGTTCGCCACCTGGCACGCCCCGAGCACGCCCAACCGCTCGTCGTCGTCCGCCGGCGGTCGTGTTCCGTCCAACAGTTCGGACAGGTTCGGCAGGACGATCCGCCCGGCCTCGCGGCGGAGTACATGGCGAATCCAACTGTCGTGATCGATCGCCTGGTTCATCCGCCAGTCGTAGGCCGAGATGGCCGCCGCGAGCGTCTTCCGCGCCTCCGCCTCCTGGCCGTTCTTGTGGAGGGCCATGGCCAGCACCAACCGCGGGGTCGGCCCCGGCATCTTGGCCGCGTCGCCCCGCAGGGTGGTGATGGCCTTCTCGAACTGCCCCTGGCGGTACTCAGCCAGCCCCCGCACGAACTGGTAGTGCGGGTGGAACCCGCCGGCCGTCTTGCGGTCCACCGCCGCGGCTCGCCCGGCGAGGGCCACGGCCTGATCGAATTCGTGGGTGTCCGAGGCGGGCAGGAGCAGGCACGCCCGTGCGGTTCGCTCGGCGGTGGTCGGGTCGGTCGTCTTGCCGAACCGTTCGAGCAGCGCGGTGCGGGCGGCGCGGTAGTCGTCCTCCGCCCTCAGGAACAGGCATAGCTCGGCGTAGCCGTACCAGGCGTCGTGTTCAGGCGGGTCGAGGTCGAGTGCAGCTTGCCACGTGCGGCGGGCGTCCCCCGTCCGCCCGTGGCGGAGGAGGAACTCCCGCAGACCCGTCTGGGCGGTAAGGTCTCGCGGGCCGTGCCGAACCGCGAGCCGGTGGGCGGCCTCCGCCTCATCGATCCGGCCCAGCCCATCCAAGCAGCGGCCGGCGATGGAATGCCACAGGGGCAAGTCCGGATAGCGGCGGAGCCCCCACTCGGCGTACCCAAGCGCTTCGGCATACTTCCGTTGTTCGAGGAGGACGTGGGCGAGACTGGACCGCGGCGCAGCAGCCGTCGGGTCCAGTTCCGCCGCCCGCCGGAAGTGGGCGACGGCCTCCACGGCGGTCTCCGACGACGGGTCGTTCGACAGATCCAATAGGGCCGACGCCAGGTTGTGATGGCCGATGGCAGACCCCGGACGGATCGCCACCGCCGCCTGGAAGTACCGGACCGCCTGACCCGGCCGACTCTGCCTGTAAAAGATGTAGCCGAGCGTGATGTTGACCCAATAGTCGTTCGGGTGGGCGCAGTGGACGTTGCGGAGCATTGGGATCTTCCGCGGGTGGTCGTAGGGCAACTCGCTGGCGACCGCCAGGAGCAGCGCCAGGGCCGACTCGGCTTCCGGCATGGAGTCGATCTGCCGGACCAGGGCCGCTTGATCCGAGCGGACGCGGAGGTCGCGGGCACCGCTCCGCCAGCCGGTCGGGTCCGACCTCGTGTCAGACGACTGAGCGACGTGCAGCACCCACTTCTTGCGGGCCTCCCCTTTGGCGACCGAGGACCAGTGGTCGAGCGCGGCCACGACGGCGTCGGGGATGTGCGTCGCCCGGATGCGGCCGGCGACGGCGGCCGGGTCCTCGTGAACGTGTCCCAGGCCGGCGTCCCGGAACGCCTCCTCGTAGGCGCTAGCGTACCGGGCGGCATCGCGGCTGCCGTAGCCGTCAGTCAGCCCGAGGTGGATGGCGTCAAGTCGGTCGGCGAACGCCAGGTCGTGTGCGGCGCGGGCGACTCGCTCACGCGAGTCGCCCGGATGGCGGTCGCCGAGTCGCCCCCGCGCCCGCTCCAGCGCGGCACGGGCCTGCGGCCAGGCGGACCGCCGCAAAGCATCCTCCGTCTCCGCCAAGTCGTCGTTCACGGCCCGTTCGACGGCCGCCAGGTCCACCGCCGCGGCCCGCTTCGCGGCTTCCCGCTCGGAGTATGTCCACGCCCCGACGCCGATCAGGGCGAGCGTGGACAATGTGGCCACCGCCACCGAGGCCGACAGGACCGGCCGGCGACGAACCCGCCGGGCCAGCCGAGCCGCCGGACCTTCGGGCCGCGCCGCGATGGCCTCCCCGTCCAGAAACCGGCGGAGGTCCTCTTCCAACCCCGCCGCCGACTGATACCGGAGTCGAGGTTCCTTCACGAGGCACTTCAGGCAGACGGTTTCCAGATCCTGCGGGACTCGTGCGTTCAACCGCGACGGGCGGACCGGGTCCTGTGTAACCACGCGATAGATCGTCACCGCGGCGTTCCCGGCCTGAAACGGCGGCCGCCCCGTCAGCAGTTCGTACAGGATCGCCCCGAGCGAATAAATGTCCGCGGGCGGGCCAGGCGGGGACTTGTTCTCCCCGGCCTGCTCGGGGGCCATGTAGCTCGGGGTGCCGACGGCGGTGCCTGTCCGAGTTAGCCCCGCCTCGCCCTCGAGCCGCCGGGCCAGCCCGAAGTCGGTCACCTTGGGCACTCCGTCCGCCGTGAGCAGGACGTTCGCCGGCTTCAGGTCGCGGTGGACGATCCCACTCCGGTGTGCGGCCTCGACCGCCCCGGCCAGGGCGGCCACCAGAGAAGCGGCCTCCCGCCCTGGGAGGGGAGCGCCGGTCAGTTTCTGCGCCAGGCTACCCCCCTCGACGTACTCCATCGTGAAGTACGGCCGCCCGCCCGCGTCGCCGACGTCGTAGACCTGCACGACGTTCGGGTGCCGCAACGCCGCGACTGCCTCGGCCTCCCGCCGGAACCGCTCCCGCTCCCGCGGGCCGGAGCGCCCCCCGGCGAGAACCATCTTGAGGGCGACCACCCGGTTGAGCCGGACGTGCCGGGCGCGGTACACGATCCCCATCCCCCCGCGCCCCAGTACGGCCTCGATCTCGTAGCCCGGAACCTCCGGCCAGGCCGCCGCCGCGGAATCCGACCCGCCGTCCGGTGGGAACAGCGCGTCGAGTTCTTCCCGCGCCTGGCGCATCTGCCGCCACCTCTCGCGGACGGCGGGCAGGAGTTCGACGCGCGACCCGCACACCTCCTCCGGGGTGGCGTCGGAGTCCGACAGGCGGTCGAGCAGATCCTGAACACGCGGGTCGTCGGGCATCGCATTCCTCCTGTCCGCGGGCCGGTGTCAGGTCGGGTCGATCAGGGCGGCGCCCGGGCGGAGGTCGCCGAGCCGCTCCGTCAGCAGTCGCAGCCCGCGGTCCAGCCGCCGCTTCACCGTCTTGACCGCGACGCCGAGCACCTCCGCCGCCTCCACCTGGGTCAGCCCCTGCACCCGGACCAGGTCGAACGCCTCCCGCTCGTCGGCCGGGAGGGCGTCGATCGCCTCGATCATCCGCCGCCCGTCCGGGGACAGGCCGGAGTCGCTGTCGCCCGGTGCCGGGAGCAGGTCGCCGGCCAGCTCGCCGGCGCGTGGCTCCCCATCCAAGCGTCGGGCCAGGTCATTCAACTCCCAGCGGGTGTGCTGGGCGGCCAGGCTGAAGAACTGCCGAACGGAGGTGGGGCGGGCTTCCCGCAGGGCCTTCAGCAACCGCTCGACGACCGCCCCGAGCATCTCGTCGGAGTGGACGTTGAGCGGCGGGCGGGCGAGCCGCGGGTACCCGCGGTGAAGGACCGACGCGCACAGGTGGTGGAGCCGGCGGGCGGCCCGGTCGAGCAGGGCGCGGACGACCGGCTCGGCCGGCTCGCCCCCGGCCAGTTCGTCCAGATACCGCTGCACCACAAAGCTGGTGCGGTCATCGGCCATGGCGGTCTCGCAAACCGGGCGACGGTCGAGGTGCTACCCACGATCGTACCCGGATCGGTGTCCGCCCGCCACGCTTGAGAGAGTGAACCGGAAGGCGCACCCCGGCTCCCGAACCGAGTCCTCGACCCATCAGGAGTGAAGACATGGCCGCAGGCAACAAGTGGATGATCGACCCCGACGACGCCGTCATGCTGCTGATCGACCACCAGAGCGGGCTGTTCCAACTGGTCCGGGACATCGACCTGCCGGTGCTCCGCTCGCACGCGACCGCGCTCGCCAAGCTGTCGTACCTGGCCAAGCTCCCCACCTTCACCACGGCGTCCGTCCCCGACGGGCCGAACGGGCCGTTGATCCCCGAAATCCATCAGTCCAACCCCGACGCGGTGTACATCCCGCGGACCGGCCAGATCAACGCCTGGGACAACCCGAAGTGGGTCGAGGCCATCGAGAAGACCGGCCGCAAGACGCTCCTCATCGCCGGCACCCTCACGAGCGTCTGCATGGCGTTCCCGGCGCTCAGCGCCGTCGAGGCCGGGTACAAGGTGTTCTGCGTCGTGGACGCCTCCGGCAACTGGAGCAAGATGGCGACCGACCTCGCCATCGCCCGCATCACGCAGGCGGGCGTCATCCCGATCGACATGAACGCCCTGATGGGCGAACTCATGGGGACGTGGAACCGCCCCGACGCCGCGGACTTCGCGGCGGTCGCGGTGGAACACATCACCCCGGCCTACCGCGCGCTGGCGGAGAGTTACGACAAGGCGCAGAGCGTGCAGAAGGTCGGCCGCGAGACCAAGCTCGACAAGCTGGATGTCGTAGGCAAGAGGTAGCTCGGAGAGTGGAGCACGCCGAGCCAGACGCTCCACCTGGCCGACGGGGCACATAGACTTTCTGGGGACTCGAAGCGATCCGCTCTGGAACGATGGTTGCGGGGGGTTTCCATCATGGGTACACGTCAAGCAGTTTTCCCGGACCGTCCGCACGCCCTCTATCGACGGCATGGCTACTCGCCCGCCATCCGTTCGGGCGACCTGCTGTTCGTCTCCGGAATGGTCGGCGCCCACGAGGACGGCACGCCCGAGCCCGACCTCACGGCCCAGATTCGACTCGCCTTCGACAGCCTGCGGGCGGTGCTCGGGAAGGCCGGCTGCACGCTCGACGATGTGGTCGATGTCACCCTGTTCCTCGTCGATCCCGACGTGACCGCCGGGCCGGTGATCGAAGCGTTGGCGACGGCCTTCCCCGGTGAGCCGAAGCCGAACGCGACGGCGGTGGGGGTGACGTGGCTGTCGGGCTTCCGGTTCGAGATCAAGGTCATCGCCCGTATCCCGCAGCAATGATGGGGTACTTCGTCGGCGGACTCCCGAGACTCCCAGGCCGTGCTCTTGTAGGGCCGTTCCGCCGGGCATCCGCTTGACTCCAGGAGCCGCTGCCATGTCGGAGAACAACAAGGCGGCACTTGTGGAGGCGAACGCGGCCGTCACACGCGGCGACTACGAGGGGTTCTTGTCATTCTGCACCGACGACACGCTCTGGGTGTTCGTCGGGGACCGGACCCTCCGGGGGAAGGAGGCCGTCCGCCGGTGGATGGCCGCGACGTGCCGTCAGGGGCCGCCGGGGTTGACGGTCGATCACCTGATCGCCGAGGGCGACTTCGTCACCGCCCTCGGCGGGGTGAGCACGCGGAGCGAGGACGGGAAAGTGGCCCACCACTCGTACTGTGACGTCTGGCGCTTCCGGGGCGGCAAGATGGCCGAACTGAAGGCGTTCGTAGTCGAGAGCGAGCCGGGGAGTCCGTCCGAGGCTTAGAAGCGGTTCGTGCCTGGAGCGTTCCGCTACGAGATGCGAGGGGGGAGCGCAACAGTTTCGCCCGCCACAGCGATCGCGATCTTGCCGCGGAGTGCGTACGACCGCCTGTTCTCCAGGAGCTCATGAGCCTCGCCCATTCGAGCGAGCGGAAGAGTCGCGCCGATGACCGGCTTCACGAGACCGCGCTCGACCAGCGTGGTGAGCGCGTCGAGCTTGCCTCGGTTCTGTCGTGTGAAGACGAAGTGATAGGCGGCGTTCCTGCCCCACGCCTCGATGAGGTTCTGCGGCCGCGCGATATCGACGATGCTGACGACGCGTCCGAAGTCGGCGAGCGTCAGCGGGCTTCGTGTGAGCGTGTCGCCACCGACCGTGTCGAAGACGACATCGACCCCCTTGCCTCGCGTCATCTCGGCCACGGCATCGACGTAGTCCGTCGAAGTGAAGTCGATCGCCGCATCCGCTCCGAGGGACCGCACAAACTCATGTTCGCCGGCTTTCGCGGTGGTGATCACTCGTGCGCCGATCGCCTTCGCGATCTGGATCGCGATCGTGCCGACACCGCCCGCGCCTCCGTGGATGAGGATCGTCTCCCCCACGGTGAGCCGAGCTCGCGTCACCAGGGCCTCCCAGACCGTTCCGCCGACGAGAGTCAGGCTCGCCGCCTCCAGGTGACTGAGGTTCTCCGGCTTCCGGCCGACGAGGTCGACGTCGGCGACGTGCTGCTCGGCGTAGGAGCCGGGGCCGCCGAAGATCCGGGGCGTGTAGTACACCGCATCGCCGGCACGGAACTCGGTCACGTGGGATCCGACTTCCTCGATCACGCCGGAGATGTCGTGCCCGATGATCGCCGGGAGCGGCACATGAACCGCGTAGTCTCCGCGACGGATCTGACAGTCGAGCGGGTTGACGGCGGTCGCGTGGACGCGGACCCGGACCTGGCGGGGTTCGACTTGCGGTACGGAGACGTCGCGCAGCTCGAACGCATCGGCCCCTCCGAAACGGGCGAGCACAACGGCCTTCATCAGATCAGTCATCTCGGTGTTCCGAATCGTGGTTCTGGGTGCGCGACGCGCCGGGCGAAGGCCCAGTACGACGGTATCATCACCTCGTCCCCCGCCACCGAGGCCACGCCACAGACGCACCGCGAAGGGGACGACCGACGTCCCCTTCGCGGCAACCGGCCGTTCGGTTGGTCTCTCGGTGTGGTCACTTGCCTTTTGACGAGTACGGCTTCGAGTCCCGCGCTTTGACCGCCGCCTCCGCCTGGTCGATCGCCTTCGTCACGCCCGCCACCGTCTCGTCGTAGTACGCCGGGCCGGCCTCCACCCGCCACTCGTCGAGCGTGTAGGCCTTCGCCAGCCCCTGGCTCTGAAGCCGCCGCTCGGTGTCGTAGGCCAGGAGCATCCCCCGGATGATGGCGGTCTCGACGTCGCCCGTCTTGAACGCCTCGTTCCCCTGGTCGCGGAGGAGCGGGGCGAACGCCACCTTCGTCGCGCCCACTGCCGCCGCCTGCCGGAGCGCCGTGCGGCCCACCTTCTCCATCAACTCCAGGGACAAGTCCTTCTCGTCGCCCAGCCCGACGAGGAGCAGCTTCTTCGCCTTGATGGTGCCGTCCGGGCAGTCAATCAGGACGGTTTCGAGGGCGTCGCCGCCGAACTCGCCCCGCTCCCGCAGGGCGGCGATCACCCCGCCGAGGTTCTTGTCCAGTTCGACCGGGGCACCCTGCATCTTCTTCACTCCTTCCTTGGTGTACCGGAAGTAGCAGACCACCTGGAGCGGCACGTCGGCGGTGGACGGCCCTTCCATCCGCACCTTCAGTGCCACCCGATCCGGCCCCTGGAGAGTGGTCTCCTTCACGGCGGTCGCCGGGTCTGTAGCGGTCGCACATGGGGCCAAGAGCCGACCGATGCCGATCAAGAGGGCGAGTGCGAGGGGGTACTGGATGCGAGTCATGATGCGTCTCCGGGGTTCTGATGTTGTGGGTGATGCGGTCGGTGAAGAACTTCAGCGGTGTTGGTCAGGTTGTCGGGGCGTCAGAACGCCCAGCACGAACACCCGCCGGTCCCCCAGAACGGGCCTTCGCGGGTCGGGTTCGCCGGGCCGAACAGCCGGTGGAGGAGGCCGTGGAGGTGCGACCCGTGGGAACAGCGGGCCGAGTGGGCGTGCGGCACGCCGGCTTGATACCCGCCGTACGTGGCGACCGGGGACCAGTCGGGGGTGACCGGGAGCGGTGGCGGGCCGTGTCCGGCGAACGGCTCGGCCGCGTACACGACCTTCCCGCCGACGACGGTGAGGACCGACTGGATGCCCTTGATCTCCTCCTCGGGCACGCCGAAGTAGTCGGCTGACAGGACGGCCAGGTCGCCGAGTTGTCCGACCGCGAGCGCGCCCTTGCCGGCCTCCTCGCCGGACAGCCACGCGGACCCCTGCGAATAGAGGCGGAGGGCCGTCGCCCGGTCGAGCCGGTTCGCCTCCGGGTAGAGGGCCAACCCGCCCACCGTTCGCCCGGACACGAGCCAGTAGAGCGACACCCACGGGTTGTAGCTGGCCACCCGCGTGGCGTCGGTGCCGGCCCCGACGGGGATACCCATCGACAGCATCTGCTTGATCGGCGGGGTGTGCTCGGCCGCTTTCGCCCCGTAGCGGTCCACGAAGTACTCGCCCTGGAACGCCATCCGGTGCTGGACCGCGATACCGCCGCCGAGCGCCTTGATCCGCTCCAGGTTCCGCTCGGTGACGGTCTCGGCGTGATCGAAGAACCACCGCAGGCCGGCGAACGGCACCTCGCGGTCCACCGCCTCGAACACGTTCAGGATGCGGGAAATCGACTCGTCGTAGGTGGCATGCAGGCGGAACGGCCAGCGGTGCTCGGCCAGAAGCTTCACCACCCGATGCAGTTCGCCCTCCATCCCCGGCGCGAGGTCCGGGCGGGGTTCGAGGAAGTCCTCGAAGTCGGCGGCCGAGAAGACGAGCATCTCGCCCGCCCCGTTCATCCGGTAGTAGTCGTCCCCGGCCCCGGGCTTCGTCATTCCGACCCACTTGGTGAAGTCCTCCAACTCGCCCTTCGGCTTTTGGGTGAACAGGTTGTACGCCACCCGCACGGTCATCTCGCCGCGGCGGTGCAGGTCTTCGATGATGGCGTAATCGTCCGGGTAGTTCTGGAACCCGCCTCCGGCGTCGATCGCGCTCGTCACCCCGAGCCGGTTCAACTCGCGCATGAACTGGCGGGTCGAGTTCAGTTGGTACGACGGCGGCAACTTCGGCCCCTTGGCCAGCGTGTTGTACAGGATCATCGCGTCCGGCCGGGCGATGAGGATGCCGGTCGGGTTGCCCAGCTTGTCCCGCTGAATCTCTCCGCCGGACGGGTCCGGGGTGTTCTTGTCGTACCCGACCGCCCGCAACGCCGCCGCGTTCAGGATGGCCCGGTCATACAGGTGGAGGAGGAACACCGGCGTGTCCGGCGAGACGGCGTTGATCTCGGCGAGTGTGGGCATCCGCCGCTCGGCGAACTGGAACTCGTTCCAACCGCCGACCACACGCACCCACTGCGGCGGCGGCGTCCGCTTCGCCTGCTCCTTCAGCATCCGCAGCGCGTCGGCGAGCGACGGCACCCCGTCCCAGCGGAGTTCGAGGTTGAAGTTCAGCCCGCCGCGGATCAGGTGCAGGTGCGAGTCGTTGAGGCCGGGGACCGCCCGCCGCCCGGCCAGGTCGATCACGGCGGTGGCAGGGCCGCGCAACTTGAGCACATCGGCATCCGTGCCGGTCGCGGCGACCCGCCCGCTGGCGAACGCGACGGCCGCCGTCTCCGGCGTGGAGTCATTCGTGGTGATTTTGCCGTTGTGCAGGATCAGGTCTGCGGTGATCATCCGTCGGGTCTCCGTGAAGAGCTTCGAGCCGGTGTCCGAACAGTCGCGTCAGGGCCGGCATGACGCACCACGTCAAGCCGGCCACCATCGCCGTGTTGAACGCCAGGAACCCGGCGAACCACGGCCAGCCGGCGATCAGCGAGCTCAGGGTGAAGGTGAGCGCGACCGCCGTGACGTTCACCCCGATCCACGTCAGGATCGCCTCTTTCCATCGCGGGGTCATTGGTGTGACGCCCCGGTCGGGACGACGTACTCGGGGAGTTTCGTCGGCGGGGCACCGTGGACCATCGTGTACGCGTACTCGACGCCCATGCCGTACGCGCCGCAGTGGGTCTTCACGATGTCCATGACGGCGTCGTAGGTGCCCTTGTGCGCCCAGTCCCGCTGCCATTCGAGCATGGTCGAGAGGGCCGTCACCGGCCTCGCCCCGGCCTGGATCACCCGCTTCATGGCGTTGTCGTGGGCGAGCTGGCTCACGTCCCCGCAGCAGTCCTCGACCACGTACACCTCGTACCCGTCGTGGATCGCCTGGACCGTCGGCAGGGCGACGCAGGTCTCCGTCCACAGACCGGTCAGGACGATCTTCTTCCGGCCGGTCTTCCGGACCGCGGCGACGAACCCCTCGTCGTCCCACGAGTTCATGCTGGTCCGCTCGACCGGGGCCGGGTTGCCGAGGGCGGCGAGGACTTGCGGCCAGGTGTTGCCACTGAAGCTCTTGGTTTCCACAGTCGAGAGGACGACCGGGACGCCGAACACCCGTGCGGCCTTGGCCAGGGCGACGTTGTTGTTGATGACCGCCTGGCGGTCGAAGTTGGACACGCCGAACAGCATCTGGGGTTGGAGGTCGATGAGCGCGAGCACGCAGTTGTCCGGGGTCAACAACCCCTTCTCGCTCAGCTTCGGGCGGGCCAATTCCTGGGGCATGACGTTCTCCGGTATTGGGTCGATAGTGAGAGGCGACCGCCTCGCGTTTGCCTTCACGACAACCAAGCGTGGGAGCCGGACAAGCGGGTGCTGACCACGGTCACGCGAGTCGGGCGGTGGTCGGCGGGGCGATGGGCACGAAGTCGGGGCGGTCGGAGCGGTGGTCGGTACGTTCATCTGCCCCGGCGTGGGAACCGTGGTCGGGGCGAAGGTGGGCGCGAAGGCACGTGCCTCCCGAGTGAGGTCGAGAAGGTGAGGCGGTTCACGTGCGCCAGACGCCCGGCGTGTCCACTATCGCAGAATTTCGGACAGCCGCGGGCAGCACACCGTGCCCTCAGGCTGGTGAGTTCCGAGGCGAAGTTGCTGCAAGGGGTGTTTCTCACCGCTTCGATTGTTCGGGCTTTTGTCCTACCGGGTATCGATCGCTGAAAGTACCCGGTTACCGCGTTTTCTAGCCCCGTTTCGCTCCTCTTTGCGGGGTCTTGCAACTCGCCTCGGAGCCGTGTAAACTTCTGGAAATTCAGGTGCTTTTGCCGTCCGTGAGGGGCTATCCAGGGCAGTCTGTCGATCCGGAGGTTGCGGGTTCGAGTCCCGTCGCCCTCGCTGACGAATGTGATCGATCGCTGTGGGAAGCCCCTGCTCTGTCAGGGGTTTCTTCATTTCCCCACCCGGATCGGGTAGCCTCATAAGTCACATGACGAACTACGACGCAGTCGTGGTCGGGTCCGGGCCGAACGGGCTGGCGGCGGCGATTGCCCTCGCCGACCGCGGGCGGTCCGTTCTCGTGCTGGAAGCGGCCGACACCGCCGGCGGCGGGTGCCGCTCGGCCGAGCTGACGTTGCCGGGGTTCGTCCACGACACCTGCTCGGCCGTTCACCCGATGGCCGTGGCGTCGCCGTTCTTCCGGTCGCTGCCGCTCGACCGGCACGGGCTGGAGTGGGTGCAGCCGCCGCTGCCGTTCGCCCACCCGCTGGACGACGGGACGGCGGCGGTGCAGCACCGCTCGCTCGACGCCACCGCCGACGCCCTCGGCCAAGATTCCGCCGCCTACCGCCGGCTGATGGCCCCGCTGCTGCCCGCCGCCGACGGGCTGTTCGCCGACCTGCTCGGCCCGTTTCGCATTCCCCGTCACCCGTTCGCCGCGATGCGCTTCGGCCTGCGGGCGATTCGATCCGCCCGCGGACTGGTCGGCGCGTACTTCAAAACCGAGCCGGCGAAGGCGCTGATCGCCGGTCTCGCCGCTCATGCCGTGCTGCCGCTGGAGAAGTCGCCGAGCGCTGCCATTGCGCTCGTGCTCGGCCTCGCCGGGCACGCCGTCGGCTGGCCGGTGCCGCGGGGCGGCGCGCAGAAGCTGGCCGACGCGCTCGCCTCGTACCTCCGGTCTCGCGGCGGGGAGATCCGCACCGGCCACCGGGTGAAGTCCATCGACGAACTGCCCCCGGCGCGGGCAGTGCTGCTCGACGTGACCCCGCGGCAGGTGCTCGCGCTCGCCGGGCACCGCCTGCCGGCCACCTACAAACGGCAACTCGCCCGCTACCGCTACGGCCCCGGCGTGTTCAAGGTGGACTGGGCGCTGGCCGGGCCGATCCCGTGGACGGCCGAACCGTGCCGCCGCGCCGGGACGGTCCACGTCGGCGGGACGTTCGACGAGGTGGCTGCGGCCGAGCGGGCGGCATGGGAAGGGCAACTCACGGACCGGCCGTTCGTGCTGCTCACCCAGCCGAGCCTGTTCGACCCGACGCGGGCGCCGGCGGGGCGGCATACCGCCTGGGGGTACTGCCACGTCCCGCACGGTTCGACCGCCGACATGACCGAGCAAATCGAAACGCAGGTCGAGCGGTTCGCGCCGGGGTTCCGCGACCTGATCCTCGCCCGGCACGTCACCGACCCGGCGGCGATGGAGCGGCACAACCCGAACTACGTGGGCGGGGACATCACCGGCGGGGTGGCCGACTGGTGGCAGTTGTTCACCCGCCCGGTCGCCCGCCTCGACCCGTACTCGACGCCGCGGCCGGGCCTGTACCTGTGTTCGGCCTCCACCCCGCCCGGCGGCGGCGTCCACGGCCTGTGCGGGTTCTTCGCTGCCCGGTCTGCGATGAGGCGGCAGTAACGACGAGCCACGACCGCGGGAGAGGGTGCCCACTTTTTCGGGATTATTCTTGTCACCGGCCGTGTGTGGTTTTACGCGGCGGCTTGTAGCCGCCGCGTAAATACTCGCTGCACCAGCGTCCTGATCTTTTGTACAGTTTACGGCCTCGGGTGGGATCGGCTACGCTCGGGACTATGTCCCGAGCGTAGAACAAGCCGGGTGCGCCACCCGGCGCAGGATAATAACAAGTACGGCCGCGGAGGTGTTTCGATGCGGATTTGGAATCGCGTGTGGACGTTGGCTCTGGCCGGGCTGATCGGCGGAGCTTTCGCCGGCGCGGCGCTCGCCGCCGACGAAGACCCTCTGTCGCTCAACGGGCGGCTGCTGTTCCATAGGTACACCAGTTACGACAACTATGACAGCCACCTGTTCCTCTACGACTTCCGGGACAAGACCCTCGCCTGTCTGAGTGAGTCCTGGCCCGTCGATCACGCCATGAACGCCCACTTCTCGCCGGACGGTGAGCGGATCGTGTTCATGGGGTTGCCCAAAGGCAAGCGCGACGGCAAGGACTGGGACGTGTACTGCTGGAAAGTCGGCGGCAAGGATCCGCCGGAGAACCTGACCGAAGGGAACGGCGTGCGGGACGAAGATCCGAACTACGCCCCGGACGGCAAGTCCATCGTGTTCAAGCACGCCGGACAGTTCGCGTTCCTGGACCCGAAGACGAAAGAAATTCGCAAGGTCGATATCCGAGAGAAGGCAGAGCGGTCGATGCCGGTGTTCGTGGCGAGTGGGAAACGGGTGGTGGCGATGGAGAACGCGGCGGCGGACGGGGATTTGTATGTGTACGAGCGGGACGGCACCAACCGCAAGGCGGTGGCCGCCGAACCGAAGGTGCAGGAATACTTCCCGGTCCGATGGGACGATGACCGGCTCCTGTACGTCCGCTGGCACGCCGCCGACAATCGCAACGACCAAATCTATGTCCACGATTGGAAGACTGGTAAGAATTCGCCCCTGACGTGCTGCAAGCCCGACGCGAACTACTCCGACCCGTACCCGATCGACGTGCGTTGGGTGTTCCTTTCCAGCACCCGCGAGAAAGGGGCCGGGGGATACGATCTGTACCTCGGCGATAGCAAGACCGGCGCGGTCCGCAGTCTGGGGATCGAGAAGCTGAACACCAAAGCCGAGGAGTTGGGTTCATCGTACCTGGCCCGGCCGACCAAATAGGCCGAACCAGGCGCTGCAGCAGACGGCGGGGCATGATTCGTTTTTCGTGACCACAGCTCACTCGGCTCCCACCGCTGCTGAGCTGGGTCGTTCACTTCCCGCGGGCGAAGTACACCACGTTGATGAGTACCACGTCGGCGTCGGGCAGGCGGAACAGCGAGTCGGGCGAGTCCGGGTCGGTGGTGCGGTCGAACGCCGGGCGGACGGCCGCCGGCAGGTGCGGGTAGGCGAACGACCGCAGGTACCGAAGGTGGTGGGCGAGGAAGTCGGTGGTCGGCGGGTCGAACGGGGCGGCCCGCTCGGCCGGGTACGTGTCCCGCCGAACCGACCGGAACCCGCACTGCCGCAGCACCCGTCGCAGCCGGCGGGTGGGGGACAGCTTCACCCCGTCGCCGTACTTCCGCACGCTGGCCGCGAGGATCGCCGCCTGTAGCTCCGCCTCCACCTCCGCCGGCCACGGCAGCAGAACGTGGTGGAACTCATCCACCTCCAGGATCGCCACCAGCCCGGCCGGCTTCACCACCCGGTACATCTCCCGCGCCGCCCGCACCGGGTCCAGGCTGATCAGGCTCTGGGCGCTCCACACCACATCGAACGTGTCGTCCGGGAACGGCAACTTGTAAGCGTCCGCTTCGATGATCTCGACCGGCGTGTCCACCCCCGCCAGCTCAGCTCGCGTCCGCTCCAGGCACTCGTCGGACACGTCCACCGCCACCAGCCGCCCGCCCGCCCTTAGCCGTTCGGCCAACCGGCGGGTGTAGAACCCGTTCCCGCACGGCACGTCCAGCACGGCCGCGGTAGATGGGATCGGGATGTCGGACATCAGGCGATCAAGGTCCGGCCGGAACGCCGTGTGAAAGGAGGCCTGATAGGATTCGGCCGCCACCGATTCGGTCCGCATGTCACACCTTGCCCCCGACGCCTGCGGCGTGAATGACGCCGGCCCCGCGTTCGGAGTGCCATCAGCACTGCGAACGCGGGGCCGGACGCTTCGACTTCACCCGACTTACTTCTTCGCGTCCACCTTCACCTTCACGTCCAGGTCGGTGGCCTTGCCGGTGGCCGGGGTGGCCGTCACCTTGATGGTGTGTTCGGCCACGGCGGCGTCGGCCGCCGCTTCGACCGCCATGGTCACGTCCGCCGGCTCGCCGGCCGCGACCGACGCCTTCGGGAACTCGACCTTCAGCCCCTTCGGAGCCTCGGCCGAGAACTTCACCGTGTCGCGGAAGTCGTTCCCGCGGTCCAGCGTCAGCACCACGTTCTTCTTCTCGCCCTGGGTCATGCTCGGCGTGATGGCCGGCCCCTTGAAGCTGAACGTGGTCGCCTTTTCCACTTTCCCGGTGGTCGGGTTTGTCCCGCCGGACGTGCCGCCCCCGCCGGTCGGGCTGGTGTTCCCGCACCCGGCGGCGAACAGGGCGGCGGTCACGCCCGCGGCCGCGGTCAGAATCTGAATACGCATGGTGAGTCTCCGGTTGTGTGTGACGAAACGAAACGGCCGACCACGCAAGTGGTCGGCCGGAAAAAGCGGGGTTACGCCCGCATCGCGCGGCTGACCAGCAGCCCGGCCCCGAACCCGACGAGCAGCGCCTGGATCGGGTACTTGCGGATCAGGTCGGCCACCTCCTGGCTGTACTCGTTCACCGTCTTGGCGGTGGCCTGGTAGGCGTCGGCCACGCCCTGTTCGCTGGTGTGGTAGGCGTCGGTCGCCCACCGCTGCACCTTGTGCCCCACCTCGGTGGCCTCGTCGGCCAGCTTGTTCACCACCTG
This sequence comes from Fimbriiglobus sp., assembly GCA_022841795.1. Taxonomy (GTDB): domain Bacteria; phylum Planctomycetota; class Planctomycetia; order Gemmatales; family Gemmataceae; genus JALHQU01. Next base: position 15,731 of record JALHQU010000010.1, read on the forward strand.
CTTGCCCTGATCGACCAGTTCGGTCGCCTTGTCCGCCACCTTCTGGCCCATGCCCGCCCCGGCGTTCACCGCGGTGTGGGCGGTGTCTTTCCCGGACTCGACGGCGGACTTGGCGGCGTCGCCGGCCGATTCGATCCCGCCGTGCACGCGGTCTTTAGGGTTCGCCATGACAACGCTCCTGGTTCAGGTTCGCTGAGGGGTCACCCGTCCGACGACGGGCGACGTGTCACATCGACGCAACCCACTACGCAGGCGCCATGCCAAACGCCGCCTCCCCGTTCACCGTCGTGCCGGGGATGACCGATTCGGACGCCCGGTCGGCCAGCACCGGCCGGTATCCGGACAGCTTGGCGCGGGCGTCGAGCAGGGTGTTGGTGACGGCGGACGCGCCGGCGGCGGACAGCGAAGCGGCATCCGCCTCAGCCACCTCGGCCGTCGTAGTCCCCCACCGGCCGACCAGAATGTACGCGTTCGGCAGGCGGGTGCGCAGCCGCTTGCACAGGTACCGCACGTGCGCCAGGCTGTGCGGCGGCAGGCTGGACACCACCACCACGTCCGGGTCGAACTGGCCGACCGTGTCGAGCAACTCGGAAGCGAGCGTGCCGGCCGGTGACACCTTCACTTCCCACTGCTGCTCGGTCAGCACGGCGGTGAACGCCTCCAGCGCCAGCCGTTCGGCGTCGTCCGCCGCCGGGCACGCCAGCAGCCGCAGCCGCTCGTTCGCCGGGATGGCCGTCTTGTCCGTGCGGGAGCGGACCTCCAGCACCAGCTCGTCGATCACCTCCTCGGCGATGCCGAGCACCTGCTTCTCCTCGTCCCCCTCGAACTCGCCATCCCGCTTGGCCTGCACCAGCATCGACAGGGCGGGCAGCACGGCGTCGTCGAACACCTTCTCCGGGGTGTCCTCCGGGATGGCCTCGGTCACCACCCGCACCGCCTCGTCCTGGTTGCGGGCCATCAGCCGCTGGTACAGGGCGAGCGGGGCGGTGAGCGGCGGGTCGGTGCCGAGCAGCACGTACAGGAAGCGGAGCGGCGGCAGGTACTTGCCCAGGGCGAGCAGGCAGGTGGTGATCGGGCCGGACAGGATCAGGCCGATCGGCCCCCACAGGAACGCCCAGAACGCGGCCGACACCAGCAGGGCCACCTCGGACACGCCGAGCGACGCCCCGTACACCTTCGGTTCGACCAGGTTGTTGCACACCAGCTCCAGGCCCATGATCACCACCAGCACGGTGACCGGCTGCCACCACCCGTCGGACACGGCGAACGCGAACAGGGTGGGCGGCAGCACCCCGGCCGGGGTGCCGATGTACGGCACGTACCGCATCAGGGTGATGATGAACCCCCACAGCAGGGCGTACTGCACGCCGAGCAGGAACAGCACGACGGCACACAGCAACCCGAACGACACGTTCAGCACCAGCTGGCTGAACAGGTACCGGCTGATCCGCCGGCTCACCTCGCCGGTGGCGCGGGTGGCGGTGGTCAGCCCGGTGTCGCCGAACAGCCGCAGCAGCCGGTCCTGCAGGTCCGCCTTGGCCAGCAGCATGAACACCACCAGCACGAACGCGAACCCGGCCTGGGCGAACGCCTCGGTGGCCGGCCCGACCACCACCTCCAGCCGGGAGAACCACGGCGTGCCGGCCGGCCGCACCACCACCTCCTGCGGGGTGTTCGGGTCGGGCGGCGGGGCCAGCGAGTGCTCGAACTCGGCCGCCATCTTCGCCCACCGCGACTCCCCCTCCCCGACCACCGCCACGCGGGCGGCGGTCAGCTTCGACACGATCCGGTCCTTGTTCTGCGCCAGCGTCTCGCTCAGGTCCGACACCTGCCGGGCGAGGATGAGCGACGTGCCTAGGAAGGTCAGCACCGCCAGCCCCACCACCAGCACCACGGCCGGCACCCGCGGCAGCCCCCGCTTCCGCAGGAACGCCACCAGTGGGGACAGGACGTAGGTGAAGAACACGGCCATCGCGATCGGGATGACCAGCGCCCGCATCCAGTGCACGGCGGCGATGAGAATGGCCGCCGTCACACACGCGGACGCGGTGAGGACGGCCCGCTGCCAGACGGGCTTAACGACGGGGCGGGACGGGGTCATCGTGCGTGGCCCGAGTGGAAAGACCGTTTCTGGCGGTCGGGAGCACACTTCGGTCACGCAAAGGGTGTGCCGGCACGCCGGGTGCAGGGGAATCGGGCACACGAGATGCTGAGGGTGATGTGAGCGGGTGACGCGCAACCTGATAGAAACGGCCGGGGTTGGAGTTCACGCTTCAGCGTGAGTGAACTTTTCTCACGCTGAAGCGTGAACTCCAACCCCGGCCGCCGATCCGTGGGCTGCGGATGACCGCTCAACAAACGGGAGGACTTACCATGCGATTCACCGGCTGGGCGGTGCTGCTGATCGGGGTGGTGATCGGCGCCTACTGCGTGTTCGCGATGAGCGCACCGCCGCAAAACATGTCGGAACCGGCCGGAGCGACGAAAGCGGGGTGGGCGTACCCGCTGCCGGCCATCCTCGGGCCGTTCGCCTTGGTGGCGATCGTCGGCGGGATCGTCATGATCGTGCGGGGCGGCGGGCTGATCTGGTCGCGGAACCCGGCGGTGCGGAACTAGGTGGCGGACGGCACACGGAGTGTGCCTGCTACTTTTGGTGCAGCGGCAGGCGGACGGCGAACACCGCCCCCTGCCCGGCCCCGTCGCTCGCAACCGTAACCGTCCCGCCGTGCATCTCCGTCACCCGCTTGGCCACCGCCAGCCCGACGCCCAGCCCGCCGGCCGCCCGCGCGTCCGGCCGGTCGGCCGGGCCGAACAGGTCGAACACCCGCGGCAGTTCGTCGGCCGGGATGCCGGCGCCGGTGTCCCGCACCGCTACCACCACCTCGTCGCCGTCCGGTTCGGCGGTGAGGGTGATCGTCCCCCCCGCCTCCGTGTACTTGATGGCGTTCGACAGCAGGTTGGCGAACACCTGGGTGAGCCGGGCGTGGTCGCCGTTCACCACCAGCGGCCCCGGCGGCAGTTCGACCCGCAGGCTGATGCCGCCGGCCTCGGCCGCCGCCCGGCTGGCTTCCGCCGCCGCCTCCAGCGGCCCGGTCAGGTCCAGAGGGCGGGGGTCGATGTGCAGCACGTTGCGGGTGAGGCGGGAGGCGTCCAGCAGGTCGTCGATCAGCCGGGCCAACTGCCGCACCTGCCGCTCCATCACCGCCTTCGCCTTCGCCAGCCCGGCCGGGTTGCCGGGCGACAGGTCCATGATGGCCAGCGCGTTGCGGATGGGGGCGAGCGGGTTCCGCAGCTCGTGCGCCAGGGTGGCCAGGAACTCGTCCTTCCGCCGGTCGGCCTCGCGGAGGCTGGCGTTCGCCCGCTCCAGGGCGGCCGTGCGGTCGGCCACCTTCCGCTCCAGGTCCGCCTCGTAGGCCCGCTGCCGCAGGGTGTACCGGATGGCCCGTTCCAGGGCCACCGGGTCGAGCTTCGCCTTCTCGATGTAGTCCGCCGCCCCGGCCTCCGCCGCCGCCCGGTCCACCTCCGGCCCGCCCAGCCCGGTGAGCAGGATGACCGGCCCGTTGCACGCCCGCTGCCGCATCTCCGCTAGCAGTTCCAGCCCGGTCTTCGCCCCCAGCCGGTAGTCCACCAGGTACACGTCGTGCTCGCCGGCGCAGACGGCGTCCAGGGCGGCGTCGAACTCGGGCACCCAGTCCAGGGTGTACCCGCCGCCGGGGATGTCGGCGATCACGTCGCGGGTGAGCAGGTGGTCGTCCGGGTCGTCATCGACCAGGAGGACCCGGACCGGGCGGTCACGGGCTGGTTCGAGGTTTGTCATGGTCCGGCAGTTCCACGATCTCGAACCAGTACCGGCCGAGCGCCTGCACGACCCGCACCAGGGATTCGAAGGTGACGGGTTTGGTGATGTAGCTGGCGGCGGCCAGCCGGTACGAGCGGAGAACGTCCTCCTCGGCCTTCGAGGTGGTGAGCACGATCACCGGGATGTCGGCGTGCCGCGGGTCGGACTTCAGCCGGGCGAGCACCTCCCGCCCGTCCATCCGCGGCATGTTCAGGTCCAGCAGCAGCAGGTGCGGCCGCGGGGCGGCGTCCGGCCCGGCGTACTTGCCCGTCCGGTCGAGGTACTCGAACACCTCCACCCCGTCCTCGGCGAACCGCAGGTCGTTCACCAGTTTCGACTCGGCGAACGCCTCGCGGGTCAGCTCGCGGTCGTCCGGGTCGTCGTCCGCCAGTAGGATGGTGACGGATTTCGGCGCGGTTGGCATGGTCATTCAGGTTCCACCCGGGTGAGCCAGTCGAGGGTGAACGTGGCCCCCTCGCCGGGGCGGCCGTGAGCGGAGACGGTCGCGCCGTGACGAACGGCAATCTTACGCACGATGGCTAGCCCCAACCCAGTGCCCTCGTACTTGGCGCGGGAGTGGAGCCGCTGGAACAGCTCGAAGATCCGTTCGGCGTACTCCGGCTCGAACCCGATACCGTTGTCCGTCACGGTGATCCGCCAGCCCGGACCGGGCGGCTGGTCGTCGTCGTCCGATAAGACATCGAAGGGCACGGCCGTGACCCGAACCTCGGGTGGGACATTCGGCCGGGCGAACTTGAGCGCGTTGCCGATCAGGTTCTGGAACAGTTGGCGGAGTTGCCCCGGATCACCCACGACCGTGGGCAATGGCCCCACATCAACCCGCCCGCCCGTTCGACGGACCTGCTCGTCGATATCTCCAAGCACGTCGTGTACCAATCGGCCCAGATCGACCGGCTGGAAGGCGATCGGTTTGCTGCTCACGCGGGACAGGGAAAGCAGATCTTCGATCAGCCGCCGCATCCGCCCGGCGGCGTCCGTCATCCGCTCCAGATACCCCTGCCCCTGTTCGCCGAGTACCTCCCGGTAACGATCAGCCAGCCGCGTGCCGAACGCCTGAATCTTGCGGAGCGGCTCCTGGAGGTCGTGCGAGGCGACGTAGGCGAACTTCTCCAGGTCCTCGTTGCTCGCCCGCAGGGCGGCGTGGGTGAGCAGCAACTGCCGCTCGTACTCCCGCCGCTCGGTGATGTCCCGCATGGACACCACCGCCCCGGACACGTTCCCGTCGGCGGCGTGCAACTGCTGGCCGAAGCAGAGTACGTAGCGGTCCGGCTGGCCGTCCGAGCGGATGACCAGTTCGGCCTCCCGCACCTCCTCGCCCCGCCACGCGCGGAACAGCGGGATGTTGTCCGTCGCCATCGGCGTCACCCCGTCCGCCTCGAACAGGCGGTACCGCTCGGCCCAGCGGTCGGCGGCCAGCGGCTCGGCCGGCAGGGCGTGCATCTTCTTGGCGGCGGCGTTGAACAGCTTCAGCCGGCCGCTGGCGTCGCACGCCACGATCCCCTCGGCCACGTTGTCCAGGGTGGTGTTCAGGAACGTCTGCTGCTCGCGGATCTGGGCGGTCCGCTCGGCCACCATCCGCTCCAGGTTGTCCCGGTAGTGCTTGCGGTCGTCGATGTCGGTACACGACCCGTACCAGCGGGTGATGCGGCCGACCTGGTCGCGGACGGGGATGCCGCGGGTGGCGAACCAGCGGTACACGCCGTCGTGCCGGCGGATGCGGTACTCCAGGTCGTACTCGGCCGCCCCGCCCACCGCCGCCTGCCAGGCGGTGGTGGTGCCCGCCCGGTCGTCCGGGTGCAGGGCAGTCAGCCACCCTTTGCCGAGTTGCTCGTCCAGCGGCAGGCCGGTGTAGTCCAGCCACTGGCGGCTGAGGTAGTCGCACTCGCCGGTCGGCCGGCACGCCCACATGAGCAGCGGCATCCCCTCGGTCAACTGGGTGAGTTGGGACGTCGTCTCCCGCAGGGCGTGCTCAAGCTCCCGTTGGGCGGTGATGTCGGTGTTCGTGCCGAACCACAACAGCACCTTCCCGGCGGCGTCCTTCAACGGCACCGCCCGGGTCAGGTGCCACCGCATCTGCCCGTCGTGCCGCCGCAGCGGGAACGTCTCCTCGAACGGCTCGCCGGCCGCCAGCGCCTTCGGCCAGGACACCATCACCCGCTTCAGCTCCACCGGGTCGTGGACCGCCTGCCACCCCCACCCCTCCATCTCCTCCAGGGTGGTGCCGGTGTAGTCGTACCACCTCTGGTTGTACCAGAAGATGTGCCCGTCCGGACGGGTCATCCAGGCGAGCTGGGGGATGCCGTCGGCCATCGCCTGGAACTTTTCCGCGCTCTCCCGCAGTTGCTCCTCGTGCCGGTGCCGGTCGGTCACGTCCACCCCGATCACCCCCAGCCCGCGGAGGCCGTCGGCCAGCGGCACCGGGAAGGCGGTCAGCTCCCACAAGCTGCCCGCCTCGTTGTAGGTGCGGCGGGTGAGCGTCTCGCCGGTGGCCAGCACGTGGCGGTATTCCGCCAGCAGGTCCGCAGGGTAGTCGGAAAGCACTTCGGGGAGCGGACGGCCGATCATGTCGTCCGGCGGCACGCCGTTTGCACGGGCGAACGTGTCGTTGACCCGGATGTACCGCAGGTCGGGGTCGAAGAAGGCGATGCCGTACGGGGCGTTGCGGACGAGCGCGTCGAGGGACGCCAGGGTCTCGTCCGCCTTCCGCTTCTCGGCCGTCAGCTCCTCGCGGGCGGCCCACAACTGGAGGACCTTGCCGTGCAGCCGCCGGCGGGTGGTCCGCTGGAGTTCGCCGAGTATCAGCACCCCGATCCCGGTGACCAGGTACAACCCGCTGTCCACCTGGAGGTGCACCCCTTCCACCCACAGCGTCTGCCGCGGCGGCAGGAACAGGTACATGGACAACAGCCCGCTCAGCAGCAGGGTGACCAGGCCGGGGCCGAACCCGGCGTACCAGCCGACGAAGATGACGGCCATGATGCTGACGCCGAACGCCGGCGTGTCGCCGAGTACCGGGTCGAGGGCGTACCGGATCAGGGTGGCGAGCAACGCCATCAGGATGGCCAGCGAGTACACCAGGCTGAACGGCTTGTCGGCGTCCGGGTCGCGGGCCGGGGTGGGGGCGGGGCGGGCCACCAGCTGGTCCAGCACCGGCAGCAGGCGGGTGACGGCCGGGATGAGGGCGAACACGGTGGCCCACGACACCACCGCGGTCATCGCCTTCAGCACCCCGGACAGCCGGTACACCGGCTGCTCGAAGATGACGGCCTCGATCAGGTGGGTGGTGCCGCACGCCAGGATGAACGCGGCGAACAGGAACACCAGCGGGCGGAACGGCCGCACCGCCGGGTGGCGGGCGACCCCCAGCAGCACCAGCGGGATGGACAGGTACGCCAGCCAGATGAGGATGTCCGACCCGGTGTGAACGGCGATCCATTCCGGCGTCCACGCCCCGCACTGGCTGCGGGGGACGAACCCGGTGGTGTCGGTGAGCGACCGCAGCCAGTCGAACATTCCATCCTCACGGGGTTTGAGGCAGCATGGGTACACTGACCGCACCGGCCGCGCCCGCCAAGCGGCCGGCACACAACGGGGCCACCGCCATGACCGTACCGACGACCGACCAGTCGCCGCCCGCCGTCACCCAGCGGATTCTGGTGGCCGAGGACCTGGCGGACGCCCGCGAGTCGCTCCAGCAGTTGCTGCAGTTGTCGCTCGGGCTGGAGGTGGACACGGCGGTGGACGGCGCGCAGGCGCTGGAGATGCTGCGGGCCACCCCGTACAGCCTACTCGTCACCGACCTGCGGATGCCGAAGAAGTCCGGGCTGCAGTTGATCGAGGCGATCCAGGCCGAGGGGCTGCCGGTGACGACCATCGTCACCACCGGCCACGGCGGGGTGCCGGAGGCGGTGGCGGCGTTGCGGATGGGGGCGTACGACTTCCTCACGAAACCGGCCGAACCGCAACATTTATGCCGGCTGGTGGAGCGGGCGCTCGGCGAGCGGGCGCTGCGGGACGAGGTGATCGCCCTGCGGGGCCAGCTCCAGTCGTCCCGCTCGTTCCAGAACGTGCTCAGCAAGAGCCCGAAGATGGCGGACGTGTTCGACCTCATCACCAACGTGTCGGACACGGCCAGCACGGTGCTGATCCTGGGCGAAACGGGCACCGGCAAGGAGCAGATCGCGCGGGCGATTCACACCGCGTCGGCCGCCCACCGCGGCGGGCCGTTCGTGGCGGTGAACTGCGCCGCCCTGCCCGAGACGCTCATGGAGAGCGAGCTGTTCGGGCACGAGAAGGGGTCGTTCACCGGCGCCGCGTCGCAGCGGAAGGGGCGGTTCGAGCACGCCCACGGCGGCACCCTGTTCCTGGACGAGATCGGCGACCTGCCGCTGCCGCTTCAGATCAAGCTGCTGCGAGTGCTTCAGGAGCGGCGGATCGAGCGGGTGGGCGGGGCCGAACCGATCGACATCGACGTGCGGGTGATCGCCGCCACCCACCAGCCGCTCGACAAGCTGGTGAAGGAGGGTAAATTCCGCGAGGACCTGTACTACCGGCTGAACGTGATCCTGATCGACCTGCCGCCGCTCCGTGATCGCACCGAAGACATCCCGCTGCTGGCCGAGCACTTCTGCCAGAAGTACGCCCGGCCGAACCAGTCGCCGTGCCAGATCACCCCGGAAGCCATGCAGGTGCTGCTGAAGTGCGAGTGGCCGGGGAACGTGCGGCAGCTCGAAAACGCCATCGAGCGGGCGACGGTGACGGCCCGCGACGGGCACATCCGGCCGGCGAACCTGCCGCCGGACGTAGCCAAACGGTCGGACGTCAAGAACCCGTTCCAGGTGGACCTGGCCCGCACCCTGCCGGACCAGTTGGCCGAGATCACGGCCGCGTTCGAGGAGCGGTACCTGCGGCGGGCGCTGCGGAAGACCCGCGGGCACGTGGGCAAGTGTGCGATCATCTCCGGCCTGTCCCGCCGCAGCGTGACGGACAAGATCGCCAACTACACCATCGACAAGAAGGAATTCAAGAAGGACTGACGACCCCGTTTCCCCGCTGTGCGCGGAGCTTCGCCGAGTGGGGAAGCTGCGGGGAGTGAGGCCGAGCCGGAGTTGAGGTCGTAGCCGCAATTCGCCTGAAAAGTGTGGGATTTCGGCGACCCCACACTCTCTTCGTGCCGCAGATTTCACCCCAGACGATATTCGGCCAATCGTGTCGCAATCGGCTCCTGAATTGCGGGTGTAGTTCGCCCCCCTCGGAGTCCGTCATGACCTGTACTTCCGCTCACCGCGTGACCGCTTTGCGCATCCGACTGCTCAGCCGACTGGATCAGCAGTTGGCCGACATGAAGCACCTGCATCAGCAGGTGGAGCGCTCGTGCGACGCCTTCGATCACCCCGACGAGTGCCGCCCAGCTTTGGCTGAGTTTGCAGCCGAACTCGACCGAGACCGGCACCGTCTGGTTGAACAGATGCAACTGCTGGCCGACCAGTCTTGAGCGAATCGGTTCTCACCGCTCGGCGGCAGGCGGGGAAATCGCCTGCCGTTTCTTGCGCACCCGCCTGCTCAATTCTTTCGCGTTTCACGTCCGCCTCGTCGCGGGCTGGCACATCGCCTGCTCCGTCAACGCCGTCGGGTATCGAACCTGATGAGTCCCTCGCCCTATTCCGGAGACCAAAGCCATGTCGAAAAACAGCCATGCGGCTACCACCTCGGACACGAGCGCACTGAACTCGCTTCTGCGGGGGGAAATGTCGGCCCGCGAGACCTACGACCAGGCGATCGAGAAGCTGCGGGACTCGAAGCGGCCGGACCTGGTGAACACGCTCTCCCGCATCCGCGGGGAACACTCCCGCGCCGTCGACACCTTGAAGAGCCACGTGACCACTCACGGCGGCGAGCCGGCCGACGGGTCGGGCGCGTGGGGGGTGTTCGCCAAGGCGGTGGAGGGGACGGCCAAGGTGTTCGGCCCGCAGACGGCGCTGGCCGCCCTCAAGCAGGGCGAGCAGCAAGGGCTGAACGACTACGAGCGGTCGATCCAGAACGAGGACCTGGCGGTCGATTGCAAGACGCTCATCCGCAGCGAGCTGATGCCGCAAACGCAGGAACACATCGGCGCCCTGGACCGGCTGATCGCGGAGTTGGAGAAGAGCGACAAGTAAGAGATGGTTCCGGAAGTGGTCCGGCGGTGCCGGACCACGGGCCGCCACAGAGGGCGGCCCCTACAAATCCCGGCGATCTGTAGGGGCCGCCCTCTGTGGCGGCCCGCCGATAGCCACAGGCGATAGGCGCGTGGAACCGTCGCTCAGTTTTGAGTAAACCGACGACCGGCCACCCAAACGGGTGGCCGGGGTTTTTTGCACCGGCGGCGAAGCCGCAAGCGGCTTCTGAATGCGGATCAATCGTGGAAGGCGTGCTTCAACTCCCGCTCGGCTTGCAGCCAGAACTCGGTGCCGTCGCCGTCCGGTCGGCCGGCCTCTTCCCACCGGCGGTACGCCAGTTGGCGGATGTCCTCCTCGCTCACGTCCACGTTGTCCGGGTCGGCCGGCGGAATCGCGCGTTCCGGATGCGACCCGAAGTCGGGTTCCGGCCGGAGGTGCTGGGTCAATTCAGCCGGGGCAGTCGGCTGTGGGGTTGTCGAGGACCGGAGAGGAGTGGCAGGAACAGCTTTCGGCATGGCAAGCTCCGGGTGCGGGGAGGTGGTGCCGGATAGACGAGCAAACCGGACGCCGCGGGGCGAGCAATCCGTTGCCGGTTGCTCGCCGCTCCTGATTTGGCACGACGGATGCCTCGCCTTCTGTCGGCTTAAGAGTTCGCCCCGAAAATTGGGAGGCCGCCATGCTCCGCTACGCTCTGCTGTTCCTGCTGCTCGCGCTGATCGCCGGGCTGTTCGGGTTCGACCTGATCTCCGGCATGTCGTACCTGTTCGCCAAGGTGATGTTCTTCGTGTTCCTGGTGCTGTTCGTGGTGTCGCTGTTCTTCGGCCGGGGGAGTACCGCCAACTCGGCTGTGTAGCGGCCGCCCACGCCGCGACAGGCCTGCCGAGTTCGGCAGGCCTTTTTTTCATTCGCCCCGTCGGTCCCGCTCATGGCCGTCTTCCGCCCCGCCTACGAGATGCTCCGCGACACCGGGTCGCAGTTCGTGGCCGACAAGTGCCCGCAGTTGGGTGCCGCGCTGTCGTTCTATGTGGTGCTGTCGCTCGCCCCGCTGCTGCTGGTGGTGGCCGGCATCGCCGGGCTGGTGTTCGGCGAGGCGGCGGCCCGCGGCGAGCTGGTGAACCAGTTCCGCGACCTGATGGGCAGCGAGGGGGCGGCGGTGGCCGAGACCACCCTGGCCAGCGGCAAGTCGAAGACCGGCGGGGTGCTGTCCACCGTCATCGGGGTGGTCATCCTGCTGGTCGGCTCGACCGGGGTGTTCGCCGAGCTACAGGGGGCGCTGAACGCGGTGTGGAACGTGCCCGAGCGGAAGACGACCGGGCAGAGCGTGTGGCGGAGCGTGTGGGTGCAGGTGCGGGGGCGGCTGCTGTCGTTCTCGATGGTGTGCGGGCTGGCGTTCCTGCTGCTCGTGTCGCTGGTCGTGTCCGCCCTGCTGTCCGGGCTGAAGGGGTGGCTGGGCGACCAGTTCGGCCTGACCACCAGCCTCGGGCTGATCAACTTCCTGATCTCGCTCGTCCTGTCCACCCTGCTGTTCGCCGTCATCTTCAAGGTGCTACCCGACGCGAAGGTCGGCTGGCGGTCGGTGTGGGTGGGGGCGATCGCCACCGCCGCCCTGTTCAACCTGGGCAAACTGCTGATCGGCCTGTACTTGGGGCAGGCGGCGGTCGGGTCGGCGTTCGGCGCCGCCGGGTCGCTGGTGGTGCTCATCGTGTGGGTGTACTATTCCACCCAACTGATGCTGCTCGGCGCCGAGTTCACCCAGGTGTTCGCGCTGCGGTACGGGCACGGCGTGCGGTACCCCGGCCAGGTGGTGGACGAACCGCCGCGGATGACGACGCCCGAGCCGGCCACCGCTGGTTAGCCCGACGCGCCAGCGAGGGGAACCACGCTAACGAATCAAACCACCTCCGGAGTCCCCACCGATGCCCACGCCCGCCCCCGCCACCCGCCCCGGCATGGGCGTCATCCCGCACGACGGCGGGTTCGCCTTCCGCGTGTGGGCGCCGCACGCCACCGCCGTGTCCGTCGTCGGCACGTTCAACGACTGGAAGCCGGACGCCCACCCGCTCGCCCCGGAACCGGACGGGGTATGGTCCGCTGACGTGTCGGGGGCGAAAGTCGGCGACGAGTACCGCTACCACCTCCTCACCCCGACGGGCACGTTCACCCGCATCGACCCGTACGCCCGCGAGGTGACCAACTCGGTCGGCAACGCCGTCGTTCACGACCCGAATTTCGAATGGGGCGAGCCGTACCTGAAGACCCCGCCGTGGAACGAGTGGGTGATCTACGAGCTGCACGTCGGCACGTTCAACGACACCGAGCCGGACGTGGACAAGCCGGCCACGTTCGCGGACATCACCCGCCGGTTCGACCACCTGAAGCGGCTGGGGGTGAACTGCCTGCAGGTGATGCCGGTGGCCGAGTTCGCCGGCGACCGCAGCTGGGGGTACAACCCGGCGCACATCTTCGCCGTGGAGAGCAGCTACGGCGGGCCGAAGGCGTTCAAGGAGTTCGTGAAGGCCGCCCACCAGAACGGGTTCGCGGTCATCCTGGACGTGGTGTACAACCACTTCGGGCCGAGCGACCTGGACATCTGGCGGTTCGACGGGTGGAGCGAAAACGACGGCGGCGGCATCTACTTCTACCAGGACTGGCGGAAGCAGACGCCGTGGGGCGACACCCGCCCGGACTACGGCCGCCCGCAGGTGCGGCAGTACATCCGCGACAACGCTCTCATGTGGGTGGAGGACTACCACATCGACGGGCTGCGGATGGACATGACCCTGTACATCCGCAGCGTGCGGGCGGACGGCGAGCCGAACCTGCCGGACGGCTGGTCGCTCATCCAGATGGTGAACGGCGAGATCCGGGCGAAGCACCCGAACACGCTCACCATCGCCGAAGACCTACAGCACCTGGGGGCGATCACCGCCCCGGTGGACCAGGGCGGGGCCGGGTACGGTGCCCAGTGGGACGACCAGTTCGTCCACCCGGTGCGGGAGGCGGTCATCACCGCGTCCGACGACCACCGCAGCATGGTGAAGGTGGCGGCCGCCGTCGCCCACAAGTACAACGGCGACGCCTTCCAGCGGGTCATCTACTCGGAGAGCCACGACGAGGTGGCGAACGGGCGGGCGCGGGTGCCGCACGAGATCGACCCGAACGGGGCGGGCGACTACTTCGCCCAGAAGCGGAGCACCCTGGCGGCGGCACTCGTGTTCACAGCGCCGGGCATCCCGATGCTGTTCCAGGGGCAGGAGTTCCTCGAAGGCGGCTGGTTTCGCGACACCGTGCCGGTGGAGTGGGACAAGCAGGAGGCGTTCCGCGGCATCGTGCGGCTGTACCGCGACCTGATCCGCCTGCGGCTGAACAAGGACAAGCGGACCCGCGGGCTGTGCGGGCAGCACGTGCAGGTGTCGCACGTCCACGACGACATGAACATGATCGCCTTCCGCCGCTGGGACACGGGCGGTCCCGGCGACGACGTCATGGTGGTCGCCAACTTCCACCGCGACCCGCGGACGGACTACACCATCGGCTTCCCGACGGCGGGCAAGTGGAAGCTCGTTTTAAACTCGGACTGGAAGGGGTACAGCGGCAGCTTCGGCGATTTCCCGAGCGGGGACGTGATCGCCGAGCCGGGCGAGTACGATGGCCTTCCGGCCAAAGGCACCTTCTCCATCGGCCCGTACAGCGTGCTCATCTTCTCGCAGGGTAAAGGTTAACGCCGCCGTCCCGCGGTCGGCACGCCGGTTGCGTGTTCCTCCATGCCACGGAACCGGCAAATGGAGGGACAGATATGACTGTTCAACCGAAACCCCCGATCGACAAGAAACAGCAACTGCGAGAGAGGATCTCGAAGATCGCCGTGGACGGCCCGGCGGCCGTGGACCGGCGGCTGGATGAACTCGCCGGCGAGTGGACGACCGGCCGGATGGTGAAGGCCGCCTCCGGGTTGATGCTGCTCGTCGGGCTGCTGCCCGCCCGCAAGTCTATTGGGCCGGTGGGCTTGGGCCTGATGGCCGCCGCCGGCGCCACCCTCGCCCAGTATTGGATTTGCCGCCGCAGTTGGCTGGCCGACGTGTTCTCCGTTTGCGGCGCCCGCTCCGGCACCGAGATCGAGGACGAGCGGATCGCGCTTCGTGTTCTCCGCGGCGACTTCCGTGACCTGCCCACACTGCACCACATCGAGGACGACGACGCCATGAGCCGCATGGCGGACGAGGGCGGGCCGGCCTACGACCCGGACGACGACAAGGTGGACCCGAAGCGGGCGGCCGAACTGATCGTTCAGCAAACCCGCTGACCGGCGATTGGCACAGCGTGTGCCCTGCAAGCAACCGTACTGCGAACCCCCGCGAGGCACGCAATGGATACCCTGGTCCGTCCGACGGTCGGAACGAACGGGGCGGCCCGGACCGCAACGCCACCGCACCGGGCGGACGTCACCGTGTCCGCCCTCACCGGGCTGGCGTCGGAGATACTGACCGACGCCAAGAACCTGGCCGCGCAGCACGGCGACTTGCTCAAGGCCGAGGTGAAAGAAACCCGCAACCAGGCGGTGATGTCCGTCGCCGCGGTGGCCGGCGGGGCTGGTGCCGCCGCCATCGCCGCCGTGTTCCTGGTGATCGGTCTCGTCAAGATGACGGCGTGGCTGCTGCCGACCCTGCCCGAGTGGGCGGTGTGGCTGATCTGGGCCGGGGTGTTGGCGCTCGCCGGCGGCATCGCCCTCTGGCTGGGCGTCCGCGGCTTCACCCACCTGAACGTCCTCCCGCGTCGCACCCTCCGTTCCGTCCAGGAGAGCTGGTCATGTCTAGTCAATCGGCTGAAGTGATCGAGCGGCAGATCGCCGACAAGCGGCAGGAGTTGGCCGACAAGGTGGGGCTGCTGAGCGACCGCACCGCCGGCACCGTCCGCGGGGCGATCCGTTCGGCCACCGACGTGGTCGGCGTCACCACCGACACCATCGGCACGATCGGCGGCGTGGTCGGGAAAATCCGCGGCCTCGCCACCCCGCAGGCGGTGGCCGAGGTGGTTCGCGACACCGTCGGGGCTATCCCGCTTAAAGAGACCGTCGAGAAAAGCCCGTGGGCGTCGGTCGGCGGGGCCGCCGCCGCCGGGTTCATCGTCGGCCTGCTCACGTTCCGCCCGCCGCACAGCGCCACCCCGTCGGTGCCGTTCACGTCGGGTACGCCCGCGGCGGGTCCGGCTCCGAGCGGCCCGCGATCGCTGCTGACGGACCTGGTCGATCGGCTGGTGGATCGGGTGGGCACGGAGGTGCGGCGGGTGGCGCAAACGGCGGTGGATTCCACCACGGCCGCCGTGTCCGAGCGGGTGAACGGGATGGTTACGTCGGTCACGCACAACGTGGCCCACAACGGAACGCCCTTCGGCCGGAACTGATTCGCACCGGCCGGACGGGCAGCCGGCGGCGTGAGCCACCCGCGTAACAACCGGGGACGGCACACGCCGCCGGTTCATTTTTCCGCGACGCGCTTCCCGCCCCCGCCGCACTATCATGGTGTCCGACCTCCGTTGGATGCCACATGTCCGCACGCACCGCCACGGCCCGGTTCAGCCGGCTGGCCGCCCATCTGGGTGGCCGGGCCGACCGCGACCTGCTCCGCGAGTTCGTCCACGACCGCAGCCCGGCCGCGTTCGCCGAACTGGTCCGCCGTCACGGCCCGCTGGTGTTCGGCGTGTGCCGCCGCACCCTCCGACACCAGCAGGACAGCGAGGACGCCTTCCAGGCCACGTTCCTCGTCCTCGCCCGCCGCGCCGCCCGCATCACCACCCCGGAGAAGCTGCCCGGCTGGCTGCACAGCGTGGCCGTCCGCACCGCCACGGAGATCCGCCGCATGCGCGACCGCAGCCTCATGGTGAACCCCGACCGCCAGGGAGGGGGTACTTCCGACGCCGCCGAGCAACACGAGCTGGCCGCCGCCGTGGACGAGGTGCTGGCCGCCCTGCCCGACCACTACCGCCTGCCGGTGGTGCTGTGCGAACTCCGCGGGCTGAGCCGCAAGCAGGCGGCGGCCGAACTGCGGATCGCTGAGGGCACGCTCAGCAGCCGGCTGGCGAAAGCGCGTAAGCTGCTGGCCGAGCGGCTTACGAAGCGGGGGTTTGCGGCGACCACCGCGGTGGTGGCGGCGGCGCTCGCCGGTTCCGCCGCGGCAAAAATTCCGGACAAAGTGGCAACCCTCGCCACCGACATCGCCGTCGGATCAGCAAGTGGATTATTTTCCACTTCCGTGACCGTCGCGTCCGACACGGTGGTGAAAGCCATGTTCGCATCCAAACTGAACGGGCTGGTGGTGTCCGGCGGGCTGATGCTGGCGCTGGCCGGCGGGCTGATGCTCGTACCCGGCGGGGCCGGCGCCCAGCCCGGCGACACGCCGACGAAATCGAAGTCGGACCCGGCGGAACCGCTGGTGCAACAGCTCGGCAGCAAAGAGTTCGCCGAGCGGGAGGCCGCCGAGAAGAAGCTGCGGGAGATGGGGGCGAAGGCACTGCCGGCGGTGCGGGCCGGGGTGAAGTCGGCCGTGCCGGAGATCGCGCAACGCTCGGACAAGCTGCTCGCCGCCATCCGTAAGGACGACGTGGAGCGGTTCGTGAAGGCGTTCCGCGCGGACACCGCGTTCAAGGAGAAATTCGACCACCCGTTGTGGATCCGCTGGGTGAAGATCGTCGGCGACGACCGCGGCAGCCGCGAGTTGTTCGCCGAACTGCTCGGCGCCGACGGAGCGGCGATCACACTCAGCCTGTTGGCCGAATCCCCGGAGAAAGCGAAGACGGTGTACCCGGCCGAACTGGAACGCATCCACGGCCTGATGGTGCCGCGGGCGGTGACTGACAAGGACCGCCCGATGATGTGGAACATGTGTTACTCGGTGGGCGAGGCGGTGTACGTGCTGTACCTGGGCACGTTCGACGGGGCCGTTAGCGTGAAGCCCGACCTCCGCACCGAGCCGCCGGCCGACCCCGAGGTGAACGCTCTGGAGTCGCTCCTCCACCTTTCGTACATGGACCGCGGCCCGTGGGTCTACAAGACATCGCGTGATGATAAGGCGGCGAACCGGCCCCTGCTCCGCCCCGCCCGCACGCTCATGGCCGCCCAACTGATGAACCTGCGGAACCCGCAGGGCATCGTCACCGCGTTCCGCCGCGACTGGGGCGAAGGGTTCACGCGGGAGGATCTGGCCGTCAGCCTGCCGCTGGCGCGGGCGGTGTGCGGCGACGACAAGTTGCTCGACCGCATCCGGGAGCGGAAGGGGCCGGCCAGCCAGGAGGTGATCGTCCGCTCGGCGACATGGCTGTACCTGGCCGAGGCCGGCGAGACGGAGTTCCTGCCGGACATCGCCATGCACCAGGCGGACACCACCCGCGTCGTTCAGTTCCGGCGGAGTACCGAGAACAGCCGCGAGTACACCGCCCACGCCGCCGACGTGTCGATCGCCGCACAACTCATCCTGCACGGCAAGAACCCGGCTGACTACGGGTTCCTGTCGGACCGGATGCAGGAGAAGCGGACGGTGTACCGCAACGGCGACGGCTACGCCTTCCCGGACGACGAGACCCGGAAGGCGGCGCACGCGAAGGCGCTGGCCTTCCTGAAGGACGCCCCGAAGCCGGGGCCGAAGAAAGATCCGGGGGCCGAACGCCTCGTCCTCCAACTCGGGAGCAAGGAGTTCGCCGAGCGCGAAGCCGCCGAGAAGAAGCTGCGGGAGATGGGGGCGAAGGCGCTGCCGGCGGTGCGGGCCGGGTTGGCGAACGGATCACCGGAGGTGGTCGAGCGGTGTACCCGCCTGCTTCCGCTGCTCCGCGTTGAACACATGAAAGCGACGGAACACCCGGTGTGGAAGAAGTTCGCCGAGGTCGCCGGCGAGTCGAAGGATGCGGCCGATCTGTACGCCGACATGGTCGGCGACGCCCGCCCGGCGGAGGTGCTGGAGGCGGTTGTGGAGAAGCCGGACACCGCCGGCGCGGTCTACAAGGACGAACTGAACCGCGGCATCAAAGCCCTCCGCAAGGGGTACGACGATGCCGAGCGGCGGAACCGCGGGCTGACCGGCCTCAACCACCCGGACAGCGGCGTGCCCACCCGCGGCGAACTCGCCCTGCTCCTGTTCCTCGGCACGTTCCCGAAGTCCGCCGATGTCACGCCGGACGTGGCCGTCGATTGGCGGGACGGCCTGCACGCCAGCCTGTTCAGCTACGGGCTGTCTCCCATCAACGGCGACCGCCGGGAATTGACCGAGCCGCTGCGGAAGCTGCTGGCCGCGTGGCTGGGCGTCCGCCGCGACCCGGCGATGGTCCAGCACGGGTTCGGCCTGGTCAAGCAGCACGGGGTGAAGGAGGCGCTGCCGGTCGCGCGGGCGGTGGCGGCGGACAAGACCCACGCCACGAGCGAGCGGGCGGCGGCCCTGCTAGCCGTCGGGCTGTTCGGCGACGCGACGGACGTGAAGCTGCTCGAACCGCTCTTCAACTGCACCGACGACTTCCACGCCACGAACTACACCTACGAGGGCGGGCGGAAGGTGCCGCTCGTCACCCAGGTGCGGGATGCCGCCTACGGGGTGGCGGTGAAACTGCACGGGGCCGAGCCGATCGACTACGGGTTCGAAATGTGCGTCGAGTACAAGGCCCGCGGCCCGCTCGTGCTCCAGGCCCGGTACTACTTCGGCTTCCGCTCGGACGAAGCCCGCACCGCGGCCCACGAGCAGGTGAAGGTGTTCCTCAAGACCTCCCCGGTGCCGAAGGCGAAGCCGGCGGCGCCGCCGAAGAAGCTGGACAAGATGCCGGACCCGTCGCCGGAGTTGCACAAGGAACTGCACCTGTTCGACAAGGATTACCGGCACGGCACGCCGGAGAAGTTCGCCGAGCTGGAGAAGAAGGCGGACGAGCTGGCGAAGCAGTTCCCCGAGACGGACGATCAGGCCCGCATCTGGTACGAGGTGGCGCACGTCGCCGCGCAGAGCGGCATCGGCAAGCAAACGGAGCGGGTGCGGAAATATGCTCCGAAGTGCCTGGAAATCAGCCGCGACCCGCTGCACCGGGCGTGGATGTACAGCTACCTCGCCAGCACCGAGGAGGTGAGCGACGGCGCGTTCGCCGACCGGCGGCGGAAAGCGGCCGGCTGGCTGCTGACGGGCTACCACGAACTGCTCGCCCAGGAGCTGCCGGACGAGAAGCCGGAGTTGCCCGCCGCCATTCGGATGCTCGGCGACAGCCCGCAGGCACGTGCCCGGAACGCGGCGGCGATGGCGGCGATCGTGGAAGCCCGGTACGTTCAGGATCAGGTGTTCCGCCGCGACGTGCTGGTGCTGCAACTCCGCGGCCTGTACAAGCCGAACCCGAACCAGGCCAACCGCGATGACAAGGGGCCGGACGAGTTGAAGGCGCTGGCGGCGAAGGCGCTGCCCGACGACGCGGCGGTGAAGACGCTGATGGAGCGGGTGCTGAAGTAGGTGCCGCGTTCTGTCGAGCCTGCTGCCCCGCCCGCCGGTCGTTCGATGGCGACGAATGTCTTGTCCCGCTTTGGCCGTCACCTTCCCGTACGGGGCGAAGACCGAGTCATTCTCCACTTGACCACATCTCCGGGTCATATACTTTACATTGCAAAGCAACCCAGAGAGGCGGTTCATGATCTCCGGCACCCTGCTGGCTACCCTGCTCTGCGTGGCCCAGCCGCAGACCGCTCCGGACACGGCCAAGCTCGACCAGTTCTTCGACCGACTGGCCGAGAAGGGCAAGGCGATGGGCAGTCTGACCGTCGTGAAAGACGGGAAGGTGGCCTACGCCCGTGTCATCGGCTACGGTCGGATCGACGGGAGCGAGAAGGATCCGCTGACCGCGGCGAGCCGGTTCCGGATCGGGTCGATCACCAAGATGTTCACCGCCGTCATGGTCTTCCAGCTCGTCGAAGAAGGAAAGCTGAAACTGACCGACACCCTCGACCAGTTCCACCCGAAGGTGCCGAACGCCCGGACGATCACCGTCGCCCATCTGCTCGCCCACCGCAGTGGCGTCCCGAACGTCCGGCGGGACGGGCAGAACGTGAACACCCTCTCGATGGATCATGACGAGATGCTCGCCCTGATCACCAAGGCGAAGCCCGACTTCGAGCCAGACACCCGGCAGCGGTACAGCAACTCGGGCTACCAACTCCTCGGGCTGATCCTGGAGAAGGTGACCGGCAAACCCTACGAGGAGTCCCTCCGGGACCGGATCACGTCGAAGGTGGGGTTGAAGGACACATACCTGGCGACCGGGGCCATCGACGTGAAGAAGAGCGAGGCCCTGACGTACCTGCGGCTCGGCACGGACTGGAAACCCGTCCCGGAGACACACCCGAGCATCCTGTTCAGCGCCGGCGGGGTGGTTTCCACGCCGGGCGACCTGGCCGCTTTCGCCCAGGCACTCTTCGACGGGAAGGTCGTCTCGAAGGAGAGCCTCGACCGGATGAAAACGATCCGGGACGGGGACGAAATGGGGATGGGGATGGAAAAGTACACCTACGCCGGGAAGACGTTCTACGGGCACGCCGGCGGGGGCGACAACTACGGGGCGTGGCTGGCCTACCTGCCGGAGCAGAAGCTGGCGGTCGCCTACGCGACGAACGCCAAGGTGTACCCGGTCGAAAACATCGTGCGGGGCGTCGTCGACATCTACTCCGGGAAGTCGTTCACCATCCCCGCCCTGGAGTCGATCGCCGTCGCCCCGGAGGTTCTGGATAAGTACGTCGGCGTGTACTCGAACCCGGGCGCGCCGGCGAAGCTCACGATCACCCGGGACGGCGGCACGCTGTTGTTCAAACCGCCCGGTGCCGAGTCCGCCGTCCCGCTGGAGGCGACGGCCGAGAACAAGTTCCAGATCGAGGGGATGGTGGTCATCGAGTTCGGCAAGGGCCGGATGACGGTCAAGCGGCGAGGCGGGGAGCGAGAGTTCACGAAGGAGAAGTGATCGCTCAGTTCCACCGGGCCAACTGCTTGCGGGCTTCCTTCAACAGGTTCTGCACGGCGTCCGCATCCTCGGCCCCAGGCACCACGTCCAGGTACGCACGCAGGTATTCGGTCGCCGGGCCGGGGTGCCCGTCGTGCAGCAGGCACACGCCGAGGTCCCGCCCCTGGGTCGGGTCGTCCGGCACCAGCCGCGTCAGCCGGCGGACGACCGCCGCCGCCCGCCGGTAATCGGCCATCTTCAAATACGCCGCCTTCAGGTTGTTCATCATCCGCTGCGCGATCAGCCCCGGCGGGGTGGCGGCGAGCGAGTCTTCGTGCGCGTGGAACGGGTGCCCGGTGACGGCCGACACCAACCGCTCGCACCCGCCGTAGTCGAGCAACTGGCCGGCGTGGAACGGGTCGAACAGCACCTCCCCGCCGGCGTCCACGACTTTGGCGATGAAGTGCCCCGGCAACCCCACGCCCACCACCGTCATGCCACACCGCTCGCCCACCGCCATCGCCAGCAGCGACAGCGACAGCGGGATGCCGAGCTGCCGGTCGAGGACTTCGTTCAGATAGCTGTTGCGGGGGTCGTAGTACTCGTCGGCGTTGCCGGCGAACCCCCGCTCCTCGAACAAGAAGTGGGCGAGCGTGGCCGCGCGGTCGGCCAGGTCGCCGGTCAGCCGCGGGGCGAGGTCGTCGGCCAGGTCGTCGATCCGCGCGAGGTAGACGGGCACGTCCAGGTCGGGTTCGACATCCGCCGCGAGGTGCAGGTTCAACTCGGCCAGATCGACGCCGATGAACGGGTCGGCCGCAAGGTCGGACAGCGCCCGGTCCAGGTTCATGCCCGGATGATAGCACCGGCCGGCGGACGACTCAACGTAACGCCTCGCTCAACTCTCGCACCGTCGCCACGATGTTCGCCTTCGCCTGAACGCGGCCGTCCGGGGTCGTTGCCCCCTCGAAATGCCTAACCAGCGGTGAACCGACGATGACCCCGTCGCAGTGGTCTTTAAGCGCTCGCACCTGCTCCGGTTTGCTCACCCCGAACCCAACACACAACGGCAGCGGGGTCATGCCCCGCAGCCGCGCCGTCACCTTCGCCACCTGCTCCGTGACCGCCGCTTGACCGCCGGTGATGCCGACCACGCTCACGACGTAAACGAAACCGCCGCAAGCTTTTACGATCCGCTCCATGCGAACCGGCTCAGTCGTCGGCGTGACGAGTAGGATCAGTTTGAAGTCGCGGTCGCAGCACACCTTCGCCAGCTCGTCGGCTTCTTCCACCGGCAGGTCGGGCACGACAGCGCCGCTCAGCCCGGCGGCGGTCGCCGCGTCGAGGAACGCGGGCACACCCTTCTTGAAGATGAGCGAGTACGACGCCATGCCGACGGTCGGCGTAACCCATTGGGGGGCCGACGTTTCGGAGCGGACAGCGTCGAGCAGGTCGGCCAGCTTCAGCCGGTTCCGGAGGGCGCGGGTGTACGACGCCTGGATGACCGGGCCGTCGGCGATCGGGTCGGAGAACGGGAACCCGACCTCGATCAGGTCGGCGCCGGCGGCGGGCAGGGCGGCCAGCACCTCGCGGGTGAACGCCAGGTCCGGGTCGCCGGCCGACAGAAACGGGATGAACGCTTTGCGTTTCAGGCTTCGGAAGCGTGCGAACAGGTCGTCGATCGGGTTCATACCGGCTTTTTACGAACCGGGTTCGCCGCGGACTTCGGATTGCACCGGCGGGGCGACGAGCGGTTCGTGATCTTCGTCCTTGCCGTGGCAGCCGTGGGCGATCAGCGGGATGAGGAGGAGGAGGAGGAGGAGACCTAACCCCCCCGGCCCCCCTTCTCTGGGAAGGAAGGGGGGAGAAAGAAGATCGCGTTTCTCCCCCCTTCCTTCCCAGGGAAGGGGGGCCGGGGGGGTTAGGTCTTTACGAACACCGTTCACTTCTTCCCCTCTTTTTTCAGGTGTTTCTCCAGGAACTCGTTCGCCTTCAGCGCCGTCTCCTTCACCGTGTCGCCCTCCCACCCGTGGCCCTTCCACTTCACCGGCATCAGTTCGGCCTCCGCCCCGGCGTCCTCCAACTTCGCCAGCATCCGCTCGGAGTGGATGATGGGAACCATGAAATCGAGGGTGCCGTGGATCATCAGCACCGGCGGGGCGGTCTTGCTCACGTACTCGATCGGGGACGCCCGCTTGTAGCACGCCGGGTCGGTCAGGCACTCCTTGCCCAGGAACGGCACCATGATCGCCTTCTCCACCCCGGCCGTCTCGGCGTACAGGCTCATGTCCGTCGGGCCGAAGAAGTCGATCACACACTGCACCTTGCTGGACTCGTCCGGATACAGGGTGCCGTCCATGCCGGCGTCCTTGTCGGTCAGCCCGAGCATGAGCGCGAGGTGCCCGCCGGCCGAGAACCCGAGGGCGGCGAAGCGGTCCGGGTCCAGGTCGTACTTCTTGGCGTTCGCCCGCAGGAACCGCACCGCCGTCTTCGCGTCCTCGATCTGCGCCGGGAACTTGTGCTTCGGGGCCAGCCGGTAGCTGACCGTCACCGCCGCGTACCCCCGCTGGGCCATCTTCTGCAAGATGGTGAGGTCCTTGTTCCCGTCCCGCCCGCCGGGGTGCCAAATGTTCGGCCGGGTCAGGTCTTTACGGCTGCCGATCGCCCACCCGCCGCCGTGGAAGCAGATGACCGTCGGGTGCGGGCCGGGGGTGGTCGGCAGCACCAGGTCGAGCTGCAGCTTCTCCCCGCCGACGGTGGCGTAGGTCACGTCCGCCACCGTCTTCACCGTCTGCGACGTGATCGGCGGCAGCGGTTTGGAGTCCGGCGGGGCGGCCATCAGGCAGGCGATGGCGGCGGGGAGCATCAGCATCGTCACCGTCCTCAGCGGGTCGGGCTGGCAACCGCCGAATTCTACCCGATCCTACCGGGTGGATACAGATGGAGTTCCCCCACCTCTCACCGCCCGCTTACAATTCCCGAGACGATCCCGTCAGGAGTGGACCCATGCGGCTCGCGCTCTTCACCGTCGTGCTGGGCGGCTGGCTGGCCGCGGTCGGCTGTCAGCCGGCGGACGTGACCGCCGACCCGCCCAAGCAGCGGGTGCAGTTCGGCGAGGACCGGGCGCCCAAGCCGGACGACCCGAAGGCGACACCGGCCGAGGGGAAGGCCGCGTTCGACGGCGAGCGGGCGGTCAAGTACCTGAAACAAGTGTGCGACCTCGGCCCGCGGGTGAGCGGCAGCGACGGCATGGCGAAGCAACAGGAGTTGCTGGTGAAGCACTTCGAGGGGCTGGGCGGGAAGGTGACGAAGCAAGAGTTCCAGGCCTCGCAGAAGAGCCAGGCGAAAAAGGTGGGGATGACCAACCTGATCGTGTCGTGGTTCCCGGAGCGGAAGAATCGCATCATCCTGTGCTGCCACTACGACACCCGCCCGGCGGCCGACCAGGAAGGGGACAAGCGGAGCTGGGCCAAGCCGTTCGTGAGCGCGAACGACGGCACGTCCGGGGTGGCGTTCCTGATGGAGCTGGCCCACCAGATGAAGGACTTCCCCACGGCCGTCGGCGTGGACTTCGTCATCTTCGACGGCGAGGAGTGGGTGTTCACCGGGCCGGACGGCACGGACGACTACTTCCTCGGCTCGACGCACTTCGCCCAGGAGTACAAGAAGGCGGAGAAGACGCGGAAGCACACCTACACGGCGGCGGTGCTGTTCGACCTGTTCGCCCACGACGGGGCGAAGCTGCGGATCGAAGACTACTCGTGGCAGTACGCCAGCAAGCTGGTGCTGGACGTGTGGGGCGTGGCCGACCAGTTGAAGGCCAAGTCGTTCCAGTTCGCCCGCGGGTTCAACCGCTCCACCGCCGTGCAGGACGACCACCTGCCGCTGCTGAACGTCGGCATCCCGGCCATCGACGTGATCGACTTCGACTACGAGCACTGGCACAAGCTGACCGACACCCCGGACAAGGTGTCGCCGAAGCAGCTGGGCGAGGTGGCGCTGGTCATCACCACGTGGATGAAGGGGCTGAAGGAGAAGTAACAAGCCCCGCACCTCGCCTTGTGGCCGCCGCCGGCCGCGGATATACGCCCCGGTGTCGCAGGGTCCGGGGGGAGTTCCGTTGCGGCGATCGGCCCTTCTATTGCTGTCCGGGTGCGCGCTCACCGGCTGCTCGCGGTCGTTCTACCGCCAGCAGGCCGACGCCGAGACGTACCCAATCGTGTCGCAGCGGGTGCTGTCCCCGGCGTTCGACATCGGCCGCACCAATCTGGAACCGGCCGCCAACTCCCGCCTCGCCGACCCGTTCAACCCGGACGCCACCCCGAAGCCGCCCGACGACCCGGCCGCCGCCGTGTTCATGGCGAACCCGTACCGCTTCCGCGGGGCGAAGACGTGGGGGCGGTTCGGGCACGCCGACTCGATCGAACCGCCGGGGTGGGAGGAGGCGCTGGCCGTCAGGGCGAACGGCACCCTCAAGCTGGACCAGAACTCGTCCGTCGAGATCGCCCTGACCAACAGCCGCGAGTACCAGACGGCGCTGGAGGACGTGTACCTCACCGCCCTCGCCCTCACCCTGAACAGGTTCGAGTTCGATACCCAGTGGTTCGGCCGACAGGGGGTGAACTACACCCGCGTCGGGGCGAGCAGCCTGCCGACCGAGTCGAACACCCTCACCACCAGCGGAGACGTCGGTTTCGGTCGCAACCTGGCCGCCGGCGGGCAACTGCTGACGAACTTCGCCAACAGCTTCGTGTGGGAGTTCACCGGCAAGTCGCACTTCGTCACCGGCAACCTGGGGTTCCAGTTCATCCAGCCGCTGCTGCGGAACTTCGGCCGGGACGTGCGGCTGGAAGGCCTCACCCAGGCCGAGCGGGAGACGCTGTACACGGTGCGGGAGTTCGCCCGGTTCCGCAAGCAGTTCTGGGCGAGCGTGGCGGTTCAGAACGGCGGGTACCTGGATTTGCTGTTGCAGGTGCAGCTGGTGCGGAACGCCCGCGAGAACCTGAAGGCCCAGCAGCGGAACTACGACGACATCCAGTCGCAGTTCCAGGGGAACAAGAAGTCGGTGGTGGAGGTGGACCAGGCGCTCCAGGGTCTGCTCGGCGCCCGGCAACAGATTCTGGACACCGAAATCGGGTTGCAGAACTCGCTCGACCAGTTCAAACTTGCCCTCGGCCTACCGCCCCGCCTGCCGGTCGAACTGGACGACCAGCCGCTCGAACAGTTCGTCGTCGTCGCCCCGGACACCGAGAAACTGCGGGACGAGGTGGAGCAGTACCGCCTCGCCCGGAACAAGGAAGAGGGTGCGGTGCCGGACGCGGACAGCCTGCGGCGGTCGTTCGACGAGCTGGCGAAACTGGCCGAACGTGCCGAATCGGCCGTCCGCCAGGCGGAGGCCGACCTACAGTCGTGGAAGCCGGTGCTGGACCGCCCGGCCCGCCCCGGCGACGACCCGGAGACCCGCGAGCGGACGGCCGCCACCTACCGCCAGTTGGCCGGGTTCCCGGACGAGGGGCGGAAAGCGCTGAAAGATTTGGCCGCCGCCGTCGTCAGACACAAGGCGGAGGTGCGCGACGACACCCGCAAGAAGATGTGGGAGGTGTTGGTCCGAGAAGACACGAAGGCCGTGGCGGAAGTGCTGGACAACGCCATCGCCGCCCAGTCGCTGTCCCGAGTATACCGGATCGAACTGCCGGTGGTGGACCCGGACGAGACGGAGGCCATCTGCTACGCCAAGCAGAACCGGCTCGACCTGCAAAACCAGCTCGCCCGGGTGACGGACGCCTGGCGGCAGGTGATCGTGTCGGCGAACGCCCTGCAGTCGGACCTGACGGTGACGGCCGGGGTGAACCTGCTGACCGCGCCGGACGCCCGCCACCCGCTCGACCTGAGCAACGACGCCAGCCGATACGCCGTCGGGGTGCAGTTCGACGGCCCGTTGAACCGGACGGCCGAGCGGAACAGGTACCGGGCGGCGCAGGTGAACTACCAGCGGGCGCGGCGGGCGTATATGGAGTTGTCCGACCGCATCGAGCAGCAGGTGCGGGTGGATCTGCGGTCGCTGCGGCAGTCGCGGGTGAGCTTCGAGATCAGCCGCCAGCGGCTGATCGCCGCCGCCCGGCAGGTGGAGAACGAGCGGGCCCAGCAGAACGCCCCGGTCCAGCCGCGGGGGGCACAGAGCCGGGACTCCACGCTCAGCACCCTCCAGGCGCTGGACAACCTGAACACCAACCGGAACAATCTGGCCGGCGCTTTCATCCGGTACGAGCAACAGCGGGTGCAACTGCTGCTAAACTTGGAACAGATGCAACTGGACGCCCGAGGCTTCCCCACCAATGCTGCTCCACCCCGACCCGACCCCGGCCCAGCCGCTGGCCGCCCCCCCGCGGGCGGCGATCGTCCCCCCGTTGAACTCCCCCCCCTCCCGCGGGAATAGCCGGAAGCGGTTCCCGTTCGCGAAGCTCGGCGTCGGCCTGCTCGCGCTGGGCGGGGCCGGGTGGGCCGGGTGGACGTACCTGCCCCCGCTGTTCACCGGCGAGGGCGGTGACATCCCGCTCACCGCCCTCGTCGCCCGCGACGAGCTGAAGATCACCGTGTCCGACCGCGGCGAGCTGGAGAGCATCGACGCCACCACCGTCCACTGCGAACTCCGCGGGCAGGCCAAGCTGAGCACCATCGTGGCCGAAGGCACGCCGGTGAAGAAGGACGACGTGGTGGCCCAACTGGACACCGACCAGTTGACCAAGATGTCGAACGAGCAGAAGGTGAAGTGGGAGGCGGCCGAGGGCAAGGTGCTGGCGTGCAAGAGCGACCTGATCCAGGCCGAGAGCAAGGCCGGCACCGAGATCGCCACCGCCGAGTTGAAGCTGAAGAAGGCCACCATCGCGCTCAAGAAGTACCTGGACAAGGACGGCGAGTACGTCAAGGACCTGGACAAGCTGAAGGGGCAGTTGGGGCTGGCGAAGAAGGAGTTGGTGGAGGCGGAGGAGGACCTGGAGTTCACCAAGAAGCAGTTGAAGAAGGGGTTCGGCGACCTGACCCAGGTCAAGGCGAAGGAGTTGGGCGTCGAGCAGAAGCAGTACTCGGTGAACAGCGCGCAGTCCGAACTGCGGGTGCTGGAGAAGTTCACCAAGGAGGAGAAGGAGACCGAGCTCACGTTCGCCGCCGAGGACGCGGTGCGGGAGGTGGAGCGGGTGAAGGCGGCGCAGGCGTCGGCCGTGAGCAAGGCGAAGAGCGAACTCCGCACCGCCGAGGCCACCGCCAAGATCGAGAAGGCCGCGCTGGACGACGTGCTGAAGCAGATCGACCGCTGCACCATCAAGGCGCCGGCCGCCGGCATCGTGGTGTACGCCAGCTCGCGGTACTACGGGGACGAGGGCCGCATCCGCCCCGGCGCCCAGTTGTACAACCAGCAGCCCATCTTCAGCCTGCCCGACCTGTCCAAGATGAAGGTGAAGGTGAAGATCCACGAGTCGCTGGTGAAGAAGGTGAAGGTGGGCATGCCGGCCACCCTCCAGATCGAGGCCCTGCCCAACCGCCTGCTGCACGGGCAGGTGAAGAAGATCGGCACCATCGCCCAGGCGGACGGGTGGCGGGGCGGCGGGGTGAAGCAGTACGAGACGGAGGTGTCCATCGACGACCTGCCGAGCGACGCCGGGCTGAAGCCGGGCATGTCCGCCGAGGTGAAGATCCTGGTGAACACCCTGACCGACGCCCAGGTGGTGCCGGTGGCCGCCGTCACCGAGTACGAGGGCGGGCGGGTGGTGTACGTGGTGAGCGGGCGGAAGGTGGAACGCCGGCCGGTGGAGGTGGGCGAGTCGAACGACCAGTTCGTACAGGTGCTGTCCGGGCTGACCGACGGGGACGCGGTCGCGCTGGACGCCCGCGGGCGGGCGGCCAAAGACCTGAAGGGCGCCAAGCCGCAGCCCGGCGGTAATGGCAGCGGCACCACCCCCGCGGCCGGGCCGAAGTCATGACCCCTCCCTCTCGTTCCCATGCTCCGCGTGGGAACGCCAGACCACGACGCTCCGCGTCGCTTCTGTGGTTTCGTGGCACCGGCGGCCCGCCGGTGTTCTTCATTCTTCGTGGCACCGGCCGCTGGCCGGTGGGTTGGTATCACCGGCGAGCCGCCGGTGCCACGGAAGAAAAGACCCACCGGCGAGCCGCCGGTGCCACGAAGAGTACCGAGGAGTGGCGATGATCTCCGCCGGCTCCCTGCGGCACGCCGTCCGCCTGGGCATCCGGGGTCTGGCCGCCCACCGCCTGCGGTCCGGCCTCACCGCCCTGGGCATCGTCCTCGGGGTGGCGTCGGTCATCGTCATGCTGGCGGTCGGCGAGGCCGCCCGGTACCAGGCGCTCAAGCAGCTTCAAGACCTGGGCGTGAACACCATCGTGCTGAAGAGCACCAAGCCGACCGAGCCGCCGGCCGAGGGCAAAGGCACCGACATGTTCGCCTACGGCCTGACCTACGCCGACCTGGACCGCATCCGCTCCAACCTGCCGACCGTCACCTCGGCCACCCCCATGCGGGAGTTCCGCAAGAACGTGTGGCACCAGGAGCGGAAGCGGGAGTTGCGGCTGGTGAGCGTCACCCCGGACTTCCTGCTCCAGAGCAACATCCCCGTCCTGCGGGGCCGCGGCATCGAGACGCAGGACGAGGCCGAGTACGCGAACGTGGCGGTACTCGGCGAGTCGGCCGCCAACGAGTTGTTCCCCGGCCGCGACCCGATCGGCCGCACGGTCATGGCGGACGACGGCATCTTCGACCCCATCCCGTTCCGGGTGGTGGGGGTGACGGCGGACAAGACGCTGGCCACCGGCGGGGCGGGCGGGGACGCGGCCCAGTTCAGCAAGGTGATGTTCATCCCGTTCGCCACCGACCGCATCCGCCACGGCCGCGACCTGATCACCCTGAAGGGCGGCATCCTGAACGTCGAGCGGCTGGACGTCAGCCAGGTGACGGTGACGGTGGACCGGGTGGAGAACGTGTCCCGGACGGCCGACGCCCTCCGCAGCCTGATCGACCAGTTCCACAAGCAGAAGGACGTGCAGGTGCTGGTGCCGCTGGACCTGCTGCGGAAGGCCGAAGAGACGCAGCGGATGTTCACCCTCATCCTCGGGGCCATCGCCGGCATCTCGCTGGTGGTCGGCGGCATCGGCATCATGAACATCATGCTGGCCACGGTGACCGAGCGGACCCGCGAGATCGGCATCCGCCGGGCGCTCGGGGCGAAGCAGCGGGACATCGCCACCCAGTTCCTGGTGGAGACGCTGGTGCTCAGCTGTGGCGGCGGGCTGATCGGCGTGCTACTCGGCATCGCCGCCGCCGTCGGCCTGCGGAAGGTGGTGACCATCCAAACCGCCGTCGAGCCGCTGTCGGTGGTGCTGGCGTTCGGGGTGTCCCTGTTGGTCGGTCTGCTGTCCGGCATGTACCCGGCCCGCCGCGCCGCCCGCCTCGACCCGATCGACGCTCTGCGGCACTCGTGACCCGTCCGTAGCCGCGAGCCAGCGGCGAGCGTGTCGGGTCGAACGCGCTCGCCGTCGGCTCGCGGCTACAATTCCCGGGTAGCCCCGCGAGGATCGGTCGTGGCACGCACCCCGTCGGAACCGGACCCGCCCCTGGCACTGTGGAAGAAACTCACCTGGGACGACGTGAGCGAATGGGCGGGCGGCAAAACCCTGACCCGCGGCAAGTCGTACTTCAGCAACCACCACGTCACCGGCCTGGCCCGCACCGCCGACGGCATGTTGCTCGCGTGGGTGCAGGGGACCGAACGGTACGCCACCCACGTCCGCGTCCACGCCCCGAACCGCGACGGCGAACCGCTCACGTCAGAGTGCAGTTGCCCGGTCGGGCGGACGTGCAAGCACGCGGTGGCCGTGGTGCTGACGTACCTGGACGTGCTGAAGAAGGGAAACTCCCTCCCGCCGGTGCGGGACAACGACCCTCGGTGGGACGTGCTTCAGGGCGAACGGGACGGGGACGACGAGGAGTTCGACGAGTACGAGGAAGACGACGACGATTACCTAGAAGAGGAGCGGTCTCGACAGCGGGCGCGGATGACCGCCGGCAGCCGCGGGGCCGTCGCCCCGTCGACCTCCCCTCGCTCGGCGAAACCGGATAAGCCGCCGACCGTCGGCGAGTACATCGCCTCGTTGACCGAGGAGCAGTTGCGGGCGCTCGTCGTCCGGTACTCGACCCAGATGCCCGAGGTGAAGAAGGACCTGACCGAGCGGGCGGCGGTGGCGAGCGGGAACGCCGGGGTGCTGGTCCGCGAGGCGCGGAAGGAGCTGCGGCGGGTGACCGCCGAAGAGGCGTGGGTGAACGGCTGGACCGGCGAGGGCAGCCTGCCCGACTACGCCGGGCTGAGGCGGCGGTTCGAGGCGCTGTTCGAGATCGGCGAGTACGACGCCCTGCTCGAACTCGGCCGCGAGTTGCTGGAGTCCGGCACCCGGCAGGTGGAGATGTCGCACGACGAGGGGGAGACGGCGTCGGCCGTCGCCGAGTGTCTGAATGTGGTGTTCCGGGCGGTGCCGCTGTCGGCGCGGTCGAACCCGGACAAGCTGCTGTACGCCTTCGAGATGGCCGGGGAGGACGAGTACGACCTGGCCGACGGCAGCCACGACGTGCTGGAACAGGAGTGGTCAAAAGCCGACTGGTCGGCGGTGGCCGACGCACTTCGGGAGCAACTGCCGTCGCCGGCAACCGGCGGGGACGAGTGGACCCGCAGCTACCGGCGGGACCGGGCCACGAACGCCGTCATCCGCGCGCTCGACCACGCCGGGCGTTCGGCCGAGGCGACGAAGTTGTGCGAAACCGAGGCGCGGCGGACGCTCAGCTACGAACGGCTGGTGTCCCGGTTGCTGGGCGAGGGGCGGGACGCCGACGCGGAGCGGTGGGCGAAGGAAGGGATGACCGCCACCCAGGCGAAATATCCCGGCATCGCCGGGCAACTGCGGGATCACCTGCAAGCGCTGGCGGCGAAGCGGAAAGACCCCGCCACCGTCGCTGCGTATATCGCAGAGAAGTTTTTCGAGCGGCCGAGTGTGTCTGGGCTGTCGGAGCTAACCGCCGCCGCGAAGAAGGCCGGGTGCGAGGCGGAGGTGCGGGCGGCCGCCCTGCACTTCCTCGAAACGGGGGAGCGGCCGAAGCCGGCCGGCGACACGCCGAAGAAGCGGGGCAAGTCGGCCGACCCGGTGTGGCCGCTGCCGGTGGTGTGGCAGCCGGTTGCGAAACCGGAGCCGAACCTGCGGCACTTCAAACCGCTGACGCGGCAACCCGAGACGCACTTCGGCGTACTCATCGATCTGGCGTTGAAGGAGGACCGCACCGCCGACGCGCTCGGCTACTACGACCGCTGGGCGGCGGACAAGCGCGGCCGGCACGAGTCCGAGGGGTACGCCACCCGCATCGCCGACGCCGTCGCCGACACCCACCCGGACCGGGCGATCGCCATCTATAAGCGGCAGGCGGAGGCGCACATCGCCCGGACCAGCCCGAGCGCGTATCAGGAGGCCCGCCGCCCGCTCAAGAAACTCCGCGACCTGTGCACGAAGCAGAAGCGGCAGCCGGAGTGGTCGGCGTACTCGGACGGGTTGCGGACCGCGAACGCTCGCAAGCGACGGTTCATCGAAGTGCTCGACGGGTTGGCCGGCAAACCGATTCTGGACGGCTGATCACTCGGCCAGTCGGCGGGCGGCATCCAGTTCTTCGGCCGTCAGGCTCGCGTCCGGGAGCGTACTCACTGCCCGCTTCGCCTGACTCCGCGCCGCCGACGGCTGGCCCAGCCGGTCGTACACCTCGCTCAGGTACACCCGCGGTCGCGGGTGGGTCGGCCGCACCTCCGCCGCCTGCCGTAGTGCCGCCGCCGCCTTCGCCAGCGTCGGCTCGATCAGTTCCGGAGTCGCCCGCGGCGAGGGCGACCTACTTTCGCCCTCCCACTGCCGCACGAGCAACACCAGCGCGATCCCGCGGTGCAGGTGTTCGGCGTACCGATCGCCACCCTGCTCGGCGATCTCCATCAGCCGGGTGTGGCAGTGGACGAGGTGCGTCCGAGGCTTGCCGTCCTGCCCGGCGGCGTCGCGGGTGAACCGCTCGAACTGCGTGCGGGCGTCGGCCGGCCGCCCACATTTGAGCAACAGCTCGGCGAGGTACGCCCGGATCATCACCGCGTCCGGCCGGGCCTTCACGTGTGCCGACAGATGCGTCACCGCGGCCGGCTCGTCCCCGCGGTCAATGCACGACGCGGCCAGGGCGAGGTGGTCCGGTTCGGCCGGCTCGGGCGGGGCGGCACGGACGGTGGTCGGCTCGACGGGGCGCGTCACGCACCCGGCGGCGAGGGCCACGCCCGCAGTTAGAATGACCGCCGCACGCCGCATGAGTGGCCTCCGAACCACTCGCGGAGCGAGTGGAACACTCCGTCGGGGGAGTTCGGGGAGTCTGCGGGTGGTATCGAAGCGGGCGAATTGACGGCGTGAGATAAACTGCGGGGTTTGCCGAACCCGGGTGTGAAGCTGGGGAAGGCCGTCGGGTCGTTCCGGAGGTGCGGCGTGATCGCGATTCGACAGCATCCGGACGGGGCGACACTGGCGGTGCGAGCTCAGCCGGGGGCGAAGCGGAACGCGGTGCTGGGCGAACACGCCGGCACACTGAAGGTGGCCGTCACCGCCCCGCCGGAGGACGGGCGGGCGAACGACGCTCTGGTCGAGGTGCTGAAGGACTGGCTCGGGGTGCGGCGGTCGGAAGTGGAGTTGCTCGACGGCCGCACCGCCCGGAACAAGGTGTTTCTCATCCGCGGGCTGTCGGCCGACGAGCTGACCGCCCGGGTGTCGGCGAACCTCGGCTGAGCAGTCGCGTGCCCGATTCGTGTTCTACACTTCGGCCGAAACGCCCCCTCGTTGCCTGTTGAGACCACCGTCATGGCGATCATCTGCGCCGAATGTGGGGAAATCCACTTCGACTCCGGCGTGGCCCCGACCAACTGCCGCAAGTGCGAGGCCGACCTGAATCAGGTGGCCGGATACGCCCCCCTGCTGAAGGAACTGGACGAGGAGCAGAAGGCGGCGAAAGCGGCACCGAAGCCGAAGCGGCCGTGGGCGGCGGGGGCCATCCCGACCCTGATCGGCGCCAGCATTCTGGTGGCGTCCGGAATTGCGTTCTGGATCGGGTGGGAGCGGTACAACACCGCCAAGGAGACGACCGCGACCATCATCCCGGCGAAGGGGAAGCTGGACCCGAAGGTGGTGCGGAACGACAACACCGCCATCTACAGCGTCAACGGCAAGGACTACAACATGTACCCCGGCGTGCGGGTGCCGGGCACGTCGTTCAAGGTGTACTATTCGCCCACCAACCCGGCGGCGGCGGCGGAAGAGCGGCCGTGGATGACCATGCTGCTCAGCACGTTCGGGTTCCTGATCGGCAGCCTGTTCACCGCGAGCGGGCTGCTGAAAATGGGGGTCGCACGGGCGCGGGAGGCCGACCAGCGGCTGACGATGCAGCCCCGCGCCGGATGACCTCCGCCCCGCCCACCACCGCCGCATACGGCACCAGCCCGGCCAGCACCGCCGCGGCGAGGCTCGGGTAGTCCGCCGCCGGCGGGCCAATCGCCCACCACACCGCCGTCGGGATCAGGGTCAGGCCGACCGGCCACAGCCATGCCGCGGCGTACTCGCCGGCACTCACCCGCAACTCCCGGCACGCCAGCCAAATCACCACCCCGCAGAACACCACGTTCGGCACGGCCACCGCCGCCGCCACGCCGTTCACCCCGAACGGGCCGATCAGCGCCAGCGTGAGGATCACGTTCACCCCGGCCTCGGCTAACGCCGCCCGCGCGAACCACCGCAGCTTCCCCAGCCCGTACAGGATGCGGGACGCCGCCGACTGAGCCACCCCGAGCGACAGTGTGGCGGACAGCAGCACGAGCGCCGAGTAGCTGCCGGTCACAAACTCGTCGCCCACCCACCGCCGCAGGAACGACCCGCCGAACAGCACCAGCCCGACGTTCACCGGCAGGACCGCGTAGAGCACCCACCGCGTCGCCGTCAGGAACAGGCGGGCGATGGCCGGGTGATCCCCGCGGGCTTCGAGCGCCGCCACGTTCGGTGTGAGCGTCGTCGTGACGGTACGAAGCAGGGTCTTGGCGTACTCGACCAGCCGGGCGGCGTTCACGAAGTACGTCACCTGCACGCCCGTCAGCAGCAGGCCGATCAGGATGGTGCCGGTCTGCACCGTGATTCGCCCGGCCAGCATCGCCAGGAACGCATCGGTGCTGTACGTCCGCACGTCCCGCAGCGTGGCCCGGTCCACCAGCGACGGGCGGAACCGCAGCCCCGGCAGGAAGCGGACGCACAGCCCGGCCATCACCGCGTGTTCGGTCAGGTTCACCGCCGTGTACACCACCGCCAGCGGCCACAGCCCGCCGCCGGCGTCCACCACCGCCACGATGCCGGCCACCCGAGCCGCCAGTGCGATCAGCCGCACCACGCTCTTGGCCGTGTACCGCTCCAACCCGTCGAGGATGCTCGGGAACACGGACAGCGGCAGCGTGACCGCCAGGTTCGCCAGCATGAGCAGCATGAACGGCAGTACGCCGGAGTCGCCATCCGCCTTCGCCGTCAGCGTGCCGGACATGGCGAACAGCACCGGCACGCCGACCACGAGGGCTACCCCGCCGGCGGCGGCGAACAGGGCCAGGCAGGCCGACGCCATGCGGTTCAGCCCGTCGCAGTTCTGGGCGGCGTTGTGCCGCGCGACGTACCGCACCAGGCACGCCGCCACGCCCATGTCCAGCAGGGTGAAGTACGCCAGCACCGACTCGACCACGCACCACACGCCGTACCGCGGCTTGCCCAGGCGGTCGATCAGGTACGGGGTGAGGACGAACGCGACGGCGAGGGTGGCGGCGAACGCCAGCCAGTTGCTCGCGGCCCCGATCAGGAAGGCCGTGCGGGAGCGCGGGGGGGACAACGCCGACGGCCTCCGTGCCGGAAAGGTGTGTGTGGGTAGCGTACCGGGTGCGGCGGCCGGGCGCCTAGGGGAACACTTCTGGTGGCACAGGTCACCAGACCTGTGTTTGACCCCACAGGTCTGGTGACCTGTGCCACGGCCAACTCCCATTTCGCGGTTGGGGTGTTGCCGGCACCGGGGCTGTCCTACAATGCCCGAACCGTCATTCCCGAGGTCGTGGGCCGTCGGCCCGCCGGGGGTGATATTTCCGTTTCCACAGGGCGAACCGTCCGGCCGCGGGCCGGGTGCGTCGTCCACCGACCGGGGCCACCGCGCCCTCCAACCACCCACACATGGTCAACCGCAACCTCCTCCGCCAGTTCGACGCGCACGAAGACGACGCCCTGCTGAACGACATCTTCGAGAACGAGCTGAACGCCTGGCTCCCCGCCGACGAGCAGAACTACGAAGCCAACAAGATCGTCCAGGGCAAGGTCCGCGAGATCCGCGGCGACCTGGTGGTCATCGACATCGGGTACAAGAGCGAGGGCGTCATCTCGCTGGACGAGTGGCGGGACGAGGGCGGCCTAGCCACCGCCCCGAAGGCGGGGGACACCGTCGAGGTGCTGCTGGAGACGCTGGAGGGTGAGGACGGCACCATCACCCTCTCCTACCGCAAGGCGAAGCGGCAGAAGGAGTGGGAGGCCATCCTGCTCAAGCACAAGGAGGGGGACGTGGTGGCCGGGCAGGTGATCAAGAAGATCAAGGGCGGGCTGCTGGTGGGCATCGGGGTGAACGTGTTCCTGCCGGCGAGTCAGGTGGACATCCGCCGCCCGCAGAACATCGACGACTACGTCGGCACCACCATCGAGTGCCTGATCCTGAAGATCGACGAGGTGCGGCGGAACATCGTCGTCTCCCGCCGCAAGCTGATCGAGATCCGCCGCGAGACGCAGCGGACGGAGCTGATGAAGCAGTTGGAGGTGGGGCAGGTTCGCAAGGGCATCGTCAAGAACATCGCCGACTTCGGGGCGTTCGTGGACCTGGGCGGGATCGACGGCCTGCTGCACATCACCGACATGGGCTGGCACCGCGTCACCAACCCGCACGACGTGGTGAAGATCAACCAGGAGCTCGAGGTCTACATCCTGAACATCGACCGCGAGAAGAACAAGATCGCGCTGTCGCTGAAGCACAAGACGCCCAGCCCGTGGCAGAACATCGAGGCCAAGTACCCGGTCGGCACCCGCCACCAGGGCGAGGTGGTGAACATCATGCCCTACGGGGCGTTCGTCAAGCTGGAGCCGGGCATCGAGGGGCTGGTCCACATCAGCGAGATGAGCTGGGTGAAGCGGATCTCGGACCCGAAGGAGGTGGTGCAGACGGCGGACAAGGTGGAGGTGCAGGTGCTGAACATCAACCACGAGAAGAAGGAGATCTCGCTGGGGATGAAGCAGTGCACGTCCAACCCGTGGGACGAGGTGTCGAAGAAGTACCCGCCGGGCACCACCGTGTCCGGGGTGGTGCGGAACCTGACCAGCTACGGGGCGTTCATCGAGATCGAGGAGGGCATCGACGGCCTGCTGCACGTGTCCGACATGAGCTGGGTGCGGAAGGTGTCCAACCCGTCCGAGGTGGTGCAGAAGGGGCAGAAGATCACCTGCGTGGTGCTGAACGTGGACCAGGAGCGGAAGCGGGTGGCGCTCGGCCTGAAGCAGATGGGCAACGACCCGTGGGAAGGGGACATCCCCGGCCGCTTCCAGCCCGGTCAGAAGGTCCGCGGGAAGGTGACCAAGCTGACCAACTTCGGCGTGTTCGTCGAACTCGAACCGGGGCTGGAGGGCCTGCTGCACATCTCCGAGCTGACGGACGACAAGATCGAGTCGCCGGAGGACGTGGTGAAGGTGGGCGACGAGGTGGACGTGAAGGTGCTGCGGGTGGACCAGAAGGACCGCAAGATCGGGCTGAGCATGCGGAACGTGGACGACCCGACGGTGCCGGACGTCATCCCGGACATGCCGATCGAACTGATGGAGCAGGAGGCGGCCGAGCGGGAGGGGAGGGAGTCGAAGGAGTCGAAGAAGGGGCGGAGCGACCTGCGGGGCGGCACCGGGGCGGCCGGCCCGCTCATCCAGATGCCCGGTTCCGGGGACAAGTCGTGACGACGGGCGTGTGACGATCGGTTCCCGCCGGCCGGAGACTCTTCTCCGGTCGGGCGAACCCGACCCCGCGAGGCGAGCCGAACGGCTCGCCTCGTTTCGTGTGTGGCGCGGGGTTTCTCGACGGGCAAGAACCCGTTCCCGTGGGCCGGCAAAAAAAATGGGAACTCGAACGATACTCGGGTGTCGGAGTGTAAAGCCGGCGAAGGCGTTGCGACCGGCATCGGCGGTCGGGGAATCGAATTCGGACGGGGGCGAAATAACTGGTTGAACCGCTTCGTTCGTGTTCTATAAGTTTCACGCCGCGGCACGGCACCCCCGCTCGGCCAGTCCGACTCGCCGCCGATCTCGGGTTCCGGGCAACGGAGGTCGCAAGACACCCGCGGTGTCGGTTCTATTATCTGTACCCGCGCTGCCGGGCGTCTTCCGCGCGGAATCCGGCCACCGCCGCCCGCACAGTGCCGAAGTGTGGTTCGCCCGGTCGATACCGAGAATCGGGCCTTGCCGACCGTCGTGCCGATGGACATCACCCCCGCCGCAGGATGACCCTCAATGTCCCGCCTCCGCCGATTCCGCTCCGACGCCGCCCAGTCGCCGCTGGAAACCTACCTGCGGGAGATCAACGAGACGGCCCTGCTGACGGCGGATCAAGAAAAAGAGCTGGCCCGGGCGATCGGGGTGGGCAGCACCGAAGCCCGCGACCAGATGGTGCGGGCGAACCTGCGGCTGGTGGTGAACATCGCCCGCGGGTACACCGGCAAGGGGCTGGCCCTGCAAGACCTGATCGAGGAAGGGAACCTGGGCCTGCTGCGGGCGGTGGAGGGGTTCGACCCGAACATGAACACGCGGTTCAGCACCTACGCCAGCTACTGGATCAAGCAGAGCATCAAGCGGGCGCTGGTGAACACCGCCAAGACCATCCGCATCCCGGCGTACATGGTGGAACTGCTGGCCAAGTGGCGGCGGGCGACGAACAAGCTGACCGACGAACTCGGGCGGCCGCCGACCACCGAGGAAGTCGCCAAGCTGCTCGGGCTGCCGAAGAAGAAGCTGAACATCATCAAGAAGGCCATCCGCGTCTACAACAGCACCCCGCAGGCGGACCAGGGGGAGCAGGGGTGGAGCATCGAGGAGATGCTGCACGACAGCCGGGCGAAGACGCCGGACACCGAGATGGTGGAGACGGACGACCTGAAGCACGTGATGGTGCTGCTGGAGAAGATGGACGCCCGCGAGGCGACCGTACTCCGGATGCGGTTCGGGCTGAACGACGAGGAGCCGAAGACGCTGAAGGAGATCGGCGAGTGCCTGGGCCTCACCCGCGAGCGGGTGCGGCAGATCGAGAGCGAGGCCCTGGCCAAGCTGAACACCAGCCTGTGCGGCGAGAAGTAAGGTAGTGTCAGGGTTCC
Organism: Fimbriiglobus sp.; assembly: GCA_022841795.1. GTDB lineage: Bacteria > Planctomycetota > Planctomycetia > Gemmatales > Gemmataceae > JALHQU01. Next base: position 55,201 of record JALHQU010000010.1, read on the forward strand.
CTTCTCACGGGGGCGTAGTACACTCGCCCCCATGCCCCCGTACCAGATCATCCGGTTCGAGCAGCCCGTCGGGTCAGGTGTCACCGACGCGTGGTGGGCGCAACTGCGGGCGGTGATGAAGCGCAACTCAACCGCCGAGCCGTATTGCGTGCCGAACGAATTGGTGTGCGGGCTTCTGGGTCAGTTCCTCGGCCTGCCCGTGCCGCCGTGCGGCCTGTTCGTCGAACCGCGGAACCCGTCGGCCGTCTGGTTCGGCACGATGAACTTCAACCTGAACGGCGACACCCTGCCGCCGGCTGAGCCGGACGACTGCTTCCTCGCCTACGCCGATCCCGCCCACCCCCGTCCGGATGCGGTGGTCGGGGTGTTGCTGTTCGACTTGTGGGTGCTGAACGCCGACCGCCATTCCCGCAACCTGGTACTCGACGACTCGGTGACGCCGGCGCAGTTGCACGTGTTCGACCACAGCCACGCCCTATTCGGCCGGGAAGGAAGCGCCCGCCTGCACCGCCTGCGGGAGGATCTGGTGATTGCCGGTCTGAATCCGGAGTCTGGCAACCGCCACTGCCTGATCGATGGAGTAAGATTCACAAACTGGTTCCGCTTCTGGCTGGACCGCATCCATGCCGTGCCGCGGTTCGCCATCACCGACGCCGTGGACCGGGTCTTGCACTCTCGGCTCATCACTCACGAAGAGGCGGGTTCGGCCGTCGAAACCCTCTGGTTCCGACGGGAGCGACTGACCGATATACTATATCGCAACCGGAACCAGTTTCCGAACATCCCGGATGCCCTGTGGGGGCAACTATGACCGACCTCCCCCGACTCCTGGTTGCCAAGTACACCCCAGACGTGTTCCGTAACGAGCCACGGAACATCGGGGTGGTGCTTTGGACACCGGACGAGGTGGCGGCACGGTTCTTGGGTGAGAAGCCCGACGCGCCGGGCGAGGTGGACGAGGCCGCTGTCCCGGCGTTCGTGGCGTCGGTGGCGGCGTACAAACAGTGGGTGCGATACTGGCGACGTGAAGTGGCCAAACTGAGTACCACCTCGCCGGATCAACTCGACAGCATCCGTCAAACAGGGCCAAGCAACTACTCGCTCGCCGATGGCGGTGTACTCCTAGAATTCGGACACATTTCGAACACCCAACAAGTCGTTGATCGCTTGTTCGCGGACTACACTACTGCTCCCACCCATAGCAGCCCCGGGGCGTCGTATTCCGAGGCACTTCGTGATGCCCGGCAGGACCGCCGCCGCGAGCGCATCCTCAAGAATCCGACTACGTCGAAGGGCGTGATCGATCTTCCGCAAGTGTGGAAAGACTATCGGGCGTGCCCGACGGTTGATCGTCGGACTCGGCTGCTGGAACACTACCTGCCGCTGGTCAAGTACAACGCCGAGCGGATCTGGCAACGTCTGCCGGATGGCGTCGATCTGGACGACCTGATCTCGGCCGGCACCTTCGGGCTGATGGACGCGGTGGACACTTTCTTTGACCGGGACCGCGGGGTGAACTTCGAGAAGTACTGCACGCCGCGTATTCGCGGGTCCATTCTCGACGAACTACGGTGCATAGACTGGGTGCCACGGGTCCATGCTGATCGATCTGCGATCGAGAAAGACATCGTCGAAGGAGGTGGTGGTGAAAATACGTCCGAATCGCCGGCGCGACAGCCAGAACAACCGGCGTAGAGGAAGAGTTGAACCGTTCGAGAGCGAAGCCCTGGCCAAGCTGAACACCAGCCTGTGCGGGGAGAAGTGAGCGGCGGTGGAGTTGGCGAGCCGAGCGGCGTGAGCCGCCGGGTGTTCTCAAGCACCCGGCGGCTCACGCCGCTCGGCTCATGTTCACACTTGCCGTTGATTCCATCCTCGCCCACGGGGTAGCATCCCCGTGTTCCCCGCCGGCACGGACGCCCCCGCCGATGTCAGTCTCGGTCGCCCCCGCCCTCGCACCGGCCCGTTCCGCGGTCCGCCCCGCCCTGCCCCGCTTCACCTCGCTCGTCACCCCCGCGGCCGTCGTCGTCGGCTGCCTGTTCCGCCTGCTCGCCATCACGTCCGACCGCCCGCTGTGGATCGACGAGGCGATGCTGGCGCTGAACGTCGAAGCCCGGTCGTGGGCGGAGCTGGCCGGCCCGCTCGACTCGAACCAGACCGCCCCGCTCGGCTTCCTGCTGCTCACCAAGCTGAGCGTGACCACGTTCGGGGCCGCCCCGTGGGCGTTCCGGCTGGTGCCGCTCCTCGGGTCGCTTCTCGGGCTGTTCGCGTTCCCGTTCGCCGCCCGTGAGTGGCTGTCGCCCGCCGCCGCCCGCCTCGCCGTGTGCGTGTTCGCCGTCTCCCCGGCTGTTGTCAGCTACGCCGCGGAGGCCAAGCAGTATTCGACCGACACGGCGGTGGCCGTGGCACTGCTGGCCGGCGCGTCGCCCCTCCTCCGCGGCCGCAGCGAACGCGGGCCGTTCCTCGCCGTGCTGGTCGGCGGGGCTGTGGCGGTGTGGCTGTCGCACCCGGCGGTGTTCGTCCTCGGCGGACTGGTCGTAGCGATGCTCACCCGCGGCGACCGCGGCCGGGCGGCGACGTGTGCGGCGGTGTGGGGGGCCAGCTTCGCCGCGCTGTGCTGGGTGCAGTTGCGGCACTCGCTCGGCGGCGGCTACCTGACCGACTACTGGGCCGACTACTTCCTGCCGCGGTCGGCGGCGGCGGTGCCGTGGGTGGTCGAGCGGGGGGTGGACTTCTTCGGCACGGCCGGCGGGTTCGGCGGGTCGCTGCTCCAGGCGGACGGGTTGGCGGCGGTGCTGGCCGGCGTCGGCGGAATCGCGATGTGGTCCGACGGCCGACGTGCCGAAACGACTTGGGTTGGAGCGATGCTGATCCTGGTGCTGGCGGCGTCGGCGGCTCGCGCTTACCCGTTCTGCGGGCGGCTGCTGCTGTTCCTCGCCCCGGTCGCCGTCCTGCTCGTGGCCCGCGGGGCGACGACCGTGGCGGACCGGCTGAGCGAGTGGTCGGCCGCGGCCGGCGGGCTGTTCCTCGGGGTGGTGGTCGTCGCCCCGCTCGCCGCTGCCGTGTCGCAGGTGAAGAACCCGCCGCGGGCCGAAGACCTGCCGCAGGCGCTGGCGTTCGTCGCCGAGTGGTGGCAGCCCGGCGACGTGGTGTACATGTACAACGGCCGCGGGGACGCCGGCACCGGCCCGGCGTTCCGCTTCTACCACCGCAACTCGGCGATCCCATCGGACGCGATCGTCCTCGGCGGCGAGCACCGCGGTGAGCCGCTGCGATACCGTGACGAGGTGCGGGCGCTCCCGCCGGCCGCCCGCGTGTGGCTGCTGGTCAGCCACCCGCACCAGGACGAGGTGACGCTGCTCCGCGCGTACCTCGACGAGGCCGGCGACCGCGGGCGGGAGTTCGCCGGCCGCGGGGCGGCGGTGTACGAGTACACCCGCCGGCCCGATAATAGCGGGCGATGATCGACGCGGCCACGTTTGACACACTGCTCTCCCCGCTCGGCCAGCGTATACTGGCCGACGCGACCGCACTGGCACCGACTGATTCGACGCTACTGTCGTGTGTGAACCGGCTCCGCAAGTCGTACCCGACCGACCTGGCCGCCGCCGCGATTGAAACGGTGATCCTGCGGGCGAAGGCCGCGGCCAAGTTCACTCGAGCCGACCGGATGTACTTCACCCGCGAGGCGCTGGAGGTGGCGTCGGGGGAAGTCGTGTCCCGCTACCGGGCGGAGCGGTTCAAGCGGTTCGAGACGGTGGCCGACCTGGGATGTGGGATCGGCGGGGATTCGATCGGGCTGACCGCGGCCGGGGTGAAGGTGATCGCCGTTGATCGGGACGACGCGCGGGTGCGGATGACGGCGGCGAACCTGGACGCCCACGACGCCGGGACGCAGGCTCGCGTTCAGCAGTCGGACCTATTAACCGACCCGCTGCCCGACACGCCGGCCGCGTTCGCCGACCCCGGCCGGCGGGCCGACGGCCGACGTTTCCTGTCGGTCCGCGACTACCTGCCCCCGCCGGCCGAGTTGCTGACGCGGCTGCCGCCCGGCCACCCGGTCGGGTTCAAACTCGCCCCCGGCGTGCCGCTCGACGAGTTGGCGACGTTCGGCGGGGAGGCCGAGTTCATTTCCGTCGGCGGGGAGCTGAAGGAGTGTGTGCTGTGGCTGGGCGGGTTGCGGACGGCCGAGCGGCGGGCGACGCTGCTAAACCACGCCGGGCCACCGCACTCGCTCGCCTCCGATTCGCGACCCATCTACCTCGAACCCCAACCGATCGCCGCGTTCCTGTATGACCCCGACCCGGCTGTGACGCGGAGCGGGCTGACGCGGCTATTGGCCGAGCAACTCGACGCGACCCTCGTGGATGCCGTCGTGCAACTGCTGACGCGGGACACGCACCAGCCGACGCCATTCGCCACCGCCTACCGGGTGGACGCGGTCGTGCCGGCGGACGAGAAGAAGGTGATTGCGGCGGTGCGGTCGCTCGACGTGGGCCGGGTGACGCCGGTAAACCGCGGCTGGCCGGGCGAGTTGCCCCCGACCCGCCGGTGGAAGCTGAGCGGGTCGGGGCACAGGTTCGTACTCTTCACCCGCGAGCTGGGCAAGCCGGTGGTGGTGATCGGCGACCGGGTGTGAGCTGGGCTGTCGGGCCGGAATCCGGAATCGCACTGTCCGGAGTTTTCAGGCCCGAAGGGCCGGACTTCCTTAGCCCAGGTCGGAGCGAGCGGAGCGAGCGCAGGCCTGGGTCACGAGTGCGAAACGGAACAAGCCCCGAAGGGGCGCTCTACCGAAGAGCGCCCCTTCGGGGCTTGGGTGTTTGGTCCGCCAACCCAGGGCGACGTTCGCCTGCGGCTCACTTGCCCTGGGCTAAGGAAGTCCGGCCCTTCGGGCCTGAATGCGATAGCTCCTCACAGCCGGCGTCAGCGCCGCCCGGCGGGCGGCACCTACCCAGAACCGCACGCCGTCAGTCCTTCTTCTCGCCCTTCAGTTCGGCCCCGGCCTTGCGGGTGGTGACGCTCGCCTCGCGGTAGATCCACTGCTCGGCCCCGAGGCCGTTGTTCTCGTTCACCCGGATGTCGTCGGAGCGGTTGGTGCTGCCGCCGACCGGCCGGCGGAAGTCGATCTTCAGCGTTTTCTTGCTCACCTCCACCTTCGTCTCCCCGCGGGCCTTGTCCTCCGTCTCCTTCTTCGCCAGCCCGTTGGACAAGCCGGTGACGTACACGCTGAAGTTGTTCGGGTTGGCCTTGTCCGGCACGTCCAGCCACACCGCCAGCCCGTGCACCGCCTGCGACTGCGGGTAGGTGTCCGGCTTGGCCACCGGGATCTTCAGCTTGCTGATGGAAATCGTGGTCTGGTAGTCCAGCTTGCCGAGCGGGTCTTCCAGCTTCCGCAGCGCGTCCACCACGCTCGGCTGCGGCTCGTCGTACGACCGCATCATCACCCCGTCCGGGTCCTTCGTCACCAGCTCGAACTCGGGGAAGATGGTCCGCGGCTGGCCGGACTTGTTGTACACGTAGTACGGCATGTACCACACCGTCTTCTTCCCCTTGTCCGGGGTGTCCACGGTGGCGATACGGGGGGTCATGTACGCGAAGTGCAGCGTCCACACCCCGTCGCGGGTGAGGGTGTCGAGCGACAGGGCGGTCGGGTCCACGTTGCGGAACGGGGACTCGGGCAGTTGGGCGGACGCCATCCCACCCAGTGCGGTGGCGGCGAGCGCCAGGAACGTCCGGCGGTGCGGGTGGGTCATCGGGTCGGCTCCGGGTCGGACGTGCGGGAAATCCCCATCCATTACCGATACCCATCTTACGCGACCGGATCAAGCTATTCTCCGGACGGACCGCCGGAACGCCCCCGGCACGACCGCCACATCCGGCGCCGGGAGAGCAGTCAGCCACCCGCCGCCGGGTGGCGGAACATCACGTCCGACCGCAGCACGTACTTGGTGCCTTCCAACACCATCGCCCCGGTGTGCAGCACGTCGTGCCGGAACACCAGCGCCGTGCCCGCCTCCGGCACCACCCGCAGCACCTCGTCGGCATCCGTCACCGCCCCCAGCCGCCGCAGGTTGAACGCCGTCTCCCCGCCGACGAACCCGTCGTTCAGATACACCATGAACGTGAGTTTGCTGCTGTCCCCGTTCTCGCGGGTGAACGCCCCGTCGAAGTGCCACTCGAACTTCTGGCCGGGGTTGTAGCGGTAGTAACGGAACCGCTCGTTCAGAGCGACCGGCGTCCACACCAGGAAGTTCGGCGGCAGGAGCGGCCGCGCCCGCTCGAACAACTCTGCCGCCAAGGCCGGGTCGTCGATCATCACCCGGTCGTTGTTGCGGATGCTCTTGGCCATAACGAACCCGCGGCCGGACGAGATCGGCGCGTCCTCGTACCCAGCGGCCTCAGTCAGGTCGATGTGCCGCCGGCACTCGTCCGGGGTGAGGAACCCGCGGATGAGGAAGATGTCGTCGTCGTGGAGTTGGTGCCTGGTCATGGCGGATGGAGGCAGCCCACCGGGGAAGGGTTCACGAGTTCAGGTTTGAGCCGCTTGCGGCTTCGCCGCGGCGAAGCCGCAAGCGGCTCAAACCTCGTCACCCGTCCAGCTCGTCCGGCGACAACTTCGATTCGGCCTCGTCGGCCAACTCGACCAGCGCGTCGTGAACCTCCTTCATCGTCTCCGGCCGGCGGTTGGCGTCGAACTCCATGCACTTGTGAATCAGCTCGGCGAGCCGCGGCGGGGTGTTCGGGGCCAACTCCAGCACCGGCTTGAGCTGCTCCTTGTAGTGCTTCTCCTTCACCTTCACCCCCTCGGTCGGCAGCACCGACGGCGGCAGCTTGAACGTGGTCAGCCGGTACATGGTGGCGCCCAGGTTGAAAATGTCCGTCCGCTCGTTGATCAGCTTGTGCCCGGCCGTCTCGGGGGCGATGTACTCGGGCGTGCCCTGCACCCGGTCCTTCGGCTCGCCTTTGATCCACGCCAGCCCGTAGTCGATGATCTTCGCCCGGCTGCCGCGGCCGACCATGATGTTGTTCGGCTTCAGGTCGGCGTGGTACACCCCGCGGCGGTGCATGTGCGCCAGCCCGCCGGCCACCTGCTCGTAGATGCGGAGCAGCTTCGCCGGCTTGATCAGCTTGGCCCTGTCCAGCGTGTCCCCGGCGACGAACTCGACCAGCAGCTTGGCCTTCTTCACCGCCCCCAGGCCGAGCAGCCCCTTCTCCAGCTCCAGGCAGTACACCTTCACCAGGTTCGGGTGGTCGAGCAGCTGCCCGACGCGGAGTTCGTGTTCCGCCTGCTCCAGGAACTTCTTGTCGTCCGGCCCGTCGATGGGCACCACCTTCAGCGCGTACTCCCGCCCGTCGTCCTCCCGGCGGATGCGGAGGATGCTGCTGTTCGCGCCGGCGCCGAGGTTGGCGAGGACGGTGAACTTGCCGATTCTGTCGATGGCCATGAGGCGGACCCGAAGCCGGTTCGTAGGAGTACACTAGGAGTGGCGGGCGGACGCCGCACAGTCACGCTAAAACATAACATACAACGACGGGCCGGATGCCGGCCCCCGGTGCCGTTTATGCTACCGACGGACCCCGAACCCCGCGTGCAGGCCATCGGCCGGGAGATCTTCGGCCGGCTGGACCGCGGCGGGCCGATCCTGTTCACCCGCGACTGGTGGGACCAGAAGCTGATGGGCATCTCGATGGGCAACGAGGCCCTGAAGGTGCAACTGTTCCGGTTCGTGGACACCCTGCCGTACCTGACCGACCCGAGGGAGGTGGGCCGGCACCTGCGGGAGTACCTGACCGAAGCGAAGCAGAGTTTGCCGTGGTGGGTGCGGCGGGGCATCGGGCTGATCCCGGAGAGCGGGTTCGCCGGGCGGATGCTGGCGAAGCAGGCGAAGAGCAACGCCGAGGGGATGGCCCGCAAGTTCATCGCCGGGTCGAACGTGCAGGAGGCGATCGACGCGGTGATGGGCATGCGGGGGAAGGAACTGGCGTTCACCATCGACCTGCTCGGCGAGGCGACGATCACCGAACACGAAGCCGACCTCGTTCAGCAACAGTACTTCGACCTGCTGCACGGCCTGCCGCCGATCATCAACAACGCGCCTGAAATTCCGGCCATCGACCGCGACGACCGCGGGCCGATCCCGCGGGTGAACGTGTCGGTGAAGCTGTCCGCCCTGTTCAGCCAGTTCGACCCGATCGACCCGGACGGCACGAGCCACGCGGTGCGGGCACGCCTGCGGCCGATCCTGGCGCTGGCGAAGAAGAACGGGGCGTTCGTCAACTTCGACATGGAGCAGTACAGCTTCAAGGACACGACCCTCCGCATCTTCCGCGACATCCTGAGCGAACCCGAGTTCCGCGACTGGCCGCACGTCGGCATCGCCATCCAGGCATACCTGACGGACACCGAGGACGACCTGCGGAAGCTCCGCGACTGGGCGCGGGACGAGCGGAGGTGCCCGGTGTGGATTCGTTTGGTGAAGGGGGCGTACTGGGACTACGAGACGGTGATCGCCGCCCAGAACCACTGGCCGGTGCCGGTGTGGACGCAGAAGTGGCAGTCGGACGCCTGCTTCGAACGCTGCACCCGGTTCCTGATGCAGAACTACCAGTGGCTGGTGCCGGCGTTCGGCAGCCACAACATACGCAGCATCGCCAACGCCATGGCCGTGGCCGAGGAACTGGGCGTGCCGCCGAACAGGTACGAGTTCCAGATGCTGTACGGCATGGCCGACCCGATCAAGACCGTGCTCAAGTCGCTCGGCCGGCGGGTGCGGATCTACACCCCCTACGGCCAACTGCTGCCCGGCATGGCGTACCTCGTCCGCCGACTGCTGGAGAACACGTCGAACGACTCGTTCCTGCGCCAGGGGTTCGCCGAAGGGCTGTCGGAGGAGCAGTTGCTCCGCAACCCGTCCGCCGTGGGGCACGTTTTCAACGTGCCTTCAACCCGGCACGTTGAAAACGTGCCCCACGAGAAAGCCATGTCCGCATCCGCCAACGGGGAACACCTGCCTAAAGCCGCCGGACAGCCGGCCGTCGGCGGTCAATTTCAGAACGAACCGCTGGCCGACTTCAGCCGCGCCGAGAGCCGCGAGAAGATGGCGGCGGCGCTGAGATCGGTCCGCACCCAACTCGGGCAGACGTACCCGGTGGTGATCGACAACGTGGCGGTGGCGACGACCGCGTTCATCGACAGCGTGAACCCGTCGAAGAAGTCCGAACTGATCGGCCGCACGGGCAAGGCGACGGCGAAGCAGGCGGAACAGGCCATCGCGTCGGCGGCGAAGGCGTTCGACAAGTGGCGAGACACGCCGGTGAGCGACCGCGCCGCCCTGCTCCGCCGCACCGCCGACGTGATGCGGTACCGCCGGTTCGAGTTGTCCGCGTGGATCGTGCTGGAGACCGGCAAGCCGTGGCGGGAGTCGGACGCGGACGTGGCCGAGGCCATCGACTTCTGCGACTACTACGCACTCGAAGCCGAGAAGATGTGGCACACCCAGGACGTGGACGTGCCCGGCGAGGAGAACGCCTACTTCTACGAACCCCGCGGGGTGGCGGCGGTCATCGCCCCGTGGAACTTCCCGCTCGCCATCCTATGCGGCATGGCGGCGGCGGCCGTCGTCACCGGCAACACGGTGGTGATGAAGCCGGCCGAGCAGAGCGGGGTGATCGGCGCGAAGCTGATGGAGTGCTTCCAGCAGGCGGGGGTGCCGGCGGGGGTGGTGAACTTCCTGCCCGGCGAGGGCGAGGAGGTCGGGCCGGTGCTGGTGAACCACCCGGAGGTGGCGCTGATCGCGTTCACCGGCTCGCTCAAGGTGGCGCTGCTCATCAACGAGCAGGCCAGCCGCACCGGCGGCGGGCAGCAGTTCGTCAAGCGGGTGATCGCCGAGATGGGCGGGAAGAACGCGGTGATCGTGGACGCCGACGCCGACCTGGACGAGGCGGTGAAGGGGGTGGTCGATTCGGCGTTCGGGTACGGCGGGCAGAAGTGTTCGGCCGGCAGCCGGGCGATCGTGCTGGCCGGCATCTACGACAAGTTCCTCGAACGGGTGATCGAGGCCACCAAGTCGCTCACGGTGAGTGCGGCCGAATCCCCCGGCTGCTCGCTCGGTCCGGTGATCGACGCCGAGAGCCGCGACCGCATCCTCAAGTTCATCGACAGCGGCAAGCAGCAGGCGAAGTTGGCGTTCCAGTACGACGTCGGCGGGCTGAAGGACGAGGGGTTCTTCGTCGGCCCGACGGTGTTCGCCGACGTGCCCGAGACCGCCACCATCGCCCAGGAGGAGATCTTCGGCCCGGTGCTGAGCGTGCTGAAGGCGAAAGACCTGGACGACGCCCTGCGGATCGCCAACGGCACCAAGTACGCGCTCACCGGCGGGGTGTTCAGCCGCAGCCCGGCGAACATCCAGCAGGTGAAGCGGCGGTTCCGGGTGGGCAACCTGTACGTGAACCGCAAGTGTACCGGGGCGCTGGTCCACCGCCAGCCGTTCGGCGGGTTCAAGATGAGTGGCATCGGCAGCAAGGCCGGCGGCCCGGACTACCTGCTCCAGTTCGTCGTCCCGCGGACGATCACCGAGAACACCCTGCGGCGGGGGTTTGCCCCGGAGGTGGACGGTTAGCCCGACGCACGAGCGAGGGGCGGACCACCTCTAGCGTGACTGGCTTGCCCCTCGCTCGCGCGTCGGGCTAACGTCGGCTTCGGCGGTGATGCCGCCAGTCACCATCGCCAACCTCCCCTTTACACGTCCGCTGACCGACGTTATTCCCCCGGCCGACTCTTGGGGGAGGGTCTTGCCCATGAAGAAGCAGGGTTTGCTCTGCGCCGTACTGGCGCTGGCCGCGGCCGGGTGTGGGACCGCGCGGTACATCCACAAGGACGGCGATGGCGGGGTCATCGCCATGCCCGCCGACAACAGCTGGAACCGCGAGAAGGCCGACGAGCTGATGAAGGCGCACGTCGGGCCGGGGTACCGGGTGGTGGAGGAGAAGGAGGTGGTGACCGGGCAGGAGACGACGAACCTGACGAACACCCAGACCGAGCCGACCGTCCACTCGCACATCCCCTTTCTGCCGGCTCAGAAGCAGACCTCCACCCTCACCACCACCAGCCGCGACCTGACCGAGTGGCACATCACCTACCAGCGGGGGAACGCCCTGCCGGCCGGCCCGCCCGTCCAGCCGACAGGCGGGCAGATCCCCGCGACGAAGTAGCGCCTCCCCGTCGCGTTCCCGCACACCGCATCTCCGTTCGCCCGACGCGGGAGCGAGGACCAGGCTCGGTCCTCGCTCCCGCGTCGGGCGAGCAAACCCTCGCCGACCGAATCACCTCCCCTCGTTGGTGCGGCCCGGCCGGTGGCATAAGATTCCGATGACGAACTCGTGTGGGTTTTCCCTCCGCCACGGAAAAAACAAGGGAGCCGGACCATGCCTACCGTTCTCGACGACATCTCGGCCGAAATCCTCGACCTGAAGCAGAAAATCGGCGCCACCATCCTCGCCCACTACTACCAGGAGGGCGAAATTCAGGCGCTGGCCGACATCACCGGCGACAGCCTGAAGCTGGCCCGCGAAGCGACGAAGGTGGACACCCCCGTCATCGTGTTCTGCGGGGTGCTGTTCATGGCCGAGACGGCCAAGATGCTCAACCCGGCGAAGACGGTGCTGCTGCCGGACACGTCCGCCGGGTGTTCGCTGGTCGATTCGTGCCCGCCGGACAAGCTGGCCCGCTACCAGGAGATGCTGCGGGAGAACGGGCGGAAGTTCCAGACGGTCACGTACATCAACAGCAGCGCCAAGGTGAAGGCGCTGTCCGACTGGATCGTCACCAGCGGGAACGCCGAGGACGTGGTGCGGAACAAGGTGCCGGCGGACCACGAAATTCTGTTCGTGCCGGACCAGCACCTCGGGCGGTACCTCCAAGAGGTGACCGGCCGGCAGATGATCCTGTGGAACGGGTCGTGCATGGTCCACGAGATCTTCAGCGTCCACGACCTGGTGAAGCTGAAGCGGAAGTACCCGGACAGCCAGACCATCGCCCACCCGGAGTGCCCGAAGAACATCCTGGAACACGCCGACTACATCGGCGGCACCGAGGCGATGATCAAGCACGTCGGGGCGATCGGCACGCCGACCACGTTCCTGGTGGCCACCGAGCCGAACATGATGTGGCAGCTCGAAAGCCGGTTCAAGCAGCACAAGTACATCGGCGTGCCGGGCATCACCTGCGCGTGCAACGCCTGCCCGCACATGGCGAAGAACACGCTCGAAAAAATCCGCGACTGCATGAAGCACGGCAAGCCGGAGATCATCTGGCAGCCGGAGTTCGACAAGGCGAAGGAGGTGCTCGCCCGCAGCCTGCTGAACCCGCCGGTCGCCCCGGCCGTCTCACACCCGCATGGGGACTGACACATGGCGACGAAATCCAAGCCGAAACCGAAGGCGGGGGCGAACGGTGTCGCCCTGCCCCCGACGGAAGTGCTGACGCTGGCGGAGGCGGCGGCCTACCTCCGGGTGCCGGAGGCTGGGCTGCGGGCGGACGCCGAGGCCGGGCGGGTGCCGGGCCGACGGGTCGGTGGCGAGTGGCGGTTCTCCCGGCAGGCTCTGATTGATTGGCTCGGCACCGCACAACCGCCCCCGCTCAACCAGCGGCAGTTGAGCGCGATCGGGGCGTTCAAAGACGACGACACCCTGCCCGCGATGGTCGAAGAGATCTACCGGCAGCGCCGCGCCGACCCGGTTGGAGGTAAGCCGTGATGTTCGCCCTCGACACCGACACCCTCAGTCTGCTCTTCCGGGAACACGAACCCACCTCCACGACCGCCCGGCGGAAGGCGAGCGAGGGACCGTTCGTCATCACCGTCGTCAACCGGATGGAGGTACTCGGCGGCCGGTTCGAGGCGGTGATCAAAGCGGACGACGGCGTCGCTTGGCTTCGGGCTTACGAGCGGTTGGTCCAGACCGAAATCGAGCTGGCGAAGTTCCCGGTGTTGCCCGTGACTCCGGCGGCGTCCGCCATCTTCGATCGCCTGCTGGCGAACAAGAAAGTGAAGAAACCCAAGCGCAAAGACCTGCTCATCGCGTGCGTCGCGCTAGCCCACGACGCCACGCTCGTCACCCGGAACCTGAAGGACTTCCAGCCCATTCCGAACCTGAAGATCGAAAACTGGGCCGGCTGACCGCTCACCTCCCCGCCGTCAGCGTGCCGACGATGTGCATCAGCCGCTGCTCCCAGTAGTTCGCCTGCTTCAGCGGGCAGTGGGCGTAGGCCACCACCCGCTTGCCGCCCACGTCCACCGTGCGAAACGCCACCAACTTGTTCGCCGTCGGCCCGTCCGGGTACGTCAGCTTCAGCCGGGTGACCGAATCGGACACCTTCACCTCCCCGCCGGGCGGGGCGTCGCCGGTCGGGTCACCTTGCAGTTCCTGCACCGTCGCCCCTTCGATTACCTGCTTCAGGATGTGCGCCTGCGCCTGCGTCTTCGCCTCGCCGTCCGGCGGCAGCACCGCCACCACCAGCTCCGCCTTGTCCGTCGTCGGCTGGCCGGTGGACGCCGACTTGCCGGTGCCCCGCAGCCACAGCTCGGCGTCCTTGTCCTGGCTGGTCGGGTCCTGCTTCTGGGTCCACAACTTCTCGGCGTCGGTCAGGGTGAACAGCCCGCTCTTGGTGCGGAACATGCGGCCGTCGGTCGGCGGCGGCGGGGTGAACCCGCCCTTACTGGCCGTCCCCTGCACCTTGATGCCGTTGCGGAACGCCTCGAACGCCGGGGCCAGCTTGTCGTACTCGGCTTCCGGCGCCCAGGCGTACACCCAGTAGGCGTAGGTCTTCGCCACGCACGCGAACACCTCGCCCTTGCACTGCGCCTTCGTGTCCTTGTGGATGCCGCGGAACTGGAACCGCTCGCCGGGCTGGCCGAGGAACTGCACCTCCTCGCCGGTCAGGTCCTCATCCAACTCGTCGAACTGCTTGCGGAGTTTCTCGTTCACCGCCGGCCGCAGCTCGCTCGCCCGCGCCGCCGAGGTGAACCGCCGGGCGTCGGCCGCCACCCACCCGTCGCCGTCGGCCGCCGGCGTGCGGTACGCGAACAGGTTCACCCCGAGCGCGGCGCGGGCGGTCTCGTCCCGGTTCCACCCGTCCGGCGGCTTGGGGAAGCCGATGCCGTACTCGTCGAACGTCAGCCCACCGGCGGCCACGGTGGAGTTAGCCGGCTGGAACCAGCCGAGCAGGTAGCCGGCGCCGGCGACCGCCCCGCCGACCAGCGCCACCGTCCCGACCACCATCAGCGCGAGAAGAATGCTGGTGTACGAGGTCGCGCCCTTCGGCCCGGAGCGGTCGATCACCTTGCGTCGACGAGGGGAGGAGTCAGCCGACTCCAACGAGTTGGGGGGAGCGGCCGGCGGCGCTCCGGGTGTCGTGGCGACGGTCGGGTTGAGGGTGAACGTGAACCGGCACTGCGGGCAGGCGATGACCGCGCCCGGCGGCACCCGCGAGGCGTCAAACTGGAACGGGCAGCCCGGGTTCGGGCACTTCAGGATCGTGGCCATCGATCGGCTCGCGGGGCGGGGACAGAGGTGAGTATACCGTGCGATCCTGGCAGTGACCCGTGGGGGGGGCGTTCGGCCGCGATCCACAGTTGGCGTCTTGCCGTCCTCACATCTGCGCCCGGCCCCCGACATAAGAAGCCCGTTTTTAGGCCCGAAGGGCCGGTCTCCCTTAGCCCAGGGCAAGCGAGGCGAAGCCGAGCGTCGCCCTGGGAAACCGATCCACCGGAATGAGGCCCGAAGGGCCGCCCTACCAATCAGTCCCACACGTACCGCTCGTCGTACTCCACCTCGTGCCGCGCCAGGAACTCGCGGTACTCGTCCTGGAACGTTCGCGTGCGGTGGTGTTCCTCCTGCCGTGCGATGTACTCGGCCACCGCGTCGGCGTTCGACGAGCTGACCGAGAACGCCCCGTACCCGCACTGCCAATGGAAGTGCGCGAGAACCGGACCGCGGGTCTTGACCCACTTGGACGAACTGGTTTTCACGTTCTCGACCACATCGGCGATGCTCCGGGTGCGGGACAGCCCGAACAGCAGGTGGACGTGGTCCGCCACCCCGCCGACGCGGACGGGCGGGCAGCCGTCGTTGCTCAACACGACGGCCAGGTACGGGAACAGTTCATCCCGGATCGCGGGCGAAAGCACCGGCTCACGGTTCTTGGTGCTGAAAATGAGATGAACCAGGACGCGGGACAGGGATTGTGGCATGTCGGAGGCAACGCGGTAGGGCGGCCCTTCAGGCCTTGTTCCGGGGGTGTTCTCGACCCAGGGCGACGCTCGGCTCCGCCTCGCTTGCCCTGGGCTGAGGGAGACCGGCCCTTCGGGCCTGTAGACACAAACGGAGGACTGGTCGTAAACTCGGGCAGAGCGATCGAGACGGCTCGCGTGAAGAAACACCGCCCCGTTGGTCGCGGCGAAGAGCTGATTACACCGCCCCTTCCTCCTCCTCCGCGTCCGCGATCGGCTCGATGTACTCCAGCGGGGCGGGGGTCTGCGAGTTGGTCACCCGCACCATCAGGTTGCCGTCCAGCACCCGCTCCAGGTGCGGCAGGATCACCTGCTGCCGCCAGCCGGTGCGGAACGGCGAGTCGCCCGGCAGCTCCCCGCCCGGCTGCCGCGCCCGCACCAGGTCTTTCAGGTCCTGCATCGAACACACCAGGCTCTGGGCCAGCCGCAGCCGCTCGCACACGTCCGTCAGCACCACGTTCAGCAGCGACCCGAGGACGGCCACCTGCGGCGGGTCCTGCTCGGACATCACCCGCGGCGGGCACTGGGACAGCGGCAGGGCGTTGGCCGCCCGCACCGCCCGGGTGATCGCCTCCGCCTCCCCCCGCGGGATGCCGCGGAGGTCGTGCAGGTCGTCCGGCGCCCGCGCCCCGCGGCGGGCCACCTCCACCAGCACGTCGTCCCGCATGACCGTGCGGGCCGGGCGGTTCCGCCGCTCGGCCACCCCGTCCCGCCACTCGTACACCGCCTTCACCACCGCCAGTTCCCGCCGCCCCAGCCCGCCGCTCCCCTTCACCCGCCGCCAGCGGTCCTCGCTCACGTCCGCCGCCGTCGCCCGCCCGATGAACTCGCGGAACTCGTCCGCCGCCCACCCCAGCCGGTCGTACTGGGTCAGCCGCTTGTGGACTTTTTCGTAGGCCGGGATCAGGTACCGCACGTCGTCGTAGGCGTACCGGATCTGCGAGTCCGATAGCGGCCGCCGCCGCCAGTCGCTCAGCGTGTCGCCCTTGTTCAGCCGGCTGCCGAGTACCGTCTGCACCAGCCCGGCGTACCCGATCGGGTAGGTCAGGCCGATCAGCCCGGCGGCGATCTGCATGTCGAACAGGGCGGCCGGCGGGTGGCCGGACTGGAACCGGCTGAGCCGCACCTCCTCCCGCCCGGCGTGGACGATGACCGTGCGAGCCGGATCGTGCAGCAACTCCCAGAACGGTTGGAGCGGGCCGCTCTCGAACGGGTCGATGAGGAACAGCCGCTCGGCGGTGGACACCTGGATCAGGCACAGGTCCGGGCGGTACGAGTCCTCGCCCACGAACTCGGTGTCGAACCCGACCAGCGTGTGCCGGCTCAGGTGATCGACGCAAGCGGCGAGGGCGGACGGGTCGGCGACGTGCTGTTCGGGCAGCGGGAGCGGCTTGTACGGTCGGCGGGGCATGGGGAGGGGGCGGTTGTTATTTGCGGGATGAAAACACCCCGCCGGCCGGATGCGAGTCGGGCGGGCGGGGGGTCGGTTTCTGATAACACCATAGTTTATAGGTGTCGTAGGTTTCGCCCCGAAACGCGATCGGAAACTCGGCGATCAGCCGCCGCTCGAACCCGGCCGTGTGCCCGGCGAACGACCCCTTCACCTTGCGGTCGTCCTCCTTCTCTTCCAGCGGCCCGTTGCTGAAGTACAGCACCGCCGGGTGGTCCCGCATCCGCTCGGGCAGTTGGGTGAAGTGGCTCGGCCGGTGGACCCCCTCCTCCTGCCGGGCGTGAATCCCGTGGAACCGCAGCAGGGCCACGTTCTGGTAAGTGTCGGTGAACACCGGCGGGTGGTCCGGGTGGTCTTTCAGATAGTCGGCCACCGCCGCGGCCATGTCGAACCGATGGTACTGGCGGGTGACGCGGTCGTTGTGGACGGGCAGCACCGGCAGCGGGTGGACGAGGTGAGCGCCGAGGACGGCCACGCACCCCGCCGGGATGGCGAACGCCAGCCGCCCGCCCCACACCCAGAACCACCGCCACTTCCAGTTCATCCCCCGCAGCGCGACGAACCACGCGGCGGCGAGCGGCCAGAACGCCAGGTAGCTGACCAGCGCCCAGTTCCCCTCCAGCGGCCCGCGGGACGACTTCCAGGTGAAGAACGCCAGCGGCAGCGCGTACAGGCATACGCACACCCGCAGCCGCGGGTCGGCGACCAGCGTGCGGCACCGCCACCCCACCCACGGCAGCAGCACCAGCGGCAGGGTGCCGGTGAGCAGCACCTGCACGCCGAGGAACTCGCCCACCGCCTTCAGCCCCGGCTCGTCCGCCGCCGCCGCGTGCCGCCACTGGTACAGCAGCGGGGCGAAGTCCGCCCGCCAGTTGTAAATGAGGATGGGCGACGACACCACGAACGCCACCGCGAGGTGTGCGGCGTACCCGATTGCCCACCGGCGGAGCGAGCCGACGCCGAGCAGCAGGAAGCTGGCGCACCCGGCCGGCACCGCCAGCCCGGACGTGTACTTGCCCAGGATGCCGCACCCGAGCAGCACCCCGCCGACCATCCACAACCACAGGGGTGGGGACTGGCTCATTTCCGCGGCGGGCAACCCCTGTCGGAAGCCTGTGCCGGAAATGTGCCTGTCCCCGTGTTCCGCAGTTGGCGTCAGCCGCCGATGCACCACCACCAGCCACGCCAGGTACAACGACCAGAACAGCAGCAGCGGGGTGTCCGGGGTGACCATGACGGCCCCAAACGTGAACAGCGGGGTGAACACGGTGCCGAACAGCACCGCCCGTGGGCGGGTGAGCCAGCCGATCACCCCGAGGACGACGGCCGCGGCCACGCACGCCGGGAACCGCACCCCGAGGACGGTATCGCCGAACACGGCGGTGCTCGCCCGGATCATCAGGGCGGTCATCGGCGGGTGGTCGTAGTAGCTGAGCTGCAGGTCCTTCGACCAGCACCAGTAGTACAGCTCGTCGTCCAGCACCGGCAGCCGCCCGGCCAGGCTGGTGTACAGCACGAACAGCCCCGCCAGCCCCACCGCGAACCAACGCCCGCTCACGGCCGCGCCTCCCTGCCCGGACGAAGCCGAAGTTATACCGGCGGGCGGGGGACCGACGGAAGGCCGAGTGACGTGAGTGTGCCCTCAGTTTGTTGAAGACCCTACCCCCGCCGGGGAACTGCGTTCCCTTGGAGACCTCTCCCCGCCGGGGAGGGGTGTTGGGAACGGCTCCCTCAGCAAGCGTCGTTGAACAACCAACCACACCCACCCCTCCCCAACGGGGAGTGACTGTGTTGTTTGTCAAGCGTGGGCGGGCTGTTTTCGTCCGGCGGCCAAGTCCCGGAGGATGGCGTTGAGGATGACCACCAGTTTGCGAGCCACCGCCACCAGGATCACC
>JALHQU010000011.1:0-4852 GCA_022841795.1 Fimbriiglobus sp.
AGCCGGGAGCGTGAGCGACCGGAGGGTGTGAAATCCTCCGGTCGCTCACGCTCCCGGCTCGCCAAACCCGCTCCCGGCTCGCCAAAAACCCGGCTCACGTCACTGGTACAGCCCGATATCGAGCGCTTCGGCCAGCTTCCGCTTCACCCACCACGCCCCGCTCCGCCACTTGCAGTACACCTTCACCTGCACCCGCGTGCCCGGCCGCACGCTGGTGTCCGGGTCCAGCAGTTCCACCTCCACCAGGTACACCTGGCCGACCGGGGTGGCATCCTTCCCCTCCTCCCCGGACTGCTGCACGGCGATCGGCCCGCCGCCCCGCTGCGTCAACTGCGGCGGCAGGCTCTTGGTGTCCGCCGCCGGCAGGGTCCGCACCCGCGCCTTGAACACCTGGTCCGTCCGCCCGGTGACGTACACCGCCGCCTCCAGCTCCCCGCCCCGCGGCAGGTCTTCCTGGAGCAGCCGGTAGTCGAGCGAGGTGACCGGCAGGCGGACCACCAGTTTGGTCGGGTCGCCGACGGTGAGCACCGGCCGGGCCTCCTGGAAGTTGCGGTCGTACAGCTTGCCCACGTCGGACGACCGCGGCACGCCCATGGCGAACCCGCCGACCGGGGTGGTGAGGGTGCGGGCGTCGGCCATCCGCTGCCGCAGGGCGGCCAGCTCGACCTCCAGCCCGCGGACCTGCGTCTCCACCTCCTCCGCCTGCTGCTTCAACTGGCCGGTCGTGTCCCGCCCGCCGACCTCCGCCGCCTGGGTGCGGAGGTTGTCGCGGCGGGCGACGGCCGCCTCGTAGTCGGCCTGCTTGCGGCCGAGTTCCTCGGCCAGCCGCGGGCTGGTGAACTCGGCCAGCAGTTGGCCGGCCCGCACGTCCTGCCCCTCCACCACCGCCACGCGGGTGAGCACCGCCGGCTCGGCCGGGCCGAGCGGGGTGGCGTGCGCCGGGTCCAGGGCGGTCAGCCCGGCCTCCCGCACCCGGCTGATGGGCAGCGGCAGGAACACGAACGCCAGCAGCAGCCCCGCCGCCACCCCGAGGGTGATGTACACGCGGTTCTTCTTCATGTCGGGCAGCCTCCCGCGTTGGCGGATGTTTTTCACGATGCGGAACACCGGCCAGATGAACAGCGACGCCAGGGACATCACCGCCAGCATCCGGCTGAGCACCTTCAGCTTCGGGTTGAGGAAGTCGGACAGGAACCAGATGATGCTGAACGTGATCACCCAGCGGTACACCCAACTGCCGGCGGCGTAGGCGACGAACAGCCACTTGCGGCTGGGCGCCATGTACGGGTCGGGCGGGGTCTCGACGCCCAGGCACTTGCTCAGGAACAGGTTGTTCAGGAACTTGTTCGCCCGGTCCCGCAGGTTGGGGATCTCCAGCCAGTCGGCCAGCATGTAGTACCCGTCGAACCGCATGAGCGGGTTGGCGTTGAACATGACCGTGCTCACGCTGCACAGCACCATCAGGCACATGGCGATGTTGTTCACCACCGGCAGGTGCGGGGTGTACCACCACACGAACGTGGCGATCGAGGCGATCACCAGCTCGACGTAGATGCCGGCGAAGCTGATGATGATCCGCTTCCACTTGTCCGCCACCGTCCAGGCGTCGGTCACGTTCGCGTACAGGGCCGGGCTGAAGCACATGAGCAAGACGCCCATCTCGTGGCACTCGCCCTTGAACGCCTTACAGCTCAGCCCGTGCCCGAACTCGTGGATCACCTTCACCACGCCCAGGCTGAGCCACATGTACAGCACCGTCTGGTACGCGAAGAACTCCTCGTACCGCGGCATCTTGTCGTAGAACGTCTGGAAGTGGACGAGCACCTGGAACACGGCGGCCAGCATCAGCCCGATGCTGGCGGCGAAGAACCAGGGGGTGAAGATCCACCACAGGAACTGGTACATCCACGTCAGCAGCCGGTCCGGGTCGAAGATCGGGATCTTGTAGTACAGGATGTTCGACAGGGCGGCGAACCGCTGCATCCGCCGCTGCTTCGCCCGCCGCTGGAACAGGTGCTTGCCGGTGCCCGCCTGCTCGTGCTGCACCAGCCCGGCGGTGACGAGCTGGCGGGCGAACCCTTCCAGGTCCTGGAACTCCAGCCGGTGCGGCTTGAACTCGTCCTCGAACCGCGTCCGCACGTCCTCCATCGAGTGGGTGCCGTCGAACAGGCGGAAGACGAAGTACTCCTGCTGGTTGAACCGGTAGTACCGCAGGCACACCGGGTCCTTGACCACGTGGAACCGCTTGCCCTCGTACCGCTGCTCGACGTGCTGTAGATCCGGGCGGACCTTCAGCCGCACCTGCTTGCGGCGTTCGACCGGGCCGTCGTGGGTGGTGACCATGAGCAAGTAACAAGGGAAAAGGGACAAGGAACAAGAGAAGAGAACACGGGATGAGCGGAAGGCCGGAGCGGGTGGCGGGGGGCAGAACCGACTGCCCCCGCCAACACTCCGGACTTCTTACTTGCTCCTTGTCACTTGTTACTTCCGCCCCCGGCGCCGCCGGCCGGCGTCGCCTCGCCCGGCAGCGGCGGCAAATTCAGCCCGGCCCCGCCGGGCACCGGCCGCAGGAGCGGCGGCTCGGTCGGCTGCACGGGCAGGGTCGGCGGCTCCGGCTTGGCCGTCGGGTCGATGATGACGGTGGCCGCCCCGCGGTCTTGCAGCAGTTCGGTCAGCTTGCCGTCCGGGTTCTCCACCTCCACCCGCACCTGGGCGGTGCGGGCGTCGTTCGGCAGCACCGACACCACCCGCCCCCGCAGGCCCGACTGCTCGGCCGGGTCGGGCAGCAGCCAGAAGTGCACCACCCCGGTCTGGGTGCCGACGGCCACGAACTTGTGCGCCGGGTCCGGGCTGAACGCGGCACACGTGACCGCCGCCCGCCCCTGCGTCACCAGCCGCCGCCGCTCCGACCCGCGGCCGCTGGGCGGCACCGCCCACAGCTGCATCTCCCCCTTCGCCTCCGCGTCCCCGGCGGCGGTGAGTACGAACTGGTCGTCCGCGCTGAACAGGGCCAGGCCGGCGAACCGCAGCCCGCCGCCGTTCATCAGGCTGCCGGCGGTGCGGCCGTCGGCCAGCGCCACCACGTCCACCCGCGACGGCTCCTGGTCGAACAGCACCCGCCCGCCGTCGGCGCTCACGCCCAGCACGTCCACCGCCCCGGAGCGGTGGTCCAGCGGGCGGCTCACGTTCGCCCCGTCGGTGCCCACCGCCCACACCCGCACCGCTTTGTCCCGGCACACCGTGACGAGCGTGCCCTGCGGGGTGAACCGCAGCGCCTTCACGTCGTCCTTGTGCTCGGGCGGCAGGGCGTACTTCTTCTTGCGGGCGGCCACGTCCCACACGAACACGTCCCGGCCGGCGGCGGTGGCCAGGTACCGGCCGTCCGGGCTGAACGCGGCGGCGGTGGCCGCCTGGGCGTGCGCGTCGTCGAATACGGCGGCCTCCTTCTCCGGCAGCTTGTCCGGGTTGGACAGGTCCCACAGGCGGATGCGGCCGTCGCTCCCGCCGGTGGCGACCAGGTGCGGGGCGTCCTTCGCCTTGGCGGTGGCGGCCACGCACCGCACCCCGGTGCCGGACGGGTGCTGGAGCACGTGCTGCCGCTTCTGCCCGGTCACGTCCCACACCAGGGCGGTGCCGTCGTTCGACGCGGACACCACCAGCGGGCGGCCGGGGTGGGCGGTGACAGCCACGCCGGTGACCTCCTGGCGGTGGCGGGCGGTGTACGGCTCCGGGCTGGCCGAGCGGACCGGCTCGACCAGCACCGGGGTGTACTGCTTCACCCGGTCCGCCTCCTGCCGGTCCACCTTCGCCTCCACCCGGAACCGGCTGGTGTTCTGCACCTCCAGCATCGGCTCGCCGGCCTTCACGAACTGGCCGGGGGACTGCACGATGCGAACCACCCGCCCGGTCACCGGGCTGTGGATGTAGTGCCGCGCCCGCTTGTCCTTGGTGACGGCGTACTCCGACTCGTACCGCACCAGGTCCACCTTGGTGCGGCCCTGGTCCACCTTGGTGCGGGCCAGTTGCACCTCGTACTGAATCAGTTCCAACTTGGCGGCGCTGGGAATCCCCTTGAACAGGTCCACCGCCGTCTGCGTCTTGCTGACGCTGTCGTCCCCCTCCTTGACCGCCGCCTTCGCCGTCTCCAGCGACTTCTCCAGCCCGAGCAGCTGCACCGCCACCTGCGAGTCGTCCAGGAACGCCAGCACCTCCCCCTCGCGGATCGGGTCGCCGTCCATCAGGCGGACGTGCATCCACGTCTTCTCCCGCGGGCGGGGGATGAGCCGGCCGCGGTACTGCGGGTCCTTCGGGTCGTACTTGGTGTTGCGGTCGAGCGGCTTGGCGATCATCTCGATCTCCCCGTCCACCTGCGCGGCCAGGGTGATCTTCTCGTCGAACTGGATGATCGCCTGCGGCAGCACGATCGGCTCGGCGCCGGCCGCCGGGGCGGGGGCCGGGGGCATCTTCTCGGCCGGGTACAGCGCGCTGCCCACCTCCACCGGGGCGGCCGGGCCGCCGGGGCCGGCGGCCACCCCGCCGGTGGACTTCGGCCCGCCGCACGCCGCCACCGTCACCGCCAGCCCGGACACCACCGCCGGGGCCAGCCACCGCTTCAGGGTTCGGAACGCCGCCATGACTCGCACCTCGGGTCGAGGGTGTGCCCGCCGCTTGGGTCGGGCCGGGGGTGTGGTGAGGGGGCCGCCGCGGGCAGCCGGTGTGGCGTCGGTCGGCCGGGGACTGCATTTTCCGGCGAGCCGGGAGCGGGGGGGCCCGGCGGGGTTGTTCCCCGCCGGGGGGGCGCCCGCCCCGCGCGCCCTGACGCCGGAGTACGGGCTGTTTTCCGTGGGCGTGT